>DASTVV010000172.1:0-14518 GCA_035758925.1 Gemmatimonadaceae bacterium
CTTCGGCACCTCGGAGCGCACCTGCGTGATGGCCGGCACTGGCGTCATGTAGTGGTGCTGGATGACGCCGACCATGGAGTCCGCGAGGAACGGCACCTCGCCCGTGAGCATCTGGAATCCCATGATCCCCAGCGAGTACTGGTCGCTCTGCGGGCTCACCTTCTGGCCACCGCACTGCTCGGGACTCATGTAGTAGGGTGTCCCGATCATCATGCCGCTGGCTGTCATCGACACTTCTTCCAGCGCGCGCGCGATACCGAAGTCGGAGACCATCACGCGTCCATCCTTGTCGATGAGGATGTTCGCGGGCTTGATGTCGCGGTGGACGATCTTGCGCTCATGCGCGAACGCGAGCCCGGCGGCCGCGTAGCGGAGGATGGCGACGCAAACGGAGAGCGGCAGGGCGCCCTGCTGTTCGATGATCGCGTCCGTCGCTCGGCCCTCTACGAACTTCATGGCCATGTAGTGGAGCGGGCCAGCCTGGCCGACGCGATACACGGGAATGATGTTCGGATGGTCGAGCGACGCGGCGAGCTTTGCTTCGCGGCGGAATCGCTCCGCTGCCTGGCCGGCGTTGGTGCTGTCTGGCGGCACGACCTTGATCGCCACGGTTCGATCGAGGGCAACTTCAACAGCTTTGTAGACGACGGCCATGCCGCCGCGTCCAAGCTCGCGCTCGATGCGATAGTCCCTCCCCAGCTCGGCTTTCACCATGGCGAGGAGATTGTCCCCCCCGCCGGACTTCTCCGGCGTCATCGCGATCGGCGGAAGGCCACCATGCGCCTGATCGGGCGCGGTCGCCACCGCCACGCCGCTTTGCGTCTGCGTGACGGGCGTGCCGCAGTTGGCGCAGAATGCAGCGCCGTCAGGTATGCTCGATCCGCAGTTGCGACAGAACATGGGGGAGGCTTGGGCTCTCGATCCTATGGAATGATGTTGAAGGTATTGCTCGTTGCCAGGGCCAGCGCCGGGTTGGAGGTCGCGGTCAACGTATAGCCGGATCCGACGAGGTTGATGCTCAGGTTCGCGAACGTTGCGACGCCCGCGACGACCTGCCGCGTCAGGGTCCCGGCGAGCGTACCGCCGCTCGGGTTCGTGCCGATCGCCACCATCACGTCCGTCGTGTTGTCCGCCTCCACCACATTGTCGAATTGGTCGCGAACTTCAACAGTGACCGCGGGCGTAATGGTCGCGCCCGCCTGCGTCTGCGTCGGTCCGTCAACGAAGCTGAGGTGGTGCGCCGCACCGGCAACGACGTCGAAATCATTCGAAAGCGCCGTCTCGGTGCCGCCGCTGCGGACCACCTGAACGGCGCGGGCCAGACCAGCGCTCGTGACGGTGACCGCCTGGCCGGCGAGCACGCCATTGGTGAACACGCCTGACGTCACGGGTTCACCCAACACGACAGTGCCGGGCTCGCCACTGATATCAACGGTATTCCCGGCGCCATCGAAGCTCGTGACGGTGTTGTCGAACGCATCCTGCGCGGTGATCGTGAACGTGAATGGAGTGCCGGCAACCTGCGGAGTGGTGATCGCAGAGATGGCGAAGTGATGCAGGGCATTCGCGCTGACATCGACAGGGTCGGAGGTATCGCCCGTCAACACCGGACTGCTCGTGAAGTCGAGCGTGATCGTCTCGGCCTGGTCGTATCGCAGTCCGCCGTATGCCACGACGCCGTTCACTGCGGTGCGGACCGACAATCCGATGAGCGGTCCCGTGCCGCCCGCCGCCGTCGCCGTGACGACCGTGCTGTTGTCGCTCGTGACCAGGTTATCGAACGCGTCTTGAATCTCGACGATCGGCTGCTGCGCGAAGATCACGCCTGCCGTCGCCGTCGCGGAAGGCTCCTGGACGAGAACCAATTTCGTCGCGGCACCTGGATCGATCGCGAACGATGCCGACGTGCCGGCCTGTGCGCCGCCCGTTGCGCGCGTGGCTGTGATGGTGTGGGCTGCGCCGGCCGTCGTCAGCGTAATTGTATGTGAGGCGAGCACGCCGTTGCTGAACGTGGCGCTCGGTCCGGCGCCGCTGTTGATGGCGCTGGTGGACGAGAAATTGACCCGGTTGCCGGGACCGTTGTACGAGGTGACCGTGTTGCTGAACTGGTCGCGCGCGGTCACCCGCACGTTGAAGGCGGCGCCCGCCGTCTGCGTGGCGATGGCGCCGCCGCTCACGGCCGTGACCAGGAAGTTGTCCAGCGCCGCGGGGTTGATGGAAAACCCGGCCGAGGAGCCGCTCTGCGCGCCGCCCGACGTGCGCGTGGCAGTGATGGTCTGTCCCGCGCCGGCCGTCGTGAGGGTGATCGAGTGGCCCGTGAGCACGCCGTTGGTGAACGTGCCGGTCACACCGCCTCCGGCGCTGATCGCGCTGGTGGAAGTGAGCGTCACGGTGTTTCCGGCGCCGCTGAATGACGTGACGGTATTGTTGGAGGCGTCGCGCGCTGTGATCTGCATCAGGAATGGCACGCCCGCCGATTGCGTCGCGATGGATCCGCCGCCGTTGGCCTCCACCAGGAAGCCGGCGAGGCTGCCTGGCGTGACGGTGATGGCGCCGCTTGTTCCGGTCAGCGACGTGTTGTCGGTGGCAATCACCGTATGTACGCCAGCGACCGTTCCCGTGAAGGCGATCTGGGCCACGCCGTTGGCATCGGTCAGCGACGTCGGCGTCGCGAACGTGCCACCTGGCCCGGTCTTGCTCCAGCTGATCGTCTTGCCGGACGTCGCGACCGGCGTCCCGCCGGCGTCCGCCAACTGTGCCGATACGATGATCGTGTTGCCGCTCTGCACGGTCGGCGCCGCCGTCACGATGTACTGCGTCGCGAGAAGCACCGTGAAGAGGTTCGAGGTCCCGGTTTCGGCGCCCGCGGTTTTGGTGGCCGACAGCGAGAAGGTGCCACCGTTCGTGATCGTCACGCTGCGCGACGCAAGCACGCCATTCGTGAAGGCCGGCGTTGTGCCGTTGCCGGAGCTGAACGTCGCGCTGTTGGGCGACGAGATGTCGACGGTGTTGGCGCCGCCGGAGAACGAGGTGACGACGTTATCGCTCACGTCCTGCGCGACGACGCGGATGTTGAACGACGAACCAGCGGTCTGCTGCTGGATCGCGCCGCCGCCTGCGGCCTCCACGAGGAAGTGATTCAGCGCGCCAGCCACCAGGGTCACGTTCGACGCCACACCCGTGAGGCTCGGCGCGGTGAAGGTGATCGTCTGTGCGCCGATGATGCCGGTGATGGTGAGATCCTGGAAGGTCGCGATCCCCGTACCGGCGGCGGTGGTCGCGGTGACGCCGCCCACCGGCCCGCTGAGAACGCCGCCGCCGCTCGTGATCGCCGCCGTCACGACGATGCCGCCGGTGGTGACGATGTTTCCGGCCGCGTCGCGCAACTGCAACGCGGGCTGTGTCGTGAACGGAATGGCGTTCTGGGGACTCGTCGACGGCGTCGTGGCTACCGTGAGCTGAGCCGCGTTGCCGGCCGCCAAGGTCACGCCGGCCGTGGTATTCGACAGACCCGAAGCGCTGAAGGTCAACGTACGGGCGCCGGTCACACCGCTGATCTCGAGATTGGTGAACGTCGCCAGTCCGGTACCGTCAGTCTGCACCGTGGTGGTTCCGCCGAGCGTACCGGCGCCCGCGGTGATCGTCGCGGTGACGTTGACGTTCGCCTGACTCACTGCGTTGCCCTGGGCGTCGCGCAGCTGAATCGTCGGCTGCGTCGGGAAGGGAATGCCGCTCTGTGGCGTCGCGGTGGGGGCCTGAGCCACCGATAGCTGTGCAGGGACGCCGGTACTCACGACGAGGTTCGCCGACGTGGCGGGCGTGAGCGCGCCGTCGGTGAACTGGATCGTGATCGTTTCAGCCGTGTTGTGTCGCAGGTTGGTGAACGTCGCGACGCCATTGACGGCCGATGCGTTCAGAGTTCCCTGCAGTGTTCCGGTGCCAGCACCAAGCGCCGCGGAAACCGTCGACGCATCGGTGAGGACGACGTTGCCCTGGGCATCGCGAACCTCGATCACGGGCTGCGTCGCGAACGGCGACCCGGCGATCGCGCCGGCAGGCTGGGTCGCAATCCCCAGCTGCGCCGCATTGCCGGCGGCCAGCGTGACGTTCGCCGTCGCCGCGGTGAGTCCTGGTGAGCTGAAGGAGATTGTTCGCGCACCGACGGTGCCCGTGATCGTGAGGCCGGTGAACGTCGCGAGTCCAGTGCCGGCGACCGTGGTAGCAGTGAGCCCCCCCGTGAGGCTGCCGCCGCCGCTCGTGATCCCTGCGGTCACGATCACACCGCCGGTGGTAACCAGGTTGCCCTGGGCGTCCCGCAGCTGTATAGCGGGCTGCGTCTGGAAGGCGATCCCGCTCCTCGGCGTGGTCGACGGGGCGGTGGTGACGGTGAGCTGTGCTGCGTTCCCGGCCACCAGCGTCACGCCCGCCGTGGTCGACGACAGACCGGAAGCGCTGAACGTCAGCGTGCGGGCGCCGATGAAGCCCGTGATCGAGAGATCCGTGAACGTCGCCAGTCCGCTCGCGTCGGTCTGCACCGTCGTGGTGCCGCCGAGCGTGCCTCCACCCGAGGTGATCGTCGCAGTGACGCTGACGTTGAGCGCGTTCACGGCGTTGCCCTGGGCGTCACGCAGCTGAATCGTGGGCTGCGTGGGGAACGCGACGCCACTCTGCGGATTCGCGGACGGCGCGAGGATGACGGCAAGCTGTGTTGCGGTACCGGAAATCGTGGTGAACGCCGCGCTGGTGCCGGTGACGCCGCCGGTCGTCGCTGTGACGGTCGCGGTCTGGCCGGATGACGCCGCCGTGGTGAACGAGATCGTCGCGACGCCACTCGTGTTCGTCGTGGAGTTGTCTGTCGCGCCACCCGGGAAGCTTCCCGTTCCCGTGTGGCTCCACGACGCCGTCTGACCTTGCTGAGCGACAATGTTGTTGTTCGCGTCGGCAAGCTGGGCGGACACCGTGACGACGCTGCTGGCGACCGGGCTCGTCGTGGACGGTGTGACGATGTACTTCGTCGCGGCGCCGGCAACGGTGACGATCGCGGCGCTCAATCCCGCGATGCCGCCGGTCGTCGCGCTGACGGTATGCGAGCTGGTGGTCGTGTTCGTGAGGAACGTGATGGTCGCGACCCCGGCGCCGTCAGTCGTCGCCTGGCCATTGGCCGGGGCGAATGACCCGCCATTGGTGCTTGCGAACTGCACCACGGACCCCGCCGTCGGAATCGGATTGTTGTTCGCGTCGGCAAGCTGCGCGCGCACGGTGACCGACGTGCCCGCCACCGGCGTGAGATTCGTCGGAGTCACGATGTACTTGCTGGCGGCGGATGCCGTGAACGCGACGACCGCGCTGTTGGTGATCGCGTTGCCGTTGACGTTACCGGTCACGGACGCGGAGCCGGTCACCGTGCCCGCCGTCAACGTCGTCGTGTACTGACCGTTGCCGATGTCCGTGGGTGTGGTGGAGCCGAGCGCGCCGAGGGACGTCGACAGCACGACGGTCGACCCGCCGAACGCGATCGGGTTGTCGTTGGCATCCTTGAGCTGAACGGTGATCGACGTGGAGCTCGCTCCATCGGCCGTGAGGCTGGCTGCTCCCGCACTGATGGTCGACCGCGTGCCGGCGATGGCCTGCGCGACGGTGAGCGGAATGTCGGCCGTGATCATGCCCGAGGTGGCGCGAATGGTCGCGGGACCGTTCTGCAGCGCCGTCGCGACGCCCGTGACGGAATCGATCGAAACCGCGGTACCCGCCAGCACCGACCAGCGCAGCTTCGCGGTCGGAATCGGATTGCCGGACGCGTTGAACACCGTCGCGGTGAACGTGACATTGGAGCCCAGAGCCGTCAGCGTCGGCGCAGGGTTCGGCGCCGCCACGATGGATGCGGGCGCGTTCGTCACCGTGACGAAGACCGAGTCGCGCACCAGCGGATCGACGGGGCTCGCGGCCCGGATGTACGTGTTGCCGGTGCCGGCCGCGATGATCCGCACGTTGCCCGACGGATCGACGTTGACCGTCGCGACATTGACGTCGTTGCTGCTCCACGACGCCGCCGAACGCGGAAGCGCCACCCCGAGTCCGTTCCGGAAGTCCACGGCGATGTTGAGCAGCGTGTCGCCGACGCTCGCCAACGTGCTGCTGGCCGGCAGAATGTCCAGAATGGCCGGTGCGTTGGTCACCACCACACGACTCGTCGTCGTCTTGCCGTTGGCGGTGTGGGCCGTGACGTTGGTCGCGCCGACGGCCTTGCCGACGATGGTACTGTCCGCGTTCGCCTGGACAATGGCGGGATCCGCCGACGTCCACGTGATGGGGATGTTGGGCAGCGGATCGCCTTTGAAATTCCGCACAGTGATCGACGTGAAGCGCTTCACCTCGTCGAGGCTGCGGATGAAGACCGTGTCGGGCTTCAGCTCGATGGTCTCCGGGTCATTCGTGACGATGACGGTAATGGAGTCCGCCACCAGATCGCGGCTGACAACGAAACGCGTGGTGCCGGTGTCGATGGCGAGCGCCACGTCGCCCGTGGGAGTCGTCCGGAACTGCGCGACAGCCGTGTTGCGCGACGTCCACGTGATGCCGGTCTGCACGTCATTGCCGCGCGCGTCCTTCACGATCGCGATCAAGTCCTTGGTGGACCCGATGGATGGAATCGTGTCCACACGCCTGCCGATGATCGAAATGGTCGTGGCGATCTGTTGCACCACGATGGGCAACGGGTCGCTCGTCACCGTGGTTGTGCCGGAGACGCCGGTCGCCACGGCAGTCACCGGTGCACCAAGGTCGGTGTTGAAGTTCGCCGTCAGCAGCCCCGATACCGCATTGACCGAAACCTTCCCGGGCGGATTGACCGAGAACGTCGGCGTGGGCGCGGGCAGCGATCCGGCGGCCAACGGGTTCCCGCGCGCGTCCGCCGGCGTGGCGATCAGCGTCGCCGTGTCGCCCAGAGACCTGAAGTCGACCGGAGCTCCGGGTGCGCCGCCCCCGAACCGCGAACGCAACAGGTACGTGGCCGCCAGCTGCTGGACGTTGACGGGAGTGCGAACCGTCTCGACGTCGTCGAAAATGGTGATCAGGTCGACCGTCCCGTTTCGGACGGCCCTCACCACGCTCGTGTTCGTGCCGTCCGGGTTGGCCGTTCCGACCGAGTCTACGGTGAAGATCGCCGGATCCGCGGAATACCAGCGAACCTTCCCGGCCTTGGTCCGGACGTTGTTGATGTCGCGCGACTCGGCTGACACCACCGCGGTATCGCCAAAGCTGCGGAGCGTCGGGATCGGATTGGTCGTGACCAGGTTCCGGGCGGGCTTCACCGCGACCAGAACGGTATCCTTGAGCACGGAGCCGGGTTCGATGCTGCCGCCGATGGTGCTCCCGACGAGTGCAACCACGACAGTGTCTCGGCCGCGTGCGACCGCATAAAGACTGTCGCCGTTCTTGCTGACCTTGAGGACCGACGTGTCCATGTTCGAGAACACGTAGCGAGCGCGGTTGACGAGCGTGCCGCGGATGCGGATCTCGACGGGTGGCGAGATCTTGTCGCCAACCGTCAGCTGGACGACACCGTTCGTGTCCGTCGGTCCGCGGTACACCACGGTGATCGGACCGCCTTCAGTCGCGACGCCCGTGGGACCGGTGAGGTCTCGGCAAGTCGCGGCGACGAAGGCAAGCACCGCCACGCCGCCAGCGTATCGAGCGAATGATCGGTAGGAACGCACGCGGCTTGGAGACGCTGGCTTCATGGTGTGCCGCGCACGGTGCAGGACGACGCCAAAAAAATCACTGAGTCGACTCGGCGCTTATTCAGGTGGGAATCGGGCTGTAAGCTTGCCCCGCAGAACCACTTGACGACTTTCGGACGGGGAAGGCAACCATACTATGAATGCGGTTGGCGCAATCTACGACGCGCGGTGGCGCACACAGCAGTGTTGCGCGGCTGACGCTCCCAAGCCAGCCCCTCTCGAGTACGGCGGTACGGTGCTTGAGTAACCGTCCAGCGTGGGCCACCGACGCTGGAGCGCGATTGCGCTGACGGGCATAGCCTGGACAACTCTTGCGGCACAAAGGCCGGATCCGCGAGAGGCGCCCGTGTTCTCCATGGGCCAACCACCCAGGTGGACTCTTTATGGTACCGGGTCAACTGGCATCGCAACGGATATTGCGGCCCTTGTGGCGGTCGGTGTCCACCACCCAATGACGAACCCAGTAACCGGTCTATTTGGGATTGCCGGCGAAGCGTACATCGCTTCAAGGACCATTGATGCGATCGATCCCGGCGCGCGGCTAATGATAACCAGTAGGGCGGTTGGTGTGGCTGCAGGATTGGATATCACCAGTGAGCCGTCGCCAATGATAACCTTTCAAACTGCCATTAGAAGGGGAGGGATCGTCGGGCACGGAAGCATGGTCCGTCTCGACTGGCTCACACGTCCAAATCGGCTCATGGCCGGGCTTTACATGCCGTTCGACCGATGGGCCGGTCGAACGCGCGTCCGCGATACCGACGCCGATCTGCCGGCAGCCGAACGCGTGGCTCCAACCACGGCCGCCCGCCCTCTTTCTCGAGCTGTCGAAAGTGCGCTGGTGCGGGTCGGTTACGCTGCGTCGCAGATCCTGGCGTACACCAACCTGTTTGCCGATGACACCGCCATTGTGCGGTACGGCCGAAACTACTCGCTGGGGCTCCAGAGCTATCGGGAAGAGCTGGCGACCGCCTTCGGGGCGGCGGCCGGCGACACCGCTGCCGGGGAGACGATAGCGGCGCGCGCGCGGGCAGGGCTCCTGGATGACGTCATCCTGCCATACGACTCGCTCTTTGGACAGGCGAAGGACGGCGGGATCCGCGGATTCACGTCTGTGGCCCACGCTCACTTTCTTCGCTGGTTGCGAGACTCGTCGCGCGTAGCGGCCGAATCCCAGTCCGTGGTGGAAACGGTGCATGCGCGCTGGCTCAATCTGGTCGAAGCTCTTCAGGGGAACCTTCGGTCACAGTGGCACGACTCGAGACTCGTATGGCTTCCGGTCCAGCTCGCGCTGACGGAAGACCAGTACGACGAGCAGTCGGAGGTGGATCGACTGGTGGAGCGCGTGGTCGGCAGACGCTTTGCCGATGACAACGAGCTCACCTATTTGCGGAGCTCGGAGCTCCCGATCGAGATCGCGCGGTCCATTCTCGCGGCTCGCGACTACCACGTGCTGTGGACGCACGACATCACGGGTCGGCGCGATGTGACGAACACGGTGGACGACGTGGGCTACACGATGGTCGCCGATGCCTATCTCCCCGCGCTGACACAGGCCGTTGCGCGCTACGACAGTGTCGGCCGGTTGCCCGTCTACATGATCATGTTGGATGAGTTCTACTACGAGCAGCGCGATGGGCGTCTCTGGATGGACATTCTCGAGCGTCCGCTCACGGCGCCGATCAACCTGCCGCGCGGACGCCGCAACGCGGAGCGCGCCGCGCATCTGCGTGAACGACAGGAGGAGCTCCGTTGGGCGGTCGCGCATTCGAATCGCCTGCAACAGGACGCGGCCGTGCTCGGCGGCGATGCCTGGCTGCGTCGCGTCGTGAAGGTCAACGTCAATATCGTCCTGCCCAGCGACTTCTCGTTCCGCAGCAGTCGAATCAATCCCGGTCTGCCGTTCATGCCGGACAACGTGCAGCGTGAGCATCGCAAGGTAGCGTTCTATGATCTCACGGAGCGGGAACCCTATCGCGGCGGCTTGATCCTCACCGGTGTCGGGATCGGCGAGCACTACGCGAGCAACACCTGGGAGGATCGCGGCTACCTGATGCGCGGTCCCGCCGCGATCGAGGTGCGAGCGGCCGCGCGCCGCGCGCTCGTACGAAACGGCGTACGTCCCTATCAGATTCCGGCTCCACTGCGCGAAGTGTTGCCCGCGGTCCCCGCCACCGACGGTGCCGACGCGAAGTTCGTCGGCCGTGCGCTGCAGTTGCACAATGAAGCGGGCTTCGGTGCCAAGGCGTCGTCGGTCGCGCGGGCGATGCTCTACAACCTCGCGCCACCCGGCAGCATCATCATCGTGCCCGATCCGCTGTGGGTGAGCGACGTCTGGGCGTCGATGTTGGCCGCAGCCGCGGCGCGCGGGTGTCGTGTCTTCGTGATATCGCCGTCGCTTGAGAATGGGCCCAACCCGCAAGCGGTGGTTGCGGCGATGCAGCGCGACGTGATGAGCCGCTTGCTCGAGATTCGCCAGCGTCTCGGTCCGCACATCCGGGCGGTCGGCGGCGAGCTGCGCGTCGGTCTCTACACCGCTCGCGCCGACGTGACGGATATCGAGGGCCGGCGACGCGAGATCACGGAGGGACTGCGACGGTCTCCATGGATCCGCGGCGTGATCCCGTTCGACTCCACGACGCTCGCTGTGCTGAACGTCGCCACGGTGACGACGGAAGCCAACGGGAAGGGATCGATGGAGCTCGCTCGCGACGAGCTACCGCGCGCACCGCAGCTGCACCAGAAGACGCAGCTGGTTGCGCGGCCGGGCGCGGTCGCGGCGCTTGCTCGCCAGCCGGGTTGGGACGTTGTGCTCGCGCACACGATGGAGGAACAGTCCCGCCAGTCGGCGTCGCTCGCGGACCGCCTGCGCGAGCCGGCACCGACGCCGATCGTGGACGGCGCAGTCAGCGATACGGACGCGCCTCTCGCCAGCTACGAGCGCCAGCTGTCGCCCGCCGACCGCAAGGCCGTGAGCTTCTATTTCAGCCTCGGCACCCAGAATCAGGATCCGCGCGGCATCATGCAGGACGGCGAGCTTTCGCTCCTGGTATCCGGCCTCCATGCCGCGGTCGGGCTGGTGGACCTCTATTACATCATGGCGCGCAGCACCTGGGTGGAGACACAGAGCCAGCTCGACCGCCTGCTGCCACCGACGAAGAAGAACACGTTGCGCCTTGCCCGAATGATCCGCTGGATCCTGTAGGGCTATCCCGCCCGCAGTGTTCTCACGGGATCCACTCAGTACATCAGCTATCCTGACCTGGCGAGGGTGGCGCGGATGGTGTACGACGCGGCGATGTCGATCGCCAATACGCCGGCGCGGCCCACACTCGACGCGCCGAAGCAGACGAATCCCAACGCTCCATGTCGCCAGTGAGTGGTTCGGTCCGCGCGGACGGCGTAAGCCGCATGTCAGCTATCCACCCGTAGATTGGAGGCATGAGCCTCGAGGCGGGCAGGGAGGCATTTCGACGCGGCGCGCTGGAAGAGGCGCGCGCGCATTTCGAGAAGTGTGCAGCCGAAGGGGAATCGCCGGAGGCACTCGAGGAGCTGGGACTGGTCGCGTGGTGGCGCGACGACGCGGCGACGACCTTCGACGCGCGAGAACGCGCGTATCGATTGTATCGGGATCGGGACGACGTGCGTGGCGCCGCACGCGTCGCGCTCTGGCTGGTGTGGGATTCCCTCGCCTTCCGCGGCGATACGGCCGTCGCCTCCGGGTGGATGGAGCGCGCCAGGCGCCTGCTGGAAGGGCACGAGGACTCCGCGGAGTTCGGCTGGCTACTGGCGCGCGAAGGCGAAGTCACCCTGTTTCGTGCGCACGATCCGCGGGCCGCGTGCACCATCGCCGTGCGCGCGGCGGAGATCGGGCGTCGATTGGCAGATCGCGCGCTCGAGTTCACGGGACTGGCGCTGGAAGGCCTGGCGCTGGTGAGCGCCGGCGACGTGGCACCGGGCCTCCGCCGCCTGGACGAGGCGACGGCTGCCGCGACCGCCGGGGAAGTGAAGGAGCTGCACGCCGTGGGCGTCGTGTGCTGCTGGCAGATCTTCGCCTGCGAACGGGTGCGGGACTTCGAGCGGGCCGCGCAGTGGTGCGCGCGCGCGGAGGAGTTCACCAGGCGATGGCACCTGCGGCCGCTGTCCGCGGTGTGCCGCGCGCAGTACGCGGGCGTACAGATCTGGCGCGGACATTGGGCGGAGGCGGAGGCGGAGCTGCTGGCGGCCGTCCAGGATCTCGAGAGCGCGCGGCCGGCCATGGCGGTCCAGGCGATTGCTCGCCTTGGCGAGCTTCGGCTGCGGCAGGGTCGCTTCGCCGATGCCAGCCGTCTGTTCGAACAGGCCGCGTCCCAGCCGGTCGCGCGCGTTGGCCGGGCAGCGCTGCTGCTGGAGCAGGGCGAAGCGGACGAGAGTGCGGCGGAGCTGGAACGCTTCCTTGCGTACGTCGGTGACAAGGAGCCGACGATTCGGGCTGGCGCGCTGGAGCTTTCCGTGCGTTCGCACGCGGCGCGGGGCGATCGCGCGGCCGCCACGAAAGCGCTCGAGGAGCTGGACGACATCGCCCGGTCCATTCCCACGACGCCGATGATGGCGGCGGCCGTCATTGCCGAAGGCGCGCTGCTGCGGGCCTTCGGGGCTCCGTCCGACGCCGCGCGGTGTTTTCAGCGCGCGGTGGATTTGTTTCAGGAGAGCGGCGCGCCGTTCGAGGTTGCCCAGGCGCGGCTGGCGCTCGCACATGTACTGGCGGAGAACGGATCTCGCGGCGCGGCAACGCGCGAGGCAGGGCTGGCCCGCGATGCATTTCACTCATTGGGCGCGCACGCGTACGAGGCGCGCGCCGCGGCGTGGCTGGCCGGTGTGTCGATCGGAACGAGCACGCAGCGTGGACGGCAAGCGCTTCCGCTGACGACGCGCCAGATCGAGATCCTTCGGCTGCTGGCCAAGGGGCTCAGTAATCCGCAAATCGCGGTGCGGCTGCGACTGAGTGAGCACACGGTGAAGCGGCACGTGGCGAACCTCTTCACCAAGCTGCGGCTCTCGTCGCGCGCCGCGGCGGCGGCGTACGCTGCACAACACGACCTGCTCTAGCTCGACGCTTCACCGAGGCGAACCATGGCCCATTCGGGCCATGGTCCTCCGACGGTCGGCGTGGCCCCTCCGGGCGAAGCGCACTGGCGCACAGGGAACGTGATTTGATACGCGGCGCCGAGCACGCGCCGTCACCGATCCCTTACCATCCGAGGTTTACACCATGCGTTCGATTCGTGCGCTCGCGTTGCTGTCCATTTTCCCCATCCAGATAGCCACGGCGCAGGCACCTGGCGTTCAGTGGGGTCCAGCTCCGCCCGTATTTCCCGCCGGAGCCAGATTCGCTGTTCTCGCCGGCGACCCGAGCAAGGCCGGCGAGTATACCGTGCGTCTGGAGATGCCGAACAACTATACGATCGCACCCCACTACCATCCCACCGACGAGCACATCACCGTGATTCAGGGAACGTTCCTCGTCGGCATGGGTGACACCGTCAATGCCGCGAAGGCGCGCACCTTGAAGGTCGGCGACTTCGCAACGGCGATGGCGAGCCAGCACCACTTCGGGATCGCTCGCGGACGCACCATCGTTCAGGTCAACGGCATGGGCCCGTTCCAGCTGACGTACGTCAACCCCGCGGACGATCCGCAGAAGAAGGTCAGCAAGAAGTAGCGACGTCCGTTCCCCTCGCGACGGCTACGGCTTCTTCGACGGATTGTCCACCGGAAATTCGGAGCGGCGCGACCAATCCTCGAAGGAGCCGTCGTACAGCAGCACCGGGTGCCCCAGCGAGCGCGCGGCGAACAGCGTCGCCGTTGCTTGCTGTCCGATATGGCAGTACGTCACGACCGTGTCGCCCGGCTGCACGCCTGCCGCCGCAAAGAGCGCGCGCAGCTCGGCCGGCGGCTTGAGCGTGTTCTTGTCGTCAAAGAGCGTGTTGAAGAACACGCTCTTTGCCCCGGCGATGTGACCCGTGCGATGTTCCTGCGGTGCGCGGCCGCCGGTTCGCGTGCCGCTGTAGAAAACGGTGTCGCGCGCGTCCACCACGGACACCCCCTTCTTGCCAAGGTGGGCGTTGACCCAGGCGGCGTCCACGACGATCGGACGCGTGCGGAGCGGCGACAGCGTACCGGCGCTGGGTGCAACGGGAGCGTCGGCGGTGACCTCGTGTCCGTCACGCTTCCACTGCTGCATGCCACCTTCGAGCAGCGCGCTTCGCGGTCCCAGCCCGGCGTAGTCCAGCGTGAACATCACGCGCGTGGAGGGCGTTACCCAGTCCTTGCCGTAGTAGACGACGACGCGTGATTTGTCGCCGATACCGAGGTTGGCCAGACGGTCATGCAAGTCGGTGGCCGCTGGCATCTCCAGCGTCAGTCCGCTGGGGCTGGATTGACCGGAGACGGCGATGTCCTGGAGGGACACGAACCGCGCGCCGGAAATATGGCCGGCATCGTACTCCGATTTCTCGCCCACGTGCAGGAGAACGAGGTCAGGATCCTTCAGGTGGTCCGCGAGCCACGCGGTAGAGACCGTGATGCTTGCGCGCGGATCGCGCGCCTCGGTGCCTGCCTGCTGAGTGAGCGCCGCCTGTGCCGAGACGGCGAGGAGCAAGAATGCGCGGGCGAACGTTGATGTCATAAGAGCCTCACAGAGCTGTTGCATTGCGGGTGCCGTTCGTGTCACGGCTCGAATCGATAGCCACCCTTCCTGACAGTCACAACGTGACGCGGTTTTGCGGGATCGCTCTCGA
>DASTVV010000217.1:0-2412 GCA_035758925.1 Gemmatimonadaceae bacterium
CGATGACGAGGGCTCCATGCGCCGTCAGCCGACCGCGTCCGGGTACAGCGACTGGTACAGCCAGCTCCGTGCCTTCGCCCAGTCACGTTTCGCGGTGCGGAGCCCGATGCCTAGCGCCTCCGCCGTCTCCTCCTCCGTCAGGCCCGCGAAGAAACGCATCTCCACAACCTGTGCCTGCCGCGCGTCGAGCGCCGCCAACCGCTCGAGCGCCTCATCCAGCGCAACGAGAAGCTCCGCGCGCTCCTCCACCGCCAGTGCGTCGGCCGTGGATCGCGCAAGGCGCTCGAGCGGCACTCTCCGGGCCCCGTCGCCGCGCTTCGCCGCGTGATGCCGTCGCGCGTGGTCAACGAGAATTCGCCGCATCGCGCGGGCCGCCATCGCGAAGAAGTGCGCGCGGTCGTTGAACACTCTGCTGCCCTGGTTATTGAGCCTCAGGTAGGCCTCGTGCACGAGCGCGGTGGTGCTGAGGGTATGTCCCTCCCCTTCGCGCTCGAGGTGCCGGTGCGCTACGCGACGCAGCTCGTCGTAGACCAGCGGAAACGGGTCGGCCGGGAACGCATCGGGCGCTGCGTCCTCTGAGGCGGCGGCGGGGCGACGTGGCGTTTCCAACGACTGTAGTGGCTCGATTCGAGAGATGTCTGCGCTCTTGGGGTTACGGAGCTCAGGTCAACATGCCCCGGCACCCCGGTACCGGCAACCGACTCGTCCCGGGGGCGCATCACCGTTTCGCCATTCCGGAGGTTCACATGCGCTCGTCGATCACCCCGGTTGTTCTTCTCACGTCAGCCTGCGTGGCCTGCACGGAGCCTTCACCGACCTCGCCAGCGTCGGCCGCGACGGCCGCGTCGCGCGACGCAGCGATGCAGCGAGACGGAACGTCGCGCGCCCTCGAGGGATCGTGCACGCTGACGTTCGACGCTGCGCCACTACCGCCCCCGCCCATCCATCATCAGATCGACACAGGCACGTGTCAGCTCACACATCTCGGGCGCACAGAATTCTACGGCGAGCAAGACATCAACTTCATGGCGGGCACACAGTCGGGCTGGCGCACGCTCACCGCGGCGAACGGCGACGAGCTGTACATCACGCACACGGGCAGGAGCATGCTGGCTGGGCCCGGGCTGGTGAGCTTCGTCGCGCAGATGACGATTGTCGGCGGAACCGGTCGATTCGCCGGTGCGACGGGCGGCGGACAGGGTACTGGCCTCGCCACCGTCTCGACGCGCACGGCTTCCCTGACGATCGACGCCACGATCGACTATTGACCGAAGGCGACTCGGGCACAACGAGCGCGACCTGCCATCGCGGGCATTCCGGCAATGCCTAACGGCATGTCGGGACGCACTCGAGGCACCCGATCGGTCGTTTGCGGGGGTCAGTGCCCCTCGACCCCCTTCGGGTACCGATCCGCCACGAGGTTCAGCCGCACACCATGCTCGAGGAACGCCTTCGCGCCGGCGAGGAGCAGCGAAAACCCCTGTGTCGAGTCGGCCACCTGCTTGACCAGCGAGTCTCCGTCGCCGGTGAAGCCCGACTCCGTGATCTCGACGAACGTCCCGCCCTCCAGCGGCTTGAACGTCCACTCCACCGTCGTCTCCCCGCTGTACCCCGGCCATTCGATGACGATCCGCTCGTTAGGCGCGATGACTTTCGCCGTCACGGTCGCCGAGACGTCGTACATCTCCCAGGTCCACTGCACCGGCCTCCCGACCTCCAGGCGACCGCTTCCTTTCGTAAACCAGAACTTCGTCGTGATGCGCGGGTCCACGAACGCCTCGAACACGGCCGCCGGTGATTTGCGAATGAGCATCCCGGTGCGCATGACCGGCACGCCAGTCAACTCGAGCTTGTCCATGCGTCCATCCGTTCGATTCGACTGAAATGCCACGCGCAGAAGTCGCGCCCCGGCATTGGATGTTCACCGTCTTCCCGCAACCGTCCTCCGCGGCGATTGGCGGGTGCGAATTTCGCGGGGGCTGACCAGCGGAGTTGTCCACACGACGGCCACCGCAACCATCCATCAGAGACCCCCACATGGCGACGAAACTCGAGAAGGCGCTCAAGCGCGAGGTCATCATCGACGGGCGTCCGCATACGGTCACCATCTCGCCCGACGGGATCAAGGTCGTGGAGAAGGGCAAGCGGAAGGGCCATGAGCTGGCGTGGAGCGCGATCGTCAGCGGGGAAGCGCAGCTCGCTGACGACCTGCGCATCTCGCTCGAGGCGACGGCGGAGTGAGCCGACGTCATTCCGAGCCGGCAGGCGAGGAATCTTCGTCATCCCTGTGGAGCGGCTCGTCGGCAAGGACGGTGACGATTCCTCACTGCGCTCGGAATGACAGCCTTCTCTACCGGGAGACCACCGCTTCCTCGCTACGCTCGGAATGACAAGTCTGCGGGGAGTGCCTGC
>DASTVV010000231.1:0-28561 GCA_035758925.1 Gemmatimonadaceae bacterium
GTCTCGAAGGACAGCCCCGGCCCGCTGGGCTGGGCGCACACGCTGCGCACGGACTACGAGGCGTTCTTCTACTTCCAGAATCTCATGCTGCTCGGACAGGCCATGGGGTTGGGGGGATGGATCCACGGCGCGGTGTTCAATCCCTACATCTTCCAGCGCGACCCGGCCAAGGGCTGGCACGGCCTTGGCTTCCGCTTTCAGCAACCGAAGACGCTCTCGCCGTGGGCTCCGGTGCCGGCGTCACAGCCAAACCCCGTGGGCATCGACGGCATTCTCGAAGGCCTCTGCCCGCCGTACGTGACGTCGATGGATGAAGCAGTGGAACGCGTCATCGAGATGAAGTACAGCGCGAACGGCACGGCGTACGGCAATGAAGACGTGTTCGCGCGGCCATATCGGAACCGCGACGACGCCCGCGCCTACGTGAAGAAGGGCACCAGGTTCGGTCCGCGGCAGGTGGAGTACGTGAAGGACGCGTGCAACTACATCTATGACACGTACGGCCGGTTCCCGGCCCACGTGGATGCGTTCTACGCGCCCGGCATGTGGCTCCAGTTCTCCCATCTCGAGCTCGAGTACTACAACCGCTTCTTCGATCCGGCGCAGTACACGCGTCAAGCTGCGCACGACAATCTCTGGCACCCGTAGCAACCACGTCGACGAGACGAACCACCGAGGGCCCAGAGACGGCAACCAATTCGAACCACAGAGAACGCAGAGAACGCAGAGAAGAACATCGGATGGTTTGTCTTGACCAAGTCAACGTTCTCGCGCCTTTGTGGTTCAACGCAGTTCTCTATGCCCTCTGTGGTTGGTATCAATGAGCCGAAGGCGCCGAACCAGACCGTCCACCCAAAGGACTGTTATGAACACGTCGGCTGAGCAACGGAGTGGGGGGGCAGCGAGAAAGGTGGTGGGCACTCTGGGGGTTCTGGTGCTCGCGGTGGTCGCTGCGGGTGGCTACGTCAAGCACCGTTACCCGACGGATCCGCCGGAGCACTTCGACAGTCCGGCTGAGCACTTCAAGTACGGCTCGATCGGCACCGACGTCGAAGTAGGACTGCCGCTGCTCGTGATGAAGGTGCTCCCGCAAGCGTTTCCGGAGTACCTGCCCAGGACCGCAGATAGCACGGGCGCGTCGAAAGGGATCCAGCCGGCGCAGGACTATACGGTCTTCGGCTTCGTTCAGGAACCGGGACGGCCGATGCCAATCGGCTTCAGCGTGCGTCGCGATGTGGTGCCACGCACGGGTATGAACTGCGCCGTGTGCCACACCGGCAACTGGAAGACTCGCCCGGACGATACGCCGCCGCCGCTGCTCGGCATGGGGGCGTCGAACCTCGACATCGGCGCGTTCTTCACGTTCCTGTTCACCGCGGCCAGGGACTCACGCTTCTCGGGCGACTACCTGCTGCCGTTCATGGAGAAGGAAGACCCGTCGCTCAACGCCGTCGACCGCGCCATGTATTCGCGTCTGATCATTCCGGGGATGAAGAAGGCCCTGGTGAAGCGCGGGACGATGTTCGCACAGTTCTTCAGCGGGGTGCGGCCGTACTTCGGCCACGGGCGCGTGGACGCCTTCAATCCGCTCAAGCTCAGTTACCTCGTGGCACACTATCCCGGCGGCATTCCGGATTCGGAGGCCATCGGCACCGCCGATTTTCCGGCGTTGTGGAATCAGAAACTGCGCTCGGGATTTGGACTCAATTGGGACGGCAACAGCCCACGCGCGCGCGATCGCAATGTGGGGGCGGCTTTCGGCGCCGGGGCCTCACCCGAGACCATCGATCTCGCGGCCGTCGACCGCGTAAACGAGTACCTGCAGACCCTGGACGCGCCCGCCTATCCGTTCAGCATCACCCACGATTCGATGCAGCTCGCGCGCGGGTCGCGCGTGTTCCAGCAGACGTGCGCCTCGTGTCACGCCGTGGGCGGCGCGAAGCTGGGGAAAGTCGAGCCTTGGGAATCGGTGAAGACCGACCCCAGCCGCCTGCATTCCTACACGCCGAAGTTCAACCAGGAGCTGTTGGACATGGGCGCCGGTCACGACTGGAAGATCACGTCGATGGTGAAGACCAACGGCTACGTCAACGCGCCGCTCGACGGCATCTGGGCACGCGCGCCGTACCTCCACAACGGCTCGGTGCCCACGCTGTGGGATCTCCTGACGCCCGACGACAAGCGGAACGGCGGCAAGACGACGTTCTGGCGCGGCAGCGGCCTCTATGACACCGTCAACGTCGGCATCCGGACCGACGTGTCGCAGATGAGCAACGGTCGCCGCGCCACGCTGTTCGACGTCACGCTTGCTGGGAACAGCAACAAGGGACACTCGGGCGCCTACTATGGCACGGCGTTACCCGTGGCCGACAAGCGGGCGCTGATCGAGTACCTCAAGACGCTGCGGTGATTCAGAGCGGTGATTCAGAGATGAGCTTTGAAGAACGCCGCGACGTCGCTCACGGCCTCGTTGACGTAGCGATAGCCCTCGTACCGCCCGGCAGACGGGAATTTCACCAGCGGCAGCGCGTTGGGCGTCGCTGCGCGCATGGCCTCCACGTCCTCCATCGTGCCCCATGGGTCGCCCGTGCCCTGCACGTACTGCACAATCGTCTTGCCCAGGTTGCGTGCGGGGATGGCCGGATTGTGTCGACTGGGTAGCGGTGCGCGCAGGAACACGTATAGGAGGTCGCTCGCCTTGACCATCGCGGGACCCAGCGGGCCAAGCTCCTGGCGCGCGAAGTTGCGATTGAAGTTGGGCAGGACCGCGGGCTGAATTGCCAGCAGCGCCTTGACGGGCTGGCACTGCGGAGTGCCGTACAGGAGGATGTTTCCGCCCATGGAGCAGCCCAGCGCGCCAATGCGATTCGAATCCACGTCGGGCCGCGATCGCAGGTAGTTGATGGCGCCGATATAGTCGCGCGTCTCCCAGGGACCATATGTGATCGGCAACCGCGAGCCGCTCTCGCCGTGGTTGCTGACGTCCATCAGCAGCACGTGGTACCCCGCGTCGTGCAACGCCCGCGTGGCCGGCAAGAAATCGACGTCGCGATCCACGAATGGCACTTTCCCGCTGACGTTTCCCAGACGGTTCCACAGCCATCCGTGCACGAACACCACCGCCGGCCCGCGACCTCCGGTCTTCGCGCCCGCGCCGGGAATGAACCAGCCGCGAATGTCCACGCCGTCGGTGGCCTTGAACGCGACATTTTCGAAGGCGAGACCCACGGACGCGGGCGTGCGGTCCAGCGGGCTCCGCATGCCCTTGAGCATCAACCGCGTCATCACCATCTGTCGCATGGCGTGCGCTCCTAGCGGTGGGCGAGGCCTTCAGCCGCCCGTGGCATCTGCTGTCGGGTTTGCGGGCTTTGCTTGTGGAACTGGATCTTCAAGCCGCTGGTCGGCAGCGGGAAGACCTCGTTGGTGAGCGTGAGATCCTGCGGCGGCAGCTCCCAGCGGAACTGACGCAGCAGCAGCGCGAGGTACATCTTGACCGCGACCGCTACGATGTCTTCGCCGGGGCATCGGTGGCCGGCGCGCTCTCCGTCGCCATGGGGCACATACGCCCCTTCGGGCCTCGCCGCCACGTGCTCAGGCAGGAATCGGTCGGGATCGAAGCGCTTGGGGTCTTCCCACACGGCGGGATTGGCCATGGTGATGTGGACACCGCCGATCGCGCCCCAACCGGCAGGAATGCGATAGCCGCCGACCTCGATCTCCGTTTTCACCCTGCCGAAGAAGGTGGCCGAGTTCATCGCGAAGAATCGACGCAGCTCCCGTGAGAGGCGCTCGAGATACTCCATCCGGTCCAGCTGATCCATCGTGATCGGTCCGTCGGGCGCGACCCGGAGCGCTTCCTCCCGAGCGCGCTCCATGAGCTCGGGCTGCTGCGCCAGCGTCATCGTGATCAACAGCAACGGAACGAAGTAGCCACCCTGACCGGCGAAGATCAGATGCTTGAGATCGCCCATGAGCTGATCGTCCGGAAGCCCCATCTCCTTCGCGGAGGCGAGCATTCTCGACACGACATCGTCGTAGTTCCCGCGACGGTGTCTCTCGATGGCCTCATAGATGATCTTGTGGAGCCGGTTCCGTCCGCGGATCGCATTGCCGTACGTGGTTCCGGGAATTGCGACTGGGACGCCCATGAACGCCTCGCGCATCCACCCCAGGATCTTGTCCAGTTCGCGCGCGTGCTCCTCGGAGTAGTCCTGCGTGTACATCGCCACGGTGAAATCAGCGGCCATCCGCCGGAGGTCGGGAAGCAGTGTGAAGGCCCCGCGGCTCTCCCATTGCGAGATGTACTTCATCATGATCTTCTGCATGTCCGGCACATAGCGCGCGATCGCGTCACGGTCGCGCACGGCCATCAGCATCGCGTGCTTGCGCTTCCGATGCTCCGGCCCGTCGATGAGCGCGAGCGACGTGGTGAAGATCTGCTTTACCGAAAGCGGATCCGTCCCGCCGCGCTCGATCGCCGGATCGGTCGCGAAGCGATGGAAGCCCTCCGGCCCGGAAAAGACGACGAAGTTGATGCCGAACAGGCGCGTCTTGAAAATCGGTCCGTACTTGGCGACCCGCTCCTTGTAGAACCCGTGGTTGTTGAAGGCGATCGTGAGCGACTCGCCGATCCACGGCAGTCCGAGCCGGCCAGGCGGTAGCGGCTTCATGCAGGTTTCCGTTTGAGCTTCATGAAGAGCGGCATGAGCGGCGAAAAGATGTTCGACAACCGGAAGACCCGGTTGATCATCACCTGATCCCACTCGTGCAGCCAGTATTCCTTGATCTTCCCGTCCACGATGATGAACAACCCCATCGCCCGGCCGGGAATCGTCTTGTGCGGCATGTGAATGTCGTACTTCAGCACGACCGAGGTGTAGATCTCGCCCTGGATGATGTCGAGCACTTCACCCCGAAAGACGCCCATCTCGATGAACTTCGTGAGCTTGGCGTACAGGCCCACGATGTCCTTGGTGGTTCGATAGTCCCCGGACAGAGAATGCTGGCCAGGGTAGTGTATCACCGCGTCCGGCGCCAACAGGGACTCGAACGTCTTGAGGTCACCCGAATTGAGCGCCGTCCAATAGGTCTTGATGAGGTTGATGCGTTGCTGGCGTACCGCCTCCGTCACTGCCATGTGCGCGTTCCCGGTGGTAGAGGTGGACGAAGCTGACTAGACCTTTGCTGCGTCGCCGGCGGCGTGTGCCGACGGCAGCGACGCTCGCGCCAGGATGGCGGAGCGACGGGTGGCCCGGCTCTGGCGCGCCGCCTCACTCAACTTCCAGGGCTGGAAAGCGTTCTCGGATCCTTCGAGCGCCTTGCCGAGCTCCGGATAGTGACGCACGAGCACGGTGCGCATGTTGTTGTCCGCGACCCAATCGAGTCCCGCCTGCGTGTAGTACTCGGCGGTGTAGCAGTCGGTGAAGAAGCGGTCGCTCTTGAGCCGGCGTGTCGCCATCAGGATGAACACGCGGAACGCGGTGTCGCTGAACCCGAAGCCGTCGGGTGGCGTTTCAGCGTGCATGCCGATCTGCAAGTCCACGCGTTCGATATCGCCCTTGTACATCTCCTTCAGTTCCTTGGCCCAGACGGGATTGTCCGTGAGCTCCTCGAACGTCGCGGCCGGCTTGAGGTGTAGCAGGCGACGGAACTGGTTGTAGCGCGGCACACCGCGCTCGCGGTCGCGCATGATGTCAACCGCGCCCAGGTCCAGCCGCAAGCCGTCGGGGAGCTTCAGGTCCTGGAGAAAGCGCGGGAAGTTGTGCAGACAGACCGCGCCCGGATGCTGGATGCCGAACGAGTACCAGAGGTCCGCCGCCTTCACGCCGCTCTCGAGCACCTTCTCGGCATTCAGCAGGATGATCTGCTCGAACGGCATCACGTCCAGGAGCGCATTGTCCTTGAGCGAGTGGATTTCGAGCTCCTCGGGCAACAGCGGGTGCAGCCGGTACACCGACACGAACTCCTCGGTCAGCTGGTACGGTGCATCATGGTGATCCGCCGGGGATCCAGGGATGCCACTGATCACCTCACTCTTGCTGACACGTCCGTTCTTTCGGTGGAACTTCTCCTCGAGGAGTCCCCACCAGTTGGCGCGCATCCCCGTGTGGAGCACGGGGTGGTTTGTGATGGCCGGCGTCCATTCCACCGTATGGATCTTGGCCATGAGCGCCCCGGTGATGAGCTGCGCAGTACCGAACAGCTGATCATCGGTCATCTGCGGGTACTCCTTCTTCAACTTGTCGCAGATGGCGTTGTGCTCGAGCGAGAAGATGGTATGGAGCAGGCCAAGCCCCACCCACCAGTTCTCGCTGAAGCCGGTGAGCGCGAAGCCCGTTTCCGCGTCCAGCGGCAGATGGCCATCCTTCACCATCAGCTTGCCGTCCTTGAACGTGCGTACGCGTCGCTGCTTCTCGATGTCGCTGCCGTAGATCGCCGACCCATCCCACCAGTGCGACTCGGTGTTGATGTACGTCGGCGGCAGGTGCTTGTCTTCCTCGGTGCGCGTGTGGTCCGGCTTCGTCACCGGGATGCGCATGGGGCGCTCGAACCAGTCGTCGTCACGAGCGACCGGAATCTCGATGCTCTTCGACTTGTCGCGTCCATGCGCGAACCAGTCATGTGTCTGGAACTGGATCCAGGACGCCGCCAGCAGGTTGAGCGACGTGGCGGGCTTGAAGGTGTCGCGCCGCATCAGCTTGCGGCTGATCTCGCGAGGGTTCGGTTCCATCAGCCCGGGCATCGGCTCGGGGTACGCGTGTTTGAGCGGGACGTTGCGGGCGAAGCGCGTGCCGGCCATGCCCATGTCGGGATCGCCGAGATCGTTGAACGATCCGTCGGGCATACGATACTTGCCGTGGAACGGACACTGCGCCGGCGTGACGGGCCCGCGTCGCTTGGCGCTACCAGGAGTGCGTGTGTCGTGCAGATTCTCGGCGCGCAGCTGGATGCGGAACGCGAGCAGGTTGAACACGCCCAGCAGGCGGGGCAGCTTGTGCCACGCAACGCTGCGGTTCAGGCGAGTGAAGCCTGCGATCAGGGCGCGGCCAATGAGCGACGGTTTTCTCATGCGGCGAGTCTCTGTTCAGCGAACGTCATGGGTTGGTCTGTCTGCGGCGATTGGAATCGCGGGCACGGCTTCTCGGTCCCACGCGGGTGCGGTCTTGAGCGCGCCATGACCGGCAACGACGGGAGCCGGCACCGCCGCAGTCTCTTTGCCGTGCACGAGTACGTACAGCACCGGCACCGTCACGAGCGTGAAGACCATCGAGCACAGGATGCCGACGGCGATAACGCTGCCGACAGGCGCCCACAGCGACGAGCCTCCGAGAATCATCGGAATGACACCGGCGGCGGCTGCCGCGGACGTGAGGAAGATGGGGCGCAACCGTCGCTGTCCCGCTTCGAGCGCCGCGGTTTCGACGCTGACGCCGTGCTTCATGCGCTCGTGGATGTACTCCAGCAGGATGATGGCGTTGCGCACCACGACGCCGGAGAGGCTGATCAGTCCCAGGAAGGCCGTGAAGCCGAAGGGATTGCCCGTGATCAGCAGGCCGAGGATCGCGCCGAAGACGGTGGTCGGAATCGAGGCCATCACGATCAGCGCGTCGCTCACGCGGCGGAACTGGAACAGCAGGATGAGGAAGATCGAGACGAGGCTGATCATCAACGCCACCGTCATGCTGCCGAAGCTCTCGATCTGGTTCTCGATCTCGCCGCCCCATGCCAGGCTGTAGCCGGGTGGAAGCGGAATGGCTTGCACTTGCTTCTGGACGCTCGCGAGCAGCTTCGATGGCAGCACGTCGTTCGTCGTGTGCGCGCCGACCGTCAGCGTGCGGACGCCGTTGCGGCGCACGATGCGGCTGTTCTGCCATTCCGGACGCAGCGTGGCCACCTCGCGCAGCGGGACGCGCGCCCCGGTGATGGGCGACACCAGGTACATGTCGCGGAGATCGTCGAAGCTCCCACGGCGAGACTCGTCCACGCGCAACACGATGTCCAGCGCGCGGCTGCCTTCCCAGTACGTCGATACGGGCGCACCGAGGTAGCTGCCGGCAAGCGTCTGCGCGATGCCAGCCTGTGACATGCCGAGCCGGTTGGCCAGCTCCGAGTTGATGTCGACGAGGACGTCGGAGTACTCCTCGCGGAAGTTCGTGCGGACCAGCCGGCTCCCGCGGGCATTCTCGAAGATCACCCTCACACGGTCACCGAGACGTCTGAGCTCCTGGACGTCCGGTCCCGAGATCCGCGCCTCGACCGGCGATTCGGTTGGCGTGCCTTGCTGCAGCTCGTACACGTTGAGCTCAGCCTCCGGCACCAGCCTGGGCAGGCTGGCGCGGAGCCGCTCCACCAGCTCCGTCGTGGATTCCAGCGAGACGGTGTTGACGATGACCGTCCCCAGGTTTGGAGTGGGGAAAGCCGGATCGTACGCGTAATAGAACCGGGGGGCGCTTTCGCCGACGAACGACACGCTCGAAACGACCTCGCGCTCGACCTTGACCGCGGCCTCGATCCTCCGCATCACGGAGTCCGTTGCCTCGAGGCTCGAGCCGGACGGCATCCACACGTTGATCACGAACTGATCGCGTTCCGCGGCAGGGAAGAAGCGTTGCGGCACGATGGCGAACAACCCGAAGCCGACGAGGACCACCCCGATGCCGCCGGCCATCGTCGCGCGCTTGTGCGCCATGCCCCACGTGATGGTCGAGTCGTACACCGACTGCATCCCACCCAGCAGATCGAAGCGGCGCTTCGGCTTCGCCTCCCCAGTCGCCGCGGCGTGCGGTGGCTCCTTGAGCCACGCGCGGCAGAGCAGCGGCGTCAGCATCATCGCAACGATCAGCGAGCAGGCCAGCGCAACGGCCACGGTCACCGGCAGCGAGAAGATGAACTCGCCGGTGGTGCCCGGCATGAAGGCCATCGGCAGGAAGGACGCGATGATCGTGAGCGTCGCTGTGAGAATCGGTATCGCCAGGTCGGACGCGGAACGTTCGGCGGCTTCGTCGAGGGGCACGCCGTGTTCACGCAGGTCGACGAAGTTGTCCGCGACCACGATCGCGTCGTCCACCACCAGGCCCAGCACGACGATGAGGCCCGCGAGCGAGACCTGATGCAGCTCGATACCCACCGCCCGCATCGCCGCGAAGGTCATTGCAACGGTCACAGGAATCGCCGTCGCGGCGATCGCTGCTACTCTCAGGGGCAGGAGCAGCAGCGTCACGGCGATGACGGCGACGATGGCGATGCCGAACTCCACGAGGAAGTGCCCCACGCGTTCCTTCACCACGCGCGGCTGGTCGGCCACGGTGACGATGCGAAGGTCCGGCGGCAGCTCCTGCCGCAGCTTCTCCAGCCGCTCGCGCACCTGGTTGCCGAAGTCCACGATGTTGTATCCCTCGTTCATCTCGAGGGACAGCATGAGCGCGGGAGAGCCGTTCACCCGCAGGAGCGACTCCGGCTCCTTGTAGCGGCGCTCGACGTTGGCAAAATCGCCGAGGTAGATGGGCTGTCCCGTGCGGGGCGAGGCCCCGACGATCTGGCGCTTGATCTGGTCTTCGGCCGCGTAGAGACCACCGGTGCGCAGCGGAATGCGAGCCTGCTCCCCGGTGAGGGCGCCCGCCGGCACGACAGCGTTCTGCTGCTGCAGCGCCTGGATGATGTTGAGCGGCGTGATGCCGAACTGCGTGACCCGCTCCATCGTGCTGGTCACGTAGATCTGCTCCTTCTGCTCGCCCATGCGCTTGATCTTCGACACCTGCGGCAGCGTCCGCAGGTTGTCCTCGATGCGCCGCGTGTAGTCCAGCAGCTCACGGTACCCGTACCGTTCGCCCTGGACAGCGATCAGCATGGCGGAGACGTCGCCGAACTCCGAATTGACGATGGGTCCCAGGACTCCCTTGGGGAGATCCATGAAGCCCGTCTCGTTCATGTCGTGCCGGAGCTTGGACCAGAACATCTCCGGAATGACATCGTCCTCCACCCACACCTCGATGACCATCAGCCCGGGGCGGCTGATGGACACGGTCCGCGACCGCTTGACCTCGGCAAAGCGAAAGAGCCGCTCCTCGACGCGTCGCGTGACCTGCTCTTCTACCTGATCCGCGGTGGCGCCAGGATACGCGGCGATCACCAGCGCGACGCGCCACGGCACCTTCGGATCCTCGCGCCGCGGCATGGTGAGCAGCGCCTGGACGCCGACGAGGAACGCGATCGCGCAAAGAACGAGCGCGACCTGCGGATAGCGCAGGGTGAATCGGACGAAGTTCATGGGCTCTTTCGGCCGTCCAGACGAGCCTCCGATCCGCTGGTCGTCACTTCGACCTTCGACCCGTCGCGGACTCGATGCTGTCCACCGATGACGACCGACTCATTCCCGGTGAGGCCGGAGGTGACCTCGACTTCCTTGCCGTACACCGAGCCAACCGTGACACGTTGCGAGTGCACCCGTTGGTCCGCCTGGTAGTAGACGAACACCAGCGTGGCACCGTCGGGATCGCGCACGATCGCACTGCCCGGCACGGTAATCGCCTTGAGCCTCGCCTCCTGCTGGATGCGGGCTTCGGCGATCATGCCGGGGCGAAGGATCCCATCCGCGTTGGGCACGGTGACTTTCACTGTGTAGGTGCGCGAGACGGGATCGGCTGCGACGCCCACGAGGCTGACTTTGCCCGGGAAGTTCCGGCCACTGAGGGCGGGAACCACGATGTCGGTCGTCTGCCCGACGCGAACACGGCCAATCTCCGCTTCGGGCACTCCGGCGCGAACCTTCACCGGATTCATCCCAACGATGGTGAAGACCGGATAGCCAGGCGCTGCCTGCTCACCGACGTCGATACCGCGTCGTGCAATCGCTCCCGCGATCGGCGCGATCAGGCGGCTCTCCGAAAGCTGTTTGCGGGCCAGTCCCTCCTGCGCCCGCGCCTGTTGGTACGCCGTCTCGACCTTCACGAAATCGGCCGGAGCGACTCCCTGTTTCTCCTTCATTTCACTCAGTCGCCGATACTGGTCTTCCGCCAAGCGGGTCGCGGCAGCCGCCATCGTCAACTGCAGCGCGTATACGGTGGAATCGATCTCGGCGATCGGATCGCCGGCGGCGACATAGTCGCCCTCCTGGTGCCAGATGCGCGCAATCCTGCCCGCCACCTGGAACGCGACGTTGGCAGATCGGGCCGCCTCCACTTCGCCGCTCACGACCACCTGCTGCGCACGGTCCACCGTGGACGGCTGCCGCACCATGACCGGAACGGCGCTCTCCTCCACCGGAGGTTTGCTGCCGGAGAGCATCACGACGAGCAGGACGGCGACGCCAATCGCCCCTCCCCCGACTGCGAGAAGTCTCCATCCACGGCCAGTGGATGGTGTGGGGGTCAATACCGCCCTTTCAGTCATGACCGGCTCCCAGGTGTTACGTGAGCTGTTGGAGGAAACGCGCGGGGGACGCGGCTATGCGGCGCGCACCACGTGCGCGACCTGTGACGCCGCAGCGTACCTATTCAGGCGACAAAATGTGGTCGCGCGGAGAAGGGCGCTAGACTGCGCCGAGGACCGACCGGACTTGCTGCGCCAGCGCGGCATTTGTTGCGATCACGCTGCCGCCAAACGCTGTCTGGCGGTTCGACCAATCTGTCAAGACCCCGCCGGCTTCCTGGATCACCGGGACGAGTGCCGCCGCGTCCCAGGGCTGCATGACGGGATCGACCACCACTTCCGCGCGACCGGTGGCGAGAAGGAGGTAGGCGTAGCAGTCGCTCCACCCGCGATATGCGCCGGCGGCCGAAATCAGGGCGCTGAACCTTTCCCTCTTGTCGGGGGCCGAGGCGAACTTCACGTCCGTGCTGAGCACCGTCGCCCTGGAGAGCTGCGACTGCGTGGACGCCTGGCAGCGCACGCCGTTGCTCCAGCAACCGGCGTGTTCGGCGGCTGATACCATCTCGTCGACGCCGGGACAGAAGATCGCGCCCGCGATCACCCGCTCGCCTCGTAAGACCGCCACCAGCGTGCCCCAGAGGGGCACGCCGCGCATGTAACTGAACGTCCCATCGATTGGATCGATGATCCATCGGCGCTCGGCGCTGGCGTTATGCTCCGCGAATTCCTCACCGAAGATGCCATCGTCGGGGAAACGCTTGGTAATCCACTCACGCATGAGGGTCTCCGTAGCCTTGTCGGCCTCGGTGACCGGTGAGCCGTCCTTCTTGTATTCGACGATGAGCTTCTTGCGGAAATGACTCAGCGCGTGGTTGCCGCCAAGGCGGGCAAGGTCGGTGACGGCTTCCAGCAGGGAGGAGGTCTCGGACACTGGAGTGATCGTGGTCATGGTGGTGGCGGTGAACATATCTATAGTAGTCCGCATGGGACACCTGCAACGGAAATGCTCCTCCTCGTTGGCCTGCTGATCGCCGGTGTCCTGAGCGGAGCCACCGCTACGGTATCGGGTTTCGGCATTGGCAGCGTCCTGACGCCGATTCTCGCCAGTCGGTACGGCACTCCGCTCGCGATTGCGGCCATCTCGATTCCGCATGCGATTGCGACGGCGATGAGATGCTGGCGACTGCGTCGCTCGATTTCATGGCCCGTCATTCGATCGTTCGGAGTCCTCAGCGCCCTGGGAGGGCTCACGGGCGCGTTGCTGTACACACGTGTCGGATCGCGCGCGCTGACCGTGACGCTCGGGGCACTGCTGATCGCGACGGCAATCGCGGCCCTCAGCGACTGGATGACGCGACTCCGTCCGCGCGGCCCGGTCGCGCAGGGACTGGGGTTTGTGTCCGGGCTGTTCGGCGGAATCGCGGGCAACCAGGGCGGTCTGCGCTCGGCGGCGCTGCTTGCCTTCGCGCTGTCGCCAGCCGCCTTCGTGGCAACGGCCACAGCGACCGGACTGGCCGTCGATGCGGCGCGCATGCCAATCTACCTCTGGAGAGCTGGCCGGGCGCTGACGGCACTTGCGACGCCAATCGGAGTCGCGACTGCAGGCGTCCTGGTGGGAACGCTGGTGGGAGAGCGCATCCTGCTCGGACTATCACCTGAACGGTTTCGTCGAGTGATAGGCGCGCTCATTGGTGTGCTCGGTCTGTGGCTCCTGTTGGGGGCCTAGAGCGTCACTCCGTTCTTGTTGAAGAACCACCGCTCGTGGACGATGCGGTCATTCTTCCAGTGCCGGACGACCACCTGCGTCCGTTTCGTCAGAATCCTCGACCGTGCCGGAAGCGATCGTGACACGACTTTTCGCAGTCCACCACTATGTAACAATTAGAAAGTCCTGAGGATTGCGTCGTTGCCAGCAAACCCGGAAACGCGTCGGATTAGGGACGGTTTCTGAGGCAGCATCAATCCCTCCCGGAGCTTGGCAATGCGTACCAACCAGCTTGTGTCACAGTTCATCATTTCAGCCGCCCTTGGCTGCGTTGCGCTTGGCTCGGCGGCAGCGCAGGGGAAGATTCGCGGAACGATGCGCCTGGGCGCCGAGATGGGCGGCGACAAGGTGATCCAGTTTCAGTACGCCGACGGCAGCACGCCGGACGTCACCGCGGGCGGCGGCCTCCTGATCTCGGCCGGGGCCATCCTCCAAGTCGTGGAGATCAACAGCGCGTCCGTCGACGCGCAGCTCAACGCCGGCTGGAAGTACCGCACCATCCCCAAGGCGTCGAATCAGGAGGCCTCATGGTCACGGTTTCCGGTCGAGGCACTGCTGGCGTACAACACACCCGTCGGGCTGCGCATCTCGGCTGGCGGCGTCGTGCATCTCGCCAACAAGCTCGAGGCCAGCGGAGCTGCGGTGAACGGCTCGGTGGACTTCAAGACGACGCCCGGATTCGTCGTGCAGACGGAGTATCTGTTCAGGAACGGTCTGGCGATCGACGCGCGATACACCGGGATGAAGTACAGGATCGATGGAAGCGGTTCCGAGTCCATCGACGGCAGCAGCTTCGGCATCGGTGGGAGCGTCTATTTCGGCGGCTCCAAGGCCAGCAAGCCGACGACGAAGCGCTAGAGATTCGCGCGTTGTCCTAGGGCTGACTGCGAAAGCCGATGGCGCGATGCGTGTTGTCGCAGCGCGGCATGTGCTTCGACTGACCGCAGCGGCACAGGGCAACGCGCGTTTCGCGCTCCATCTGACGCGTCACCGGATTCATGAGCTCGACGGGTCCGCGAACCACGTATGGCCCGTTGCGCACCGGCGTGACCTGAACGGTGTCGGACTGTTCCTCCTGCGGACCGCCATCGAGACGTTCGTACTGCAGTGCTCCCGTGGGGCAGCGCACCACAGCCGCGGCCAGCGCGTCCGGATCAGCCGCGCCGACGTCGATCCACGGACGGTGTTCCGGATTGAATGCCGTCGGCAGACGCCTGATGCAAGCGGCTGCGTGGATGCAACGCGAGGCATACCACTCGATGCGGATTTCCGGACGAGAATACTCTCGAGTCAATCCCGCCTGCGCGCGATTTGGCTCGTGTTCCCTGGGGGGCGCACCGGCCGCGCCGGTACTTGCGTCAGGCTCGACGGGAGTCGACATGGCCTCGCGATCAGCGATTGAAGTGGGATTTCTCGTGCAGCACACAGCGAGCGAGCGTGCACGGGTTATGCGTGCACCGGAAGGGCGGCCGTGTCACTCAAACGAGACGATCAAGATGGCGACATCACTCCCGGACGTCATCCACAACGTTGAGCGTCATCAGTTCGAGCTCCACACGGGCGATATGTTAGCGAGCCTCGTGTACCGGTGCGAGGCCGACAACGTGATCAATCTGCTCCACACCGAAGTGCCCAGGCCGCTCGAGGGCCGCGGGTACGCGAGCGCGCTCGCCAGCGCAGCGATCGATTACGCCGCGGCGCACGACCTTACCGTGCGTCCGACTTGTCCGTTCGTGCGGGCGTATCTCAGACGGCACCCGTCAGCCGTCCGGCTGACGGAACCGCTTCGGGGCCGGGCCCCCAGAACGTCGGACAGTTCCGCGAGCCCGCCCTGAGACGATGCGTTCGCCGGCCACCTACTCGAGCGGGATGTACAGGTCCGTCCTCAGTTGGCTCGGCTTCGTGTGCTCAGGTGTATTACGGTAGATCTCGTAGCTCGGACCGTTGCGCAAGCGCTCGGCGCTCGCCGGCAGCCATTCTCCCAGGAAGCGATGCCAGACGTCGCCGAGTTTGGCAAACGCGCGATTGATCTGCATGTACGGACCCACGTGACGCACGGCCCCCACACGGAGCTCGGGCATGTTCTCGATCGTGACGTTCATGTTCTGACCTCCAGAGTTGCGGGGAACGAACGCGGCGACGTCGCCATCGGGGTCGAAATGGACGCCACTGGCCGCCGCGATCACGAATCGGCGAATCGCGTGCTGGCGGAAGCCCGACGGCGACGTTGCATATGCCGCACGAAAGGCGCGGGTGAACGCTTCGTGCGCTTCGTAGCCGGCACCGAATGCGATCTCGATGACCGGTCGGTCGCTCTCCACCAGCTGCCAGGCCGCGCGCTCCAGGCGCAGACGCCGGGTGAGCTCGAGGGGCGTTTCGCCCGTCATGCCGCGGAAGATCCGGTGGAAGTGGAATGGTGACAGGCACACACCCGTGGCGATGGACTCGAGATCGAGGGCGTCGTCCAGGCCCCGCGCGATGCGCTCGATGGCGTGCTGGACCGTCTGCTGGTAGTAGGAGAGCGTCTGGGGCTTCACAGCGCGAAGTCTATCAGATCCCTCGCCTTGCGCTTGACATCCATTGCGGACTTCAAGTTGGCGCGGTCCGGGCATGCCGATTGCCTTCCAGGGTCTCTTCACTGCATTGCCGCATGAACGAACGTCGGAACCAGAAAGACCCCATGACCCACTCGAACGCGGAGTTCTTCGCGAGGCTCGACGCAAACGTTCCAAAGATCGTGACGGAGTTTCAGCGACTGACCAGCGTTCCTCCGTGGACGAGCCTCACCGAAGTCGAGTGGAGGGACCATCTGCCGCCACTGCTGCATGCGCTGTTCGATTCCACCGTGAGCAGCACAGTGAGTCCCGAGGCACGCGAGAAGTCGGTCAGTCTCGCCGCAGCGCATGGCGAAATCCGGCGAAAGCAGGAGATGTCGGCGGAGTCGCTCCTGACGGAGTATTATCTGCTGCGCAACGCGATGTGGAACCACATCGACAAGGACGTCAGGACACCCGACGCCGTCTCCAGCATCATCAGGCTTGATGCGGCCGTGTCGATCGCCACCCTCGCAAGCCTCGCGGGCTATCACCGCGACGAGTACGAACAGGTCGGGTTGTGGCCTGGGGTGCTGACCAACATGGTGAAGCAGTGGGAGGCGTCCCTCTAGGCGCTGGCGGTGTTGCGTTCGCAGCCCGGAATGCGCTAATCGTTCATGTCGATCGAGACCGGAGAGCGCATGAGGGTTTTACTGCGGCATGGGGCACTCCTGCTGGTCGTGTGCCTCAACCAGCCACTTGTGGCCCAGAAGAAGGCGGCCCCGCCCGCCGACTGGACCAACGTTGAGTCGACACTCGGCCGCAAAGGCACGCCACAGCCGAACGACGTCATGCGGTTCAGCTTTCCGCGCCGTGACCTGCGCGTGACGGTAGGCGACGTCCCCATTCGACCCGCGTTGGCACTCGGCTCCTGGGTGGCCTTCAAGCGCGTAGGACGCGGGAACGCCACGGCAATGGGCGACCTCGTGCTGCTCGACGCCGAAGTCAATGACGTCATCAGCGCGTTGCAGCAGGGCGGGGTGCAGCAAACCGCGCTGCACAACCACATCCTGTCGGGCACGCCGCACACGATGTACCTGCATATCCTGGCGCACGGTGACGAGGCCATGATTGCCGCGACGATCCGCACCGCGCTGGAGAAGTCGAAAACGCCACTCGACACCTTTGCAGCCCCACCGCCCGCGCTGGACCTGGATACGGCGGCGATCGCGGGTGTCCTCGGGTACTCGGGTCGTGCGAGTGGCGGTGTCTACCAGGTGAGTGTGCCGCGCGCCGAGACCATTCGTGAACAATCCATGGAAGTTCCCGCGTCGATGGGCGTCGCGACCGCGATCAACTTTCAGTCGACCGGGGATGGGCGAGCGGCGATCACTGGAGACTTCGTCATGAAGGGTCCTGAAGTAAACAAGGTGATCCGCGTGCTACGGCAGAACGGGATCGGCATCACCGCGCTCCACAGCCACCTCATCGACGAGACGCCGCGCCTTTACTTCATGCACTTCTGGGCGAATGACGACGCCATGAAGCTCGCGCGTGGTCTGCGCGCCGCGCTCGATCAGACCAACTCTCGTCGTGCTACCCCCTAGAGGCCTAAGGTTGACCGCGCGTGGCGCGCCAGTGAACCCGACCCGCGAGCGGATCCTTCGACACGGAGTAACCGGACCCGCTTGGCCGGAGCTCGATCTCGTGTAGAGGACCGCCAGGTAACGCAAACTCCCCGGTCAGCGCTTCTGTGCCACCGGGTACCGTGAACACGCGCAGCTCGATGTTGCTCCAGTCGATCGCTCCGGTGTGCTGGGCCACGGCGGTGTGCGGAATCACCGAGCCGTTGCGCGCGAGCAGGACAATCGGAATCGCGCCAGCACGGATGTCGTGCCATGCGCCGCCGGTGTATGCGCGGCCGGTCTGATAGTCGATCCACGAGCCCGGCGGGAGATACACCCTGCGGTGATCCGCCGAATCGAACAACGGCGCGACGAGCAGGTCGCTGCCGAAGAAGTACTCGTCCTCGATCAGCCACGATGTTGGATCGTCAGGGTACTCGAAGAACAACGCGCGGGTCATGGGGTAGCCTTTCGCGGATGACGCCTTCGCCTGCGCGTAGACATACGGCATCAGCCGGTACTTGAGCTCGATCGCGCGCCGAAAGTCCACGACGAACGCGGAATCGTACTCCCAGGGTTCGCGAGGCGGCGCGCCGTGGGTGCGCGTGTGCGACGTGAGGGCGCCGAACGGCGTCCACCGCCGGTACAGATCTCGGGGCGCGCGGTTCACGAAGCCGCCGATATCGTGGCTCCAGAAACTGAACCCCGAAAGGCCCAGCGAGAGTCCACCACGCAGCGTCGCGGCCATGGCCGAATTGGTATTCTCGGCGTCGCCACCCCAGTGCAGCGGGTACCGCTGACTTCCCGCCCACGCGCTCCGCCCCCAGATCACGCCTCCAGCGTTGCCATCCGACGCCGTCTCGCCTCCTGCCGCAGCCCGGCCGGCGAGGCGCGCACCGGCGCCACGGCTGACGGTGTCCGTAATCGTCCACACCGCCTTGTTGTAGCGCACGGGATAGAGATTGTGCTCGTACCATCCCGTGCGACCGGACTGATATAGCCCGGTGAGCGGCGCCCCCTCACCGAAGTCAGCCTTGATGACGGACACGCCCATGTCCAGCAGGCCCTTCAACTTTCCCTGATACCAGCGAATGGCGGCGGGATTGCTGAAATCCAGCGTGGCATCCTCGTCGCCGATCGCGCCGCTTTCGTTGCGCACGGCGTAGCCGCCGCGGTACATCTCGTCCCAGATCTTGTTCTTGCGCGTGAAATACGTGTACTGCCACAGGCTGATGCGCAGCCCCATCGTGCGCAGGTCCGTGATCATCTTCGGCGGACTGTCGAAGCGCGACGTCGAGAACTCGTAATTGCTCTGCCAGTCCGTCTCGAACCAGCCCGTGTCGAGATGCAGCACGTCGGTGGGAACGCGGTACTCGCGCAGCTTCGTCGCCACCTGCCGCACCTCGGCTTCGGCCTTGTACGTGATGCGACTCATCCACAGCCCGAAGCTCCAGAGCGGCGGAACGGGACTGCGGCCGGTGAGCGCCGTGTACTCGCTCAGCACGTCCTTCGGGTTTCCGATGAACACGAACAAGTCCATGACGTCGTCGCCGGAGTAGATCACCGTGTGCTGGTCGAAGTCGTGGCCGAAGTCGAAGGTGACCGGGGCGCTTGTGTGCGCGAAGATCCCGTAGCCGTTGCTGCTGAGGAAAAACGGCACCGCCTTGTACTGGCGATAGTTCTGTACTCCCTGACCGTCGCGCAGCCACATCACGAGCTTCTGGCCGCGCTTGTCGAGGCGCGTGAATGACTCGCCGGTGCCGAAGATTTTCTCGTCGTGCTGCAACTCGAACGTCGCGGCCGTGCTACGTCCCATGTCGCGCGTGCGGCGCATGTAGGAGAACGGCGTGTACGGCTGGAACGACGCCGGGTCGTTGAGCGATTGCGTGCGCGTGAGCAGCTTCCCCGCGGCGTCGTACAGCTCGATGTGCCACGGCTGCTTGATGAGCCGCAGCTCGCCGAACGCGCTCCGGTAACGCACGACGCTGTCGCCGGCCTCTACTCTCCATGACCGGTCCGTTGGTACCGGACCGGCGAGCATCAGCGAGTCGGTGTCACGACGCGCGTCCGCAGGCAGGTCGCGCGTGAAGAAGCGCAGGCGCAGCGTGCGCGGCGTGACGAAGCTGATCTCGAAAGGCAGGGCCGGGTCGCGATCGTACTCCGTGCCGGGGAACTCGTTCGACTCGGCGCGCACGTAGGCCACGTCCATCTTGTTGAAGGAGTACGACGGCTGCCGGACGTATCGTTCCCAGCGCAGGAGTCCCGCGCCGGTGGCCGGATTGAATTGCGTGACGCGACTGCCGACGAAGTGGACGTGATCCGGCTGCTCGAATTCCTCGCTCACATCCACGAGGTCGCCGAGGATCCTGGGTTGCGGAGCCGCGTGCGGCGCGGTTTGAGCAGGCGCGACTCGAGCCAGCAGAACGGCGCTCGCGAGCAGGAGATATCGATGCACGGGGTTGGTCCGGGGTGGCTGGTGAGAATGCTCCATGAGGTTGGATCATCGTACCTCAGGCAGCAACCCCCTCCTGGCTCCGGCGGGCCCGCTCAGCAACCGCGAGTCAATGCGACTCGTGCCCGGCTGCTCGATGATCCATCCGCTGGAACGCAAGAAAGCGGTGCACCGCGGCAATTGCCGCCGTGTCTGACGTGAGGATCCGCAATTCGGCGCCGCGCGGCCGGTCCGCCTCGACGTACGCGATGAATCCCCGACGCGCGGTCATCACGTCGGTGCCGGGTACCTCCTGCGCATGCACGAGGCCTGGCTGCGCAAAGTTGCCCTGCCGGAATGCGGTCTCGATTTCTCGCATGTGCGCCCGGATGGTGCGGATCGCCGCGGTGTCGGCGGCGTCATCCCGTTCCAGCACGATGCGACCGCCATCCGGCAGGTCCTCGAACACGTGCTTCGAAGTGGATTGATCCACGCCCATGACGGCAGCGCCGCGCCGCTGCACGTCGCCAAACTGGCTGTCGGCTCGCGCCGTCGTATCGCCGCGGCGCGGAGTCGCGGGAGACTGGCTGTCGCCGCGCGCCACCGCATCGCCGCGCTGGCAAGCCAAACCAAGAGACAGGAGGAGCGTCAGTGACCAGGGGCGCATATTGTGACTATAGCGACCTTCGCTCCAATCGCTCAATGTCCATGACAACCCAACGGTTATGGAGCCTGCGGTGACATGAGCGCCTCGATGGCGCGCAGGCGCCTCCCGTAGTCCCTGCCGACGTAGCCGAGGCGCGACGTTTGTTGGCCGATTTCCACGTAGGTCGCGGGGTCACGCGGCTGCCACGTTGCCAGACCGTCCACATACCTGTTGAACAGGCAGAACGCGGCCGCGATCAGGACCGTGTCATGGATCTCCTTGTCCGATGCGCCCTCCGACCGTGCCCGCTCGACGTCCGCGGCGGTCACCTGCTTGCCGCCCTTCTGCACCTTGCCGGCAACGTTCAACAGCGCCTTCATCTTGTTCGAGATCGCGGCCGACTCGAAGTCTTCCTTCACGCGGCACACGAGGTCGTACGCCGCATCGCTGCCGCCCATGTGTTGCGCGGCCGTCGACCCGTGGCAGTGCTGGCAGTAGTGGCAGTCGTTCTCCGACGACACGTACGTCGCGATCAGCTCGCGCTCGGCCGGCGTCAGTGTGTTTGGCCCAACCAACAGCACCTGCGCCAGCTCACTGAGCGGCTTCGTCGTCTCCGGACTGAATACCATCGGCCCCCGAATGCCGGGGAGCCCTTCCTGCAACGTGATATGTGCCATCAGATCTCCTGAGTGATTCAGTCACGATGATTGGTCGGTCACCCTGATTGGTCCCCAGCGTCAGCTCCTCTGCCGTAATTTCTTCGAGCCGCCGTTTGCGCGTCTCGACACCCCAGATCATCACCGCCAGCGCGCCGAGTGCCATGGGAACGGCGCCGATGAGCGACGTCGCGACGATCTTCGGCGGCGCGATCGCGAACACCACCAGGGTGATGATGAGCACGCCCCCCAGCTTCGTCGCGCCGGCACCCAATCCTGTTGCCCGGCCGCGGACACGCGTCGGATACACTTCGGACGAATACGCGACCAGCACGGCCTGAATGGAGCTGATGCCGGTGATCGGCACGACCAGCAGCGCATAGAGCAGCGCCCGATTGCCGGCCAGGTTGTTGCCCAGCACGATGAATCCCATCAGGGAGGCGGCGGTGGCCAGCCCCAGCACGATCAGCGTGTTCTTGCTGCTCCAGAACCCGTACATCCACGCAATGAGGAACGTCGCAGGGAATCCGAGCAGCGCCGAATCGCGGAGGATGCGGTCCGCGGACACTTCATCGAAGCCCATCGCGCGCAGATTCGACGGGATCCAGAGCTGGAAGCCGAACGTCACCAGTCCCACGCCAATCCCGAACACTGCGACGACCGCGGTGAGCCCGGCGAAGTGCCTCCCGACCAGTTGCCGCCAGCTGCTCTTCACGCTGCTCTCCACGACGGCGAGCTCGGACTCCTCGTCGTCCACGATCGTCGCGCCGTAGCGACGCATGACGTCGCGCGCCTCGTCGTCGCGTCCCCGTTGCAGCAGAAAGCGCGGTGACTCAGGGATCCAGCGGTTGAGCAGCACGAGCACCAGGCCAGTGGGGAGCCCCAGGAGCCAGAGAATCCTCCACCCGAACGCGTTCGACGCGCCGACCGTGGATGCCAGCCAGCTCGTCAGGATGTACGCGCCCGCGACGTCGCCACCGATGAGCACCGTGAGCCAACCACGGTGCCGTGCCGGAATGATCTCCGCCAGGAGCGCGAAAACGATCGGCAGCATTCCGCCGACGCCGAGCCCCATGATGAAGCACATGACGAAATTCCAGCGGTAGTCCGGCATCGCGCCGCAGATGGACGTGCCGATGAACGACACTGCCGCGAGCAGGATGGCCGCGCGTCGTCCGATTCGATCGCTCAGCCATCCCCAGATAAACGAGCCTATCACCGTGCCCGTGATGCCGAAGAATGGCAGCAGCGACACGGGTACGGTGCCGCCCGGATTGAGCACCGGGTGCTTGAGACCGTACTCCTTGGCCATCCCCGGAACGACGAAGCCGAGCGTCACCGGCTTCATCACGTCGATGGTCACGGCGAGCGCCATGATGAGCAGCAGCGTGACGTGCGCCTTGGTGATCGGCGCGTCGTCCATCGCGCGAATGCGCACCTGTCGTCCGCCGGTCTGGCGCAGTTCGGCACCGCGGGGCAGCAAGCCGTAGAATGACGCGATCAGGCCGACGATGATGAGGCCCATGCCGATCTTCATCGACAGGTCCATCGGCATGCCGGCCATATGGTAGTGCATGCCCGCCGATTCGACGTACATCGGCAGGTGCAGCGCCACGCCTATGGTGACCGCGGCGATCCCGAACCAGAAATGGCCCGGATGGTGGTAGTCGATTGAGCCGCTTCGAGTCCGGGAGTCCTTCATCATGGCTCCAACCTCAACTTTCCAGTGCCGCGGGCGCCTGGGCGGCCCGGCGCGGCTTCAACACGAAAAACGACGCCGGGATTCCGAGCGCGACGACGCTAGCCCCGACGAGTGTCTGCATCGGACGCCCCGTCGTGAACAACACGATCATCACCACCACGAGCACGAGGAACAGCACGATGGGCAGCGGGTGCCACGGTGTTCTGAAGACGGCGGTGTCGTGCTGCGGTCGCGGCAGGACCAGAATCGCGGCGGCGGAGAGTCCGAGGAAAAATACCACGATGGGCACGAAGTAGCCGATGATCTGGTCGAACGTGCCGAACGTCACCAGGGTGCACGCGAGCACCACCTGGATGAGTGTCGCGCGCCCGGCGGACTGCCGGGTCGGATGGAACCGCACCAGCCCCGACGGGAACACGCCGCCGCGCGCCATGGCGAGATAGACCCGCGGCGCGCCGAGCAGTACTGCGGCCAGGCTTCCCGCCACGGCGACGATCACCACCGCCGCAAGAATCCGGGACGCACCGCTCCCGAACAGCGTGGAGCCCAGCGCGGACACGAACTCCTCGTCCGTTTGCAGAGCGCGTCCCGCGAGGGCGTGAATGAACGCGAGGCTGAGCTGTGCGTAGATCACGGTGACCACGATGATGCCGCCCACGAGTGCGATGGGCAGCGTGCGCCGCGGGTTCACGATCTCCTCGCTCATCTTGCCCAGGTCCCACCACCCGCCGAGCGCGAAGAACGCACCCATCAACGCCCCCGCCAGCACGCCGAACGACGCGCCACCACCGGCAGTCACCGCGGGTGCGGCAGCGGAGTCGTCCCGGCGGATGAGCACCGCCACGAGCAACACTACGATCGCGGCCACCTTGGCAACGACCGTCCAGCGCAGCAGCCGCGAGCTGCTCTTGAGGCCCATGACCGAGATGCCGGCGAGGACCAGAATGCTGCCTACAGCGACGAACGGAACGAGCGACGCCGGTCCGCCCAGCGCGACGAGCAGGTAGCGCGCGAGACCGACGCCGAGTGCTGCTGTCAGGCCCGGGTCCATCACCAGGAGCGCCATCCAGCCGTACACGAACGCGGTGCGCTCACCGAATGCCTCGCGCAGAAACACATAGCCGCCGCCCGCCTCCGGGAAGCGCGAGCCCAGCTCCGCGAAACAAAGCGCGCCCGCGACTGAGAGCATGCCGACAACGGCCCATACGCCGAGAATCCACGCCCATCCCGTCGCGCCAGCCGTGCGTGCCATTCCGGCCGGCGTGAGAAACAACCCAACGCCCATCACCTCCGCGACGATCATCGCGAAGGCGGCCCACGCTCCGAATTTGCGTTGAAGAGTGCTACCCATGCTCGTCGTTACTCCCGGCCCACTCCCAGTGCGTCGGCGACGCGGTTGATGTAGTTGAACCACGAGGCGATCAGCGTGATCTGGAGAATCGCCTTGTCGTCGAATCCGACGCCACGAAGCTCCGCATGGTGCGCGGGCGAGATGCGCGTGGCATCCTTCGTCACTTGCACGACGTAGTCCAGCATGACGCGTTCGGAAGGCGCGATCGGCGCGGTCGTGTGATCCCGCGCCAGCGCATCGGCCAGCGCGTCGTCCAGGGTAACCCGACGCAGAAACTCTGCGTGCGATTCAATTCAATACCTGCATCGATTCGTCGCGGATACCACCGTCGCGATCATTTCGTGCTGCCGTCGCGAGAGCGGGAGGTCGGCCGACATCAACGAACCGAATGTCGCGAACGCGTGATGCAGCGCATCCGGGATGAGACTGTGCGACGCCACGATGCCCGAGGTCTGTCCCTCGGCAGCCGGGTGAACGGGTGACGCGTACTCGAGCGGATACATCGCCTTCTGCATCTCGTTGGCGCGGCGCAGTGCCTCGTTTCCGCTGGAGAGTGCGACAGTCTCGATCCAGGTCATGCTTCTGTGTGAGTGGCGAGGGGGATAGCGGTGAACGACGTGCCTGGTGGACCCGCTTGTGGACCTGGACCTCTTACTCGGGAGACCTTGGAGGAAGCCCGGAGACGAGCAAGAGGCCAGGTCCGTTCAAGCGAACGACTGCGACTGGAGCGCCGCGAGGGACGATCGGGAAAATCGACTACTGGTTGAAGCTCACTCGAATTCCATACGTGCGCGGCGGATTCGTGAGATAGCCCACGCGAGCCAGCAAACCGCGCTCGCGATCCAGCCCCAACTGCGCCTCTTCGTCGGTGAGGTTGTTCACGAAGAGCGAGTACTCCCAGATGCCGCGCGTGATTCCAGCGCGCATGTTCACCAGGTTGTACGCGGGCAGCTCGGGGTTGAAGACGAAGAGGTTCTGCGTGAGCGGACCGCCGATTGCGTTCGGGATCGCGGGCGAATCGAGGTGCACCGAATCGATCCCGGGGCGCAGGTCGTCGATGAGCGTGTAGCGCGAGCCCACGTGACGTACCGACGCACTGAGAAAGGGTACCGAGCCGCGTCGCGCGCTCCATCGGTATGTCGCGGCTGCCGAGGCCTGCATCTTCGGCACGCTCGGAAGCCGGTTGCCCGACTGGATACCCGACACGATCGACACGACGTTGTTCGTGTCGGTAGACGTCAGCGTCGAGCGCAGCTGTCCGTTGTTGAGGCTTGCATTCACCGAGAAGTCGAAGTGCTCGGTGGGCGTCGCCCCGAGCTCCAGCTCCAGGCCGGAGCTGCGGGCCTTCGGCACGTTGAACACGAGCCGCGACGTGCACGAACCTGCCGTCACCGTCAGCTGGAGATCGCTGATGTCCATGTAGTACGCGGACACATTGAGCGATGCGCGGCCGCCGAACAGCGTGGACTTCGCGCCAGCCTCGTAGTTCCAGGCTGTTTCATCCTTCCAGGAGTCGCGGCCGCTGAAGGTGACCAGATCCGTCGGCGTGCAGATGGGCGTGTTGAGCGGGTCGTTGATGCCGCCCAGGCGGAAACCCTTTGACGCCTGCGCGTTGAGCGTGACCTGGTCAGTGGCCTTGAACGCAGCCATGAAGCGCGGCGCGAACCCGTTGGCCTTCGTCGAGCCCGGCGTCGATACGAGCGACGTGCCGTTATCGTCGTTGCCGAAGACGCCGTCGAAGATCTGCGTGCGATCTTCCTTGAAGTCGTAATAGCGAAGGCCTGCAGTCAGGTTGACGCGAGCATGGACCGGAACGGTGCCCTCGCCGAACAGAGCGAACTGATTCAGCTCGTATCCGAGGTCCGAGAAGAACAGCTGATCGCGTGCGGCCCGCAGGCCGGTCGTCGGAATCCCACTGGCGGTCTCGAAGCCGGGTACCATGACGCTCTGTCCATAGTCGCGCTTGCCCTGGCTGAAGAAACCGCCCACCAGCCACCGGCGACCCTTGTTCTCGCCGCCCAGACGCAGCTCCTGCGTGAGAATGTGCGTCTTTGTGAGGTCGGTGAGCTGCGCGTTCATGGTGTAGATCGGCTCTGGGAGGCCCATGCTCCCGCCGACGATGCTGGCGTACAGGGCGCCGCCGTCGCGCACGACCGAGACGTCCCGCGTGCTGTAGGACGTCACCGACGTCAGGTTCACGCCGCCCAGGTCGTAGCTCGCGTTCAGACCGCCAAGCGTGAACTTGTCGGCGAAGGGCTCGGGGATCTGTGTGAAGAGCTGCCGGTCGCCGAGTGACACCTTCGGACGCGATGTCGTGAAGGGGTTGGCGAGGATGTTGTACGAGTCGTGCCGGTTCCAGCCGTCGGCGTTCACTTCCTGATAGACCAGCCGCGGCGTAATGCTGAACCGTGCGGTCGGCGACACGCGCACCGCTGCGCGCACGCCAGACCGATCACTCGTGTTGTGGTTCTCCTTGACGCTGCCCCCCGGCTGCACGGCGTCCATATAGCCGCCCATGCGGTTGTAGTATGCCGCGATGCGCGCGGCCGCCTTGTCGCCGAGCGGAACATTGGCTCCCATCTTCACGCTCCCGCCGGGCGAACCGCCGCTCATCATGCTGCCGCCCGCCTCGCCGAACACGCTGCGAACGCCGAGCTCCGGCTGGTTGCTGATGTAACGCACCGTGCCGGCGAGCGAGCCGGCGCCGAACAGCGTGCCCTGCGGACCGCGCAACACTTCCACGCGCGCGACGTCGAACAAGTCCAGGTCTGGAGTGAAGAGCGACATCGAGACCGGAATTTCATCCAGGTAGACGCCGACTTCTTCTTTGACGCCGGGTTGGTCGCGCGCGGTCTGGCCGGACGACGTGCCACGCATGGCCACCTGGCTCTGGCCGGGTCCCAGGTTCTGCACACTGAATCCCGCTTGGGTGATCGCGATGTCTTCGATCTGCTCGGCGCCCTGCGACCGCAGCTGGGCGACGGATGGCGCAGCCATGGAGAAGGGAACATCACGCAGCTCCTGCTCGCGCAGGGTCGCGGTCACCGTGATTGCGTTGAGCGGGACAGCCTCGAGTACCAGGTCAAGCGTGGTCGCCCCCGAGATCGTGACGCCGGAACGCGCGATCCGTCGGTATCCGACGAGCGACGCCGAGACTGAGTACGTGCCGGGATTCAGGTCCAGCAGGCTGTAACGTCCCGCGGCGTCGGTGATGCCCCCGCGGACCGCGCCGGTCACGTTCGTCACCGAGATGCGCGCGCCAGCTGCGGGGTTGCCTCCCGCCGTTCGCACGACGCCCGTGAGACTGGCTCTGGAGCTCTGTGCGTTGGCGACGCCGGCGCACAGCGCAACTACGAATGCGAGGAACGTCGAGAAGCGCGAACCCGAACAACTCATCGGCGGAGATCTCCGGAAGGTGGTGGGGCGGGTCGATCGCGGAGCGAGGTAGGGACACTGCTCGTCAGCGCGAGTATATCCGGCGCGACACGAGCGGCGCAAGGCCACACGAAGAGCCTGACTCCCTTGTCGCTTCGACAGGAATGCGACAATGACGGCCGATCGAGCTGAAGGTGAGCTATATGGCGCGCGGACGCAGCCGGCCGTAAGTCGGTCGCGGACGATCTGCCCCGGTCGGGCCATGGCAAACGGTGAGACAAGACACTCCGCGGCGCGATCTGTGAGGTGACGGGGGCGAACAGCAGCGATGCCTGCCGCCGGCCTTGTGGCAGATCACGATTCGGACACTCTGGAATGCCTGTGCGTCTTCTAGCATCGCGTCGGCCGGACTTTTAGCGTATGTTCGGCACGCGGTGCAACCCGCCGCGTCGGTCACTCCCTCCCACTCCCAACCACCCCAGGACTTCACGCATGGCAGCGGCAACGCTCAAGAACCAGGAGCGCATCATCGCGAATCAGCAGCGACTCCTGGCCAATCAGGGTCAGCTCCCGCAGGTGATCGCCAATCAGCTGAAGATCATCCGGAACCAGAAGGCCATCATCAAGAACCAGAAGAAGATCATGGCCAATCAGGCCCGGATTCTGAAGAAAGTGCCGGGCGGGTTGACTAGCGGGCGTCGATGACGCGATTCACGGCCCTGGTGTAGTTCCGCCAGGACTCGATCTCCTCCGCGAGCGCCCGCCCGCCCGTGGCGGTGAGCTCGTAGTAGCGCGCGATGCGATTGTTCTCCGTCGTCTGCCAAGCGGAGGCGACCCAGTCGCGCAGCTCGAGACGATGCAGGGCAGGGTAGAGCGACCCCTGCCCGATCTTGAAGGCGTCCTGTGACATCTCGCGAATGCGCTCGCTGATCCCCCAGCCGTGCATGGGCGCCACCGACAGCGCTTTGAGGATGAGCAGGTCGAGCGTGCCTTGCATGACGTCCGCGGACTGTGACAAGCGTGTCTCCTGTCGGGTCGAAAGGGGAAGCGCAATCTACCCCGTATTCAGGGCGTCGTCACCCAGCTGATCCTTGATGCGCCTGGAGACC
>DASTVV010000052.1:0-63393 GCA_035758925.1 Gemmatimonadaceae bacterium
ACGGCGCCTGGACCATCCCGTACTGGCACGATGACATCGGCAAGGCGTTCTTCGCGGTGATGCAGAACGCCGATGCGTTCCTGCTCGGCCGCAAGACATACGTCACGCATGCCGCCGCGTTCGAACCGATGCCGGCCGGCGATCCCTTCGGCGACGTGATGAACGCCCCGAAAAAATACGTGGTCTCGAAGACGCTCAAGCAGCCGACGTGGCGCAACACCACGATCATTCGCGACAATCCGATCGAAGCCGTGCGCGCGCTCAAGGCCGAGCCCGGCAAGAACATCCTCACGGACGGCAGCAGCCAGCTGGTGCACGCACTGCTCGCGGCGGATCTCATCGACGAGCTGCACCTGACGCTCTATCCGGTGACGCTGGGCGGTGGCAAGCGCGTGCTGCCCGAGGGCGTGCACAGGACGTTCAAGCTGGTGTCGGCGACTCCGTATCCGACCGGCGTCGTCGGCCTGCACTACGACCGCGCCTGATCAGGGAAGCCGACGTTCGACAGCGGCTAGGCGCCGTCCGGTCGTCCGCGTTTGCGCATGAGCGCCCGGAAATCCAGCCAGCGCGAGTGGCTCGACTTCACCCGGGCGCCGCTGGTGAGGACGATGACGTGCTCGCCGTCGCCGGTATGCGCGATGTGGCTCACCCGATCGAGGTTCACGATCGCCGACCGGTGAACGCGGGTGAACATCATCGGGTCGAGGTGCGCCTCGAGCACGTGCATGCGCTCGCGCAGCAGGTACGAACGTGGGCCGACGTGGAGCCGCGCGTAGTACGCGTCCGCTTCGATCCAGTCGATGTCGCCCACGCGCACCACGACGTCACGCAGTCCGGTCCGCACGATTACTTCGCGCCACCAGCGGCTGGACACCGTCGGACTGCTTGCGCGCTCGTGCTCGCGCGCCACGCTGTGCAGGGCCGCCGCGCGCTCGAGGGCCGCGCGTGTCCGCAGCTCGTTACGAGCCCGCGCGAGAGCCTCGTCGAGACGGTTCGCCTGAACGGGCTTCAGCAGATAGTCCAGTGCCCGGACCTCGAAGGCATCGATGGCGTACTCGTCGAACGCGGTCACGAAGACGACGTACGGCATGTGGGCCGGCTCGAGACGGGACACGACGCCGAACCCGTCGAGTCCGGGCATTCGGATGTCGAGGAGCATCAGGTCCGGTTTCAGTCGAGCGACCGCGTCCACTGCCTCGAGGCCCGACGCACAGGTCCCCACCACGGAGACGCCTGGCCGGCCCGCGAGGAGTCGCACGACGTCCGCACGCACAAGTGGTTCGTCATCCACCACGAGCGCGCGAACGGGCGTATCGCCCGCCAGCTTCAGGGCGCCGGCGACCGTCATACGTGCGTCTCCTCGAAGGCGCCGGACCACGTATCGCCCACTCGCACGGGCGCGGGCGGAACGCCGACGTCGAGCGCCGGCAGCACGACGATCGCCTCCGCCCCACCGCCCTCACGATTCCGCAGCACGAGCGTGGCTTGAGCGCCGAAGAGATGCGCGAGTCGCGAGCGCGTGTTGGAGATCCCGATCCCCTCGTGCTCCAACTGGCCCGCGGCGTCCAACGGGAATCCGGAGCCGGAGTCGCCGATGGCAATTCTCACCGAACCGGCGATGCGATCCACCTGCACGCGCACGTCTCCCACGCCCTCGTGATCCTCGATTCCGTGCCTGATGGCGTTTTCCACCAGCGGCTGGAGCAGCATCGTGGGAATGGCGCACTGCCGGGCCTGATCGTCCACATCGACCGTCACGCGCAGCCGGTCGCTGAACCGTACGCGCTGGATGTAGAGATAGTCGTCGAGGATCTCGAGCTCGCTCGCGATCGAGTTGAACTGGCCGCCGAGCGCGCCGTTTGTGACCGATGCATCCGCGTCGAGCGCACGTCGCTTTCGCGATCCCAGCGTCCGCCGCAGGAGCCCACTGAGTCGCTCGATGACGGCGCGCGCCTCGCGCGGGCGATCCTGGCTGACGAGCGCGGCGATGGCGCCAAGCGTGTTGAACAGAAAGTGCGGGTTGAGCTCCATCGCCAGCGCTTCGAGCCGCGCCTCCGTGACACTTGCCTCGAGCGCGGTCGCTTCCGCTTCCGCCTTCATGCGCGCCACCGTCTCGTCGCGCGCCGCGCGGGCAAAGTCGATCGCGACAATGGCGCCCGCGGTGGCGCCGTAGGTGAGAACGCTTTCGAGGAAATAACTGCCGAAGAAGCGCTGGATCTGGTTGGACAGCGACGAGGCGATGCCGAGGTTCCGACCCGTTGTGAACCAGAACAGGGCAGCATCGCTCAGAATCACGATGCAGGCGACCACGGCGCTGGCGGCAACGTGAGCAGCCAAGGATCGCATCGCTCTGCCGTCCGAAAACGGGAACCTGGTTGCCGCGTAGGCGATGGCCGGCGTCACCGCCAGCCAGAGCAGCCACCACGGCATTCCCATGACGAGGGCGCCACCCAGGCTCCACGCGCGCCCGACCGCGCGCGCGAGCACGTACGACTGTACGACCTGCGCCAGTCCGAACGTGAGCCACACGACCGCGGCAAGACGAAAGAGCGCCGGGCGGGACGACGCCACGGCACGGAGATCCGGGAGTTGCGCCATTGTCACCAGAATAACTCCGGGACACCAGTCCGCGCGTCACTCGTTGCAGTTTTCCGGGGGTTCGTTGCACTCGGCCGGGGTCGTCAACCAAGCCGACTGAGACGTCAACCGATCGGCTTCGCCATCAGTGCATCGAGATCGGCAAACGGCACGGCTTCGTCGGCGAACGTGAATGTTCCACGCTCACGGATTTCTCGCGCCGCGCGGCGCAAGGCGCCGAGCGCAGCGCGGTTGAGCGCCGAGCCGACGCTGATCCGGCGAACGCCCAGCGCGGCGAGCTGCGGCACCGAGAAAGGCGCCTGCTTGAGGCCCACGAGAACATTGACCGGCTTCCCCACCGAGGCGCAGACCGTCCGGATGTCGTCGGCATTGGTGAGTCCGGGCGCGTAGAGCGCGTCGGCGCCCGCTCGCTCGAAGGCCTGCAGCCGGCGGATGGTGTCGTCGAGGTCCGGGCGGCCATGCAGATAGTTCTCGGCCCTGCCCACGAGGACAAATGGGAAAGGGAGACGTCTTGCCGCCTCGGCTGCCGCGAAGATTCGCTCGACCGCGTGCTGAAAATCGTAAAGCGGCCGCGCGGAGTCGCCGGTCGCGTCCTCGATGGACCCTCCAACCAGCCCGGCCGTCTCCCCCGCACGACGGATAGTCTCCGCCGCCGCTTCGGGAGAATGGCCGAAGCCGTTTTCGAGATCCGCGGCGACCGGCAGGTGCGTCGCGCCCGCAATGGCTTTCGCGTTCGCCAGCGTTTCGTCGCGGGTAACGAGGCCGGCGCCGTCGGGTCGTCCCAGGCCATGCGCCAGGCCGGCGCTGGTCGTCGTCAGCGCCTCGAAGCCGAGCTCCGTCAGGATGCGCGCGGAGCCGGCATCCCACGGATTAGGAATCACGAACGCTCCTGGGCGTTGGTGCAGTGCCTGGAACGCTGCGCCTTTCTGCTGTTGCGTGACTGTCATCGCCGCCGCCTCACCGTTGACCAAGGGCCGCAATCTCCGGCCAGCAGGCCGCGAAAGGCAAGACTGCGTTGGCGACTCGACGCGGACCGCCGATGAGCGGCTCAACTCGTTGCACGGACTCCCGCGTTCATTGCGTGTGACGGAGACTTCCGCGACGATCACAGTATGATCGTGCTCTCAATCAGCTGGAGATTCCCGATATGCGCAGGACCATGCTGTCTGGCGTTGCCCTCGTCGCACTGTGCGCTGGCCTGGCACAGGGGCAGACGGACTCGATGGCATCGCACCGGATGCAGCCGACGGCGATGGGGGCCGGCAAGCCGTCTTCGGTGAACTCGCCCGATCCCAGGTCGTACGGCCCAGAGGTCTCGAAGGCGTACGAGCAGGTGCGTCACGCAACGGCGCCGTTTCGCGATCTCAAGGTCGCAATCGCTTCCGGATACTCCGCGTCGGTTCCCAATTGTCTCTCGGACCCCGTGGCTGGAGCGATGGGATACCACCATATCAACCGCGCCAACCTCGTGAAGGAAGTGGAAGTCGAGAAGCCGCAAATCCTGTTGTTCGAGCGGCGCGCGAACGGCGACTACGCGCTCAATGGCGTCGAGTACATCGTGCCGTACCGGCTCTGGCCGGCCGACTCGACGCCGCCGCGAGTGATGGGTCGCGAGCTGGTCCGCGCCGACGGCCTCCAGTTGTGGTACATGCACATGTGGGTCTGGAAGCGCAACAAGAGCGGCCTGTTCGCGAATTACAACCCCGACGCCGAGTGTCGCACGCCGCCCGCGCCAGTGCCGACGCCAGGTCAGTGAGTCGGCTGCCCGCGCTCGGGCATCACGGACGCGGAAGCTTGAGCCGGTGATCCATCCATAGCGGTCGGGCGGGGCAACCCAGCGAGGTCGGGATGCACCTTGCTGGCGCTCGATCGCATGGAGGCCGCTACCACCCACGCGGCAGCTCCAACGATCCACGAAACGAAGAGGCCCGTCCACGGGAGCTGGCTCTTCGGTGACGCGACCACGAGCGGCACCCAGACGAGCGCGGTGAACACCGCGATCATCCCCGCCTCCATCGTCGCCGCCAGCCGCGGCACGACACCCAACAGGATGCCGAGTCCGGCCGCAATGTGTCCGGCGCCACCGAGGTATGCCCAGAAGGGGCGAAACGGAATCCACTTCGGAACGAAACCGATGGTCTGCGGGGCGTACACGAAGTGCGCGATGCCGATCGGGATCACACCCAGCGCAAGGAGCAGCGTGGCTACACGCTTGCCGCGCTCGCCGGCGAAGAAGCCTCGCGTCGATCCCCTGCCTTGACCGAGTGTCTGAAAGAGAATCCATCCACCCGCCAGGATCGCCGCGATCTCACCGGCCCCCGACCAGTTCCCCTCGACCAGGGGCTCCCTGGCGATCTTGGGAACTTCGAGCAGAACGAACCACAGCAGGACGTAGGCGAAAAGGACTCGCGAGGCCGCCGCGGCGGTGCGCTGCCAGGCCAGTCCTGCTGCCATGCACAGCAAGACCACGCCCGATAGGTACGCCAGCGCGGTACGTCCAGGCACCCATGCCGGAACGGGCTGCCACTGCAGCGCGAAGTCGCCGTACACCAGGCTGAGAACGCCGAGCCCAACCAGCGCCGCGGCGAAGGTGAGGCGGTCGGGGGCGGGAGCGAAGTTCCGGTTCATGTGGGTCCTCGGATGTGCGCGCGAGAGCATACGCTCAGATCAAGCGGGCCGACAGGAGCGTTGGCGGCGCTCGTTGCACGCCTCTCGGAATTCGTTGCAGCGCTGCCGGACGATCGCGCGGGGCTCGGTCTTTGCGCACTCAGGCGCGATGCAGCAGGACTCCAGCGTCACTGCCGTTGCGCACGTCATTCAGCTGGCGGTCGCGCCCGTCTTCCTCCTGTCCGGGATTGGCGCCATCCTCGGTGTGATGACCAACCGGATCGCTCGCATCATCGACCGCGCGCGATCCCTGCAGCAGGGCCACCTCGCGCTCGGGCCAGGCGGCGAGAGCGCGCGGCTGTCCGAGCTCGCCGCGCTGGCGCGACGTGCCAGGCTGATGAGCTATTCGATCGCCCTGTGTACGACGACCGCGCTGCTGATCTGCGCCGTCATCGCGGTGCTGTTCTTCGGGGCGCGCATCAACATCGACACCTCCATCGCCGTCGTTGTGATCTTCATCGCGGCGATGGCGACATTCTTCCTCGGTCTGCTATTGTTCCTGCGCGAGATATTCCTGGCGACACGAACGCTGCGCATTGGTGTCCAGCACGCGGTGATTCTGGAGCGTCGGGAGGAGCCGAAGATTCTGAGCGGACCAGAGGACTAGATCGTGAAAGCTTCGGTGTTCGTGGGAATGAGCGTGGACGGCTTCATTGCACGGCGTGACGACCGGCTCGACTTTCTCGACACGAGCGACGGCAGTGACGCCGACAGCGGCGCTGGTGGTGGGGGCCACGGCTTCGAGGAGTTCATCGCGTCCGTGGACGCCCTGGTGATGGGCCGCCGCACCTACGACGTGGTCCTCGGCTTCGGCCAGTGGCCCTATGGAAAGAAGCCGGTGTTCGTACTCAGCAAGCGCAGGCTGAAGAAGGCGCCGAAGGGCGCCGTGGTCGAGCGACTCTCCGGCGAGCCGGCGGACGTCGTGAACCAGCTCGAGAAGCGCGGCCTCGAGCATCTTTATGTGGACGGCGGTGCGACGATCCAGCGCTTCCTGGCGGCCGGGCTGATCGACCGCCTCGTTCTCTCACGCGTGCCGGTGCTGATCGGCAAGGGGATCTCGCTGTTCGGCAAGTTGCCGCACGATGTGCGGCTCAAACACGTGGCTACTCGTACATTCCCTGGCGGTCTGGTTCAAACCGAGTACAACGTCATGCGGGCGACAGTATCGAGAGCAGACTGATTCTCGGCTCGGCGAGTCAAACAGATAGCGCACCTCAGTAGTGCGTTCTGGATCGGCCCTCCGGCCAATTGCAGCAGTAATAGCAGACAGCTTCGATCAACGATGAATCGCCTCTCGCAAGGAGCATGGCCATGCGCATCGTTGATCATCCTGTCGAGTCACAGGGCACGGAACCGGAACGCAGCCCACGGACGCTGAATCGCCGTACCATTCTGAAGGCGGCGGGTGCAGTGTCCGCCGCGCCGCTCGTGTCGGCGCTGTCCCAGACACCGTTCGTGAGCCAGGGTGGCCGTCCGCCGAACCTCAACTGCGAGCCGCCACGAATCCCGCTCGAACCTACAACGCAGAAATTCATCGATAGCCTGGCCGGGGCCAAGCCGCTCTATACGATGACACCCGCCGCCGCGCACGCCGTGCTCACGGATTTGCAGAAGAAACCGCTGCCACCAGGAGTGACGCTGCGTCCCGCGGACATCAAGGACGTTGTGTGGCCGGTGGGACCGACCGGGAGCACGCGCATCCGGATCTATCGTCCGCAGGACGCCACCGGTGTCCTGCCCGTGGTCATGTACTTCCATGGCGGCGGCTGGGTGCTGGGCGACAAGATCACGCACGACCGCCTGGTGCGTGAGCTCACTGATGGTGTGAAGGCCGCGTTCGTATTCGTGGACTACATCAATTCGCCCGAGGCCAAGTACCCGAGGCAGAACGAGCAGGCGTACGCGTCGATGAAGTACGTCGTCGAACACGCGCGGGAGCTGATGGTGGACGCGACGCGCCTTGCGATTGCCGGCGACAGCGTCGGCGGGAACATGTGCGCCGCCATCACGCTGATGGCGAAGGAGCGCAGCGGGCCACGCATCGCCTACCAGGTGCTGTTCTATCCCCTCACGGATTTTCAGTCGAATGACAGCTCGTATCAGCGCTACGCCAACGGCCCCTGGCTCACGGCGGCCAACCTGAAGTGGATGTTCGAGCTCCAGGGTCTGAACGGCACGGAGGGCATCACGGCGTTTCCGCTGCGCGCCACGGTGGAGCAGCTGCGCGGACTGCCCGACGCGCTGGTCATCACCGACGACGACGTCCTTCAGGACGAAGGCGAGGAGTACGCTGGCAAGCTGTCACAGGCCGGTGTGCGCGTGACGACCGTACGATACAACCAGACAATTCACGATTTCGTGATGCTCAATCCGCTCGCGAACACGCCGGCAGCGCGTGGCGCGATCGCGCAGGGTATCTGGGCACTTCGAGGGGCACTCCACACGTAGAGACCGTCAACAACGCATCCGAATTCCACGAATGAACACGAATGGACTGGGCGACGAACGCGCATCGCTGCACAACGAGCCATGTTCTTCTGGTCGCTCCAGTCAAGGATTCGGCTCATTCGTGCAATTCGGATGAGTAGTTGCCGTTCAATCCGGGAGTCACTGTCCGACCTGGCCAGGGCCGCGAAACGGGCCGTAAACGGCATCGCGGAAGCTCTTGTGCAAGCGTATGCGATCGAATGGCATAAGCTGCACGAAGAGCACGGCGGCGAGATCGTTCGCGGGATCCACCCAGAACAAGGTGCTTGCCGCACCATCCCAGAAGAATTCGCCGACCACACCGTTGTTCTCCTCCGCGTTGGCGGGCGGACGCACGCGTACGGCGAGGTCGATGCCGAAACCCACCTGCCCTTTTCCCGGCAGCCACGACCGCGACGTGACGCTGTCCGATAGATGGCTCGTCGCCATGAGTCGCACCGTCTCGGGTTTGAGCACGCGCGCGCCATCCAGCGAGCCGCCGTTCAGCAGCATGCGCGCAAACCGCATGTAGTCATCCAGCGTGCTTGTCAGGCCGTAGCCTCCGGGCGTGAGCGCATGTTTCTTCAGGTTGAACGAGTGGGCGTCGTCGTCGGGCACGCGGGTCAACCCGCCTGAATCCGCGCGGTTGTACATCGCCGCGAAGCGCGGTAGGTCGGTCGCGGGCACGGCGTAGCGCGTCTCGCGCATGCGCAGCGGCGTCAGCACGTGCTCCTGGACGTAGTGATCATACGGTTGTCCGGAGATTCGCTCGACGAGGAGCGCCTGGACGTCGACCGATGGGCCGTACTCCCACTTCTCTCCGGGATGGAACAAGAGCGGAACCTTGCCGAGACGGCGTGCCATCTCGGTGAGCGTGTTGTTGCGATTGCCTGGGTCCGCTTGTCGCAGCAGCGGTCCGACACCCGGATTGTCCGGAGACGTCGCGAAGCCCGCCGTGTGGCGCGTGAGATCACGAACGGTCATCGCGCGGTGCGGCGCAACGAGCAGCGGCGCACCAGACGCGTCCGTGCCTGCGTACACGCGGACGTTCGCCAGCTCGGGGATGTAGCGGGACACGGGATCGTCGAGCGTGAACCTGCCCTGCTCGTAGAGCGTCATGAGCGCGACGCCCGTGACCGGCTTCGTCATGGAATAGATCTGAACGATCGCGTCGCGGCCCATCGGCCGACTCGCTTCGCGGTCCGCCATCCCGAAGGCGCCGAAGTACACCTCCGATCCCTTCTCGAAGACGAGCGCGGAGATGCCAGCGACGTTGCCGGTCTCGACGAACCGTCGCAGGGTGGAATCGATACGGTGGCGCGTGACGTCGGTGACGACCTGGCGACGACTCGCCAGGTCTTGACCGGCTGCCGTTCCGGAAGAAACGCACACCGCGGCCAGCAAAACAAACAGGGGAATACCGGGAATACGGCGCATGGGCATGATGGGAGCGAGTAGGCTTTGCGCGACGTTGACACTGTGAGACCGCATGGTCAATAGGGAACCTCGGTATTTGTGCGGTTGCCCGGCCGGCGTGCCCGGCCTAGCCTTGTCTGGAGCATGTTGATGCAGCCATTCCAGGGTCTGGCCGCGGACGCAGTCTCGGGCGCGGACGCGACGCGACGCCTCCTGATCGTGTCGAATCGCCTGCCGCTCCACGTGCAGCGTGGCGCGGACGGCATTCGCATCGAGCGCAGCAGCGGCGGTCTCGCCACCGGCCTCCGCGGGCCGCACGACAGGAGCAACGGTTGGTGGATCGGATGGCCGGGGCGCACGGCCGACCTCGATCCGCACGAGATGCGCGAGGCCAGAGCGCACCTCGAACGTGCGCGCGCCGTTCCCATCGAGCTTTCTGACGAAGAAGTCACGACGTTCTATGAGACGATGTCGAACGGCGTGCTGTGGCCGTTGTGTCACGATCAGCTCGACCGGCTCCCCCTTCGTATAGAAGGATGGGACGTCTACGAGCGGGTCAACGAGCGGTTCGCCGACGTCGTCGCCGAGATGTGGCGGCCGGGTGACTTGATCTGGGTGCACGACTATCAGTTGATGCGGCTGCCGCACCTGCTGCGTCAGCGGCTTCCCCACGCGGCCATCGGCTGCTTCTTTCACGTGCCGTTTCCCAATCCGGAGCTCTTCCTGGTTCTCCCGGTGCGGCAATGGCTGGTGGAAGGGCTGCTCGGCGCCGACGTCATCGGCTTCCACACGCGCAGATATCGCGGCCACTTCACCGCCGTGCTGCGCCGGCTGTTCGGGCTCGAGATGGATGCGGACGAACACGTGCGCTTCGACGACCGCATGGTCCGCATCGGGATCTTTCCCATGGGCGTCGATGCTGGCGCCATCGCCGAGCGCGCCGCCGGGCGCGAGGTAACGGCCAAGGTGCTGGCGCATCGTACGCAACCCGAGCGCATGCTGCTTGGCGTCGATCGGCTGGACTACAGCAAGGGGATGCCGCGCCGGCTCGCCGCGTTCGAGCGCCTCCTCATCGAGCATCCCGAGTGGCGCACGCGTGTCCGGCTGGTACAGGTGGCCGTGCCCTCACGGGATGGCGTCGCCGCGTATCGGAAGTTCCGCCGCGAGCTCGAGCTCCTGGTGTCGAGAATCAACGGCCGCTTCGGCACGCCGTCGTGGACCCCCATTCAGTACCTGCACCGACACATCGATGACCACGAGCTGCTTGCGCTCTACCGAGCTGCCGACGTCATGCTCGTCACACCGCTCCGGGACGGGATGAATCTCGTCGCCAAGGAATTCGTTGCGGCGCGGGCCGACGAGAGTGGCGTACTCGTGCTCAGCGAGTTCGCTGGCGCGGCCGACGAGCTTGTCGAGTCACTCCTGGTGAACCCGTACGATGTGGACGGCATGGCCGGCGCCATCCATCGCGCACTGCAGATGAACGTCGGCGAACGCCGGCGCCGGATGCGGGCGCTGCGTGACCGCGTCACGCGCAACGACGTTCACGCGTGGGCCGCAGAGTTCATAGCCCGATTGTCGGAGGCTCGCCCCAGCTGATTGATCGGGCATGCCGCCGCTGGTCGGCTACCTCGTCGCCGGCGTTCTCGTCGGGCCCGCGACCCCCCGGCTTCGTCGCTGACGTCGAGTTGTCGAAGCAGCTTGCCGAAGTCGGCGTGATCCTGCTGATGTTCGGCGTCGGCCTGCATTTCTCGATGCTGGACGTCGCGCGGCGACTCAACCCGAAGATCCAGCCGGTGTGCGTACGACCACCGATGAAGAGGTTGCACTCCTGCTACGCGACAAGGTGAACAGCGTGTTCGCGAGCGACAACGAGCTGGCGCGGGGCATGACACGTGAGGTGCTGGAGCGCATGCGCCCCGCCCGCGACGTGCACGCCAGCGTCAGTGCGTGACGTCGATGACGCGGGTTCCGCCGCGTGAGCGCGCGTCCTTCACCATGCGCTGCACCAGCTCCACGAGATCTTCGCCGATGCGCTTCATGCCGATGCACTGGACGCAGCCGCTCGCGCCTTCCAGCAGGAAGTAGAACAGGTTGGCCGTCAGCTCAGGGTCGGCGAAGCCTGCTTCTCTGCACAGCTTGAGCACGCGTTTGTGTTCGCGGACCTTGTACGCCTGGATGACGCGCCGCGCGGGATGATCGGGATCCGGCAGCTCGGCGAGCGCGTTGGCGAGCGCTGACCCGCGCTGCTCCATCGCCGCCAGCTTGGCGGCCACGCGGTGGCTCCAGTCGACGAGTTGCCCGCGCGGATCCCCGCGATGCCTGGCGCTGAGATCGTTCCACTCCTCTTCCTTGTGGGCAACGATGCCCTTCACCCACTCGGCGATCAGCTCGTCCTTGGAGTCGAAGTAGCGGTACAGGGTCATCTTGTTGGTGCCCGCCGCTTCGGCGATCGCCTCGACGCCAATGCCGCGGATCCCCTGCGTGTGAAACAGGTTACCCGCCGCGATGAGAATCCTCTCGCGCACCGGCAGAGCCGGCCTCGGCTTTTGCGTCCGACGTGTCATGTCGCCTTCAAGCATACGGCATTCCGTACCCTCGTACTACCCGGGATTGACTCTCATGTTACCGCTCGGTAACATAGCAGGTGTTACCGATCGGTAACACCCGGGTGCAGGAAAGCAGGACCATGTGGCAACGCAGAACGGAGTCGCTGTCCGCTTCACAACCAGTACAGTCGCTGTCCAAGGAGGCAGCAGTCTATGCAGAACGATCGTAAGGAGACGGTGCAGGTTCATGAGGGTACCGACAACGTTGGCCGAATCGCCCTGCTCGGCCTGATCCTCGTCATCACGCTTCTTCTCGCCTCGGTCCGCGTGGTCTTCGGCCAGGCGCCGTCCAATGAATCTCGTGGCGCGATTCGCCCGTTCGTGGGCGCGTACATCCCCACGGGCGAGCAGCGTGATTTCCTCAAGGACGCCGTGCTCGTCGGCGCGCAGGGCACGTGGAACACCACCGAGATGGTCGCCCTCACCGGTTCGTTCGGGTGGGCGCCGTCGAAGGACAAGGTCACCGCGGGCGATCTGACACTCGACGCGTTCCAGTACGACCTGGGCGTCGAGGTGCATCCGTCGTCCGCGATCCTGGCCGGGACGACGCCGTTCGTCGGTCTGGGCGCGGGTGGACGCACGTACAGCTATCGCGACTATAGCGTCGATTCGAAGACCAACTTCGACGGCTATGCCGCGCTCGGGCTGGACGCGCTCGCCGGTCCGGTTGGGCTTCGCCTCGAGGCGCGCGATTACGTCTCGAAGTTCCAGCCGCTCGCTGGCGGTGGCGAAAGCAAGACGCGCAACGATCTCGCGATCTTCGCCGGAGTCGGAATCCGGTTCTAGGTACGTCGAGGGAGGCAGGGGCAACTGCTGCCCCCGCCTCCCTCGGTCTCTCTTTCACTTGGGAATCATGTCTGAATCCACGCTCATCTCGTTGACCGACGCGCCCGCCGACACGCGGCCGCTCGATGATCTCACGGAGTACGTCTACGAGTCAGTCCAGGCGGACCGCGAGCTGGCGCACATGTTCGCCAGCATGCCGGGCGATCACCGCGAGCATCTGTTCGATTTCCTCTCGGAGGTGTTCCGCGGCCCGGACGACTTCGTACAGCCGAGCACGCACGCGCACGTGTTGACGCGGCACGTTGGGCGCTACTTCACGCTGCAGCAGCGGCGCTCGTGGATGGATCTCGTGGTGCACGCCGCCGGCTTTCTGGGTTGGACCGACGACCCGCAGACGCGCCTGGCGGTGGTGGAGTACCTCGAGTGGGGCTCGCGCAACGCCGTCCCGAAACCGTCCCCTCGCATCATGGTGTGCTGAGGAGCCGATTGTTGGAGCTTCGCCTTACCAGACGTTGGGAATGAGCCGGTAACGCACTCGTTGCTGGTACTCGGTGTAGCCCGGCAGCTCGCGGGCAAGCATCCGCTCCTCGTCCAGCAGCCTCCAGACGAGGAGTGGCGCCATGAACGCGACCGCGAGCAATCCCACCCAGGACCCGAGCGCGAGCGGCGTACCGATCACGTACACCATGGCGCTCGCGTACATCGGATGCCGCACGATGGCGTAGGGTCCGGTGGAGATCACGCGCTGGCCCGCAGCCACTTGGATAGTCGCCGTCGCGTACGTGTTCTCCTGGTAGACGCGTCCGATGAAGCCAAAGCCGAAGACGCACATCAGCTGGCCAAGGAAAACAACTGCTAACGGCGCCCTGGACCAGCCGAACCTGTAGTCCAGCGCTGGCACAACCAGCAACGCGATGAACCCCACCGATGCACCGAGCATGATGAGGCGTTGCTGCGGACGCTTCTCTGCGCTCGGTCCGGCCTTCATGCGGCGCTCGAGGAGCGCAGGATCGCGACGCAACAGGTCGGCCGTGATGACGGCAGACAACCCGACGAAGAGCGCCAGGTACACCCACCCGTTCCACCATCTGATGGTGCCAGCGCACGCGAAGAGCAGCGCGCCCGTGACGACGGCGAGGGCGCCGAGGCTGAGATAGGCTCGCGTCTGCAGTGAGGCCATCAGCGAAGCGGATATGGGTTCGGGATAGATCTGGGTGCTGTTGCACCCAGCAACAATCGGGCAACCGTGTTCACGGTGGCGTCCGTGGCGGCATCCGCGGACGCTGGCAGGTCGCCGACGATCGCTCGCGGAGTCGCGCGCCGCCGTCCCCACATCTATCTTGTCCAGCGCATGATCCGTCGCGCTGACGCAAGACTCGCAACGGGCGTCGTCCTGATGACGGCGATGCTGTGTGTCGCCTGCTCGCCCAAGCGATTCGCCGTGAACAAGCTTGGCGATGCGCTGGCGAACCCCGGCACGACGTACGCCGCCGACGACGACCCGGAGCTCATTGCGGCCGCGGCGCCGTTCAGCCTCAAGCTGATCGAGAGCCTGCTGGAATCGTCGCCCAAGCACGAAGGCCTGCTTCTCGCCGCCGCCAGCGGCTTCACGCAGTATTCCTACGCCTTCGTCCAGCAACAGGCGGACTTCGCGGAAGACACGAGCCTCACCCGCGCGACAGCGCTGCGGCTCCGCGCCCGCAAGCTCGACCTCCGCGCCCGCGACTATGGCCTGCGCGGGCTCGACGTGCGCCACGAGGGGTTCACCACGAGCTTGCGCAGGGATCCACGCGGCACCGTTCGTCCCGCGACCAAGCGGGATGTCCCCCTGCTCTACTGGACGGCGGCTGCCTGGGGCGCGGCGATCTCGGTGTCGAAAGACGTCCCCGAGCTGGTCGCTGACCAGCCCATCGTCGAAGCACTGATCGACCGCGCGCTGGAGCTGGATGAGACGTTCAGCGCTGGCGCGATTCACAGTTTTCTCATCACATATGAGATGGCACGCCAGGGGGTCGCCGGCGATCCCGCCGTTCGGTCGCGCCAGCATTTCGATCGGGCGGTCGCCGTCAGCAAGGGGCAGGCGGCGTCGCCTTATGTATCGTACGCGGAGGCCGTGAGCTTGAGCCAGCAGAACCGCGCCGAGTTCGTGAAGATGCTCGAGCAGGCGCTCGCCATCGATATCAACGCCAAGCCCGAGTGGCGGCTCGAGAACCTGGTGATGCAGGAGCGGGCGCGCTGGCTCATGTCCAAAGTGCCCGATCTGTTTCTCGGATCCGTGCCGGATCAGCCATTCTAGGTGCTCAGACCATTCGAACCGCTCTCACGGAACACACTGATTCGACGGATGACACAGGATACAACTAAAGGCGGAAATCGTTTGGTTGGAAAAACAACAACGAACTTGTCTTGGTTTTGACGGTCCAAGCACTCTGGCAAATTCTTCCTTGGTTTATTCGTGTGCTCCGTTTCATCCCGTCTCGTCAGTGACAAGCTTTGTGGATGCTCTGAGCACCTCAACAGCGAACGAATGACTTTATGAGACGTACTCTGATTCTTGGCAGCCTGGCCTCGCTGGCGTTTGTGCCAGTGTCTTCCGCACAGGCGCCAGCTCGCATCCGACTCGGCACGCTCGTGCCGCAGGGCTCCTCGTACCATCGCATCCTCCAGGACATGGGCGAGAAGTGGAAGGTGGCGACGAGTGGCCAGGTGCAGCTCACGATCTACGCCGGAACGATGGGGAGTGAGCTGGAGCTCGTGCGGCGCATGCGCGCGGGACAGCTCCAGACGGCCATGATCTCGACGACCGGTCTCGCGTCCATCGACCGCGGCGTCGCCGCGCTGCAAACGATCCCGATGATGTTCCGCACGCTGGACGAGCTGGACTACGTCAAGGCCAGGATGGGCCCGACGCTCGAGAAGCGACTCCAGGAAAAGGGATTCAAGGTGCTGGCCTGGGTGGACGGGGGCTGGGTGCGCTTCTTCACGCGCGACAAGATCGACCAGCCCGAGGAGCTCAAGAAGCTCAAGACCTTCGTTACCGCAGGCGAGACGCAGCAGTTTGATCTGATGAAGTCGGCCGGGTACTCGCCCGTGGCGCTCGAGTGGGCTGATGCGCTCACGTCCCTGCAGACCAAGATGATCGACGCCGTGCCGACGATCCCGTATTTCGGCCTCGCAACCCAGGTGTACACCATCGCGACGTACATGCTGGACCTCAACTGGGCGCCGGTCGTCGGCGCGCTCGTCATCAACCAGAAGACGTGGGACGCGTTGTCCCCCGCGCAGCAGGCGGCTTTGAGCGGCGTCGCTCTCGAGACGGGCAAGCAGTTCCAGGCGCAGGGCCGCAAGGAGGCCGACGAAGCCGTCCAGGCGATGCAGAAGCGCGGCCTCACCGTCGTGCCGATCCCGCCGCCGCTCCTCACCGAGTGGCGCACCGCGAGCGAGCAGATGTATCCGAAAATCCGCGGGACCATGGTGCCGGCCGACATGTTCGACGAGGCCTTGCGTCTCGTCACCGAGTACCGCTCGCGCCCCCGCTGATCGCGTGAGCCCGTCAACCACCCCAACCAGACAACCCGAAACCACGTTCCGGGCAGGAGTGGAGGCTCCGGGCGGTATCGAGCTGCCGCCCGAGATTCCACCGTTCCACCAGCAGAAGCGCCTGCACGTCGAGGATTGGGCACTCGCCATCACGCTCGGCGCGATGATGCTGCTCCCGATTCTCGAGATCGTGCTGCGCAAGACGGTCTCGCGCGGGATCTCGAACTCGCCCGCGCTCGTGCAGCACTTCGCGCTCATCGCTGGAATGCTTGGCGCCGCGATCGCCGCGCGCGACGGACGGCTGCTCTCGCTCGGCTCCGTCGAAGCGCTCATCAAGCCTTCGTGGCGGCCGGTGACGCGCTTCGTGAGCCGCATCGTGGCGGCGATGGTCGCCGTACTGCTCTGCTACGCGAGCGCAGAGTTCGTTCGCACCGAGCGCGCTTCATCGACCGTGCTGGCATACGGCATCCCCACGTGGGTCGTGCAGCTCATCCTGCCGATCGCGTTCGCGCTCATCGCGTGGCGCATCGTCGCCAGCGCTTCCAAGGGGTTAAAATGGCGCGCCGTGGCGGTGGTGGCTGTAGCTCTTCTCATCATATTCGCTGCGAAGCCGCCGATCTCGCGCGAACAGCTCGTGATGCCCGCGTTCGTGGTGCTCTTCATCGCGACGCTGCTGGGCGCCCCGATCTTCACCGTGCTCGCCGGCGCCGGGCTGATCCTCTTCTGGAAGGATGCGTCGCCGCTCTCGTCGCTGACCATCGACCACTACGGAATGGCGACGAATCCCACCGTCCCGACGATCCCGCTGTTCACGCTTGCGGGTTACTTCCTCGCCGAGGGTGGCGCGTCGCGACGTCTGATCCGGGTGTTCAACGCAGCCGTGGGCAATTTCCGTGGCGGGCCGGCGGTGCTCGTGGCGCTCGTGTGCGCGTTCTTCACGTCGTTCACCGGCGCGAGCGGCGTGACGATCCTGGCGCTCGGCGGACTCCTGATGCCGGTGCTGATGTCCGCCGGTTACACCGAGAAAGTGTCGCTCGGCTTGATCACGGGGACGGGCTCGCTGGGGATGCTCCTGCCGCCGTGTCTCCCACTCATCTTCTACGCCGTGATCGCTGGCGTGGACATTCGCGACATGTTCCTCGGCGGCATCGGCCCGGCGATCTTCATGATTCTGCTGGCCGCCGCGTGGGGCATCAGTCAGGCACCGCGTCGTCCAACCAGCGCCGAGCGCAAAGGCTATGACTGGCGGGAGCTGCGCTCCGCGGCGTGGGAAGCCAAGTGGGAGCTGTTCCTGCCCATAGTCGCGATCGGTGCGTTGTTCAGCGGGCTCGCCACTCCAGTGGAAGCGGCGGCCCTCACCGCACTCTATGCGTTCGTCGGCGAGACATTCGTCTCACGCGATCTCAAGATTGGCAAGGACGTGCCGCGCGTGATGGCGGAAGCCGGCACGCTGGTTGGCGGTGTGCTCATCATTCTTGGCGTCGCGCTCGGGCTCACCAACTACCTCGCATTCGCCGAGGTGCCCGCGCGCGCGGTGGACTGGGTGACGGGCGCGGTGCACTCGAAGGTGCTCTTCCTGCTGCTCGTCAACGTGTTCCTGCTGATCGTGGGAATGCTGATGGACGTTTACTCGGCGACCGTGATCGTCGTGCCGCTGCTCATCCCGCTTGGGAAAGCGTTCGGCGTCGACCCCATTCACCTCGGCATCATCTTCCTCGCGAACCTGGAGCTGGGCTATCTGCACCCGCCCGTTGGACAAAACCTGTTCCTGTCGTCGCTGCGGTTCAACAAGTCCGTGACGCAGGTGTTCTGGGCAACGCTCCCGATGCTTGTCGTGTTTCTCATCGGAGTCCTGCTGATCACGTACGTGCCGTGGATGACCACGGCGCTACCGCACTGGCTGGCTCGATAGCGCTGAAGCTCGTGGCCGGAGCTAGAACTGCTCCGGCCAGAAGGGGCGGATCTCGATCTTGCCGAATCGGGCCATGGGATGCTTGGCGGCAATCTCGATTGCCGCGTCGAGATTGTCGCACTCCAGGATGTCGAAGCCGGCGATCCATTCCTTCGATTCGACAAACGGGCCGTCGGTGACCACAACCTTGCCCCTTCGGCGGCGCACGGTGGTCGCGTCCTTCACGTCCTTCAGCCGGTTGCCCAGGACCCGGACCTTCCGCCGGTCCATCTCCTCGACCCAATCCTCGATGTTGTCTTCATCGGGAACGTACTTCTCAGCCGCCGGGTCGACGCAAACGAACATCATGTAGCGCATGTGGAGTCCTCATCGCGGTTGGTTTCAAGGATGCGTCGAGCGACACCCGGCGAAATCGACAAATTCGGCTCTTCTTCGCTGAACGAGTCGTCCCGGGCACCTCAGCGAGTCGAACCCGCCGCTCGTTGCCTGGCCAGCTCCGTCCTGAACGCCCGCTCCCGGTCTGCCACGTACGCCGTGTAGCCATCCGGATCGACGAAGACCACGGCGCCCCGGGCAGCCATCAGGCCGTACTTCTTTTCAAGATCGAAGTAGCCGCCGTGCGCACCGAGGAAGATGTCGCACGGCAGCGACTGCAGGACACGGAACGTCTTCTCGTAGTCGGATGAGATCTGCTGATACGCAGCATTGTTCACGAGCTTGTAGCCGGGATTGACGTTCGGGCTGCCGACGATGACCGCATCGTACGCCTTCCCGCCTTCCCGCACCTTCATCGTCCAGGTCGTTGTGCCCCTGGTATGGCCGGGCGTGAGACGCGCGACGAGCACGGCGTCGCCGAGCCTCACCTCGTCGCCGTCGTGCAGCACACGGTCCACCTTGGTCGGCCGGTAGAGCATCGCCGCGTCGTTGCCATAGTGAAAATCGGTCCTGCCACCCGATTCGACGACCGACACGTCGGCGTCCATGACCATGTACTTCGCGCCCGTCAACTTCTTGATCGTGTCGCTGGCGGCGTTGTGGTCCCAGTGGGCATGGCTGATGAGCAGGACCTTGATGTCCGAGAACTTGAATCCCAGCTGCTCAACGCTCGCGCGAATGAGGGGCACATTCGCCTCGAGGTCGCTGTTGATCAGGATGTGTCCCTGCGGCGTCGCGATCAGGTAGTTCGCGAGGCCTTTGCTGCCGACGTAGTACAGGTTTCCCGCGATTCTGAACGGAGGGAATGGCTCAGTCCAGTCAGGACTGGACTGCGCAGATAGCTTTGCGGCTGATCCAGTAAGGATGCCAGCGACGAGCAACATCCTGAACCAGTTCTGTTTCATGTTGCAACTCCGGATTGGGCGCGTTGCCGGTCTGCACGATGGAATCGAACCACTGAGAACACAGAGGAGCGCCAAGATAGTTGATTCTCTCTGTGAGCTCTGTGGTTCCACTTCCTCGCCCAGGGCAGTGCGAAGAGGGCACCGTCAGAGGGAGGGGCTGAACGTGTCGGACTGTGGGTCCCAGACGTCTCCAGTCAAACCGAGGCCCGCGAAGATCGCGCGCATCTCGTCGGGCTGGGGACGGCGGGGTCGCTGCCCGGTCTCGGCGAAGTGGCCGTAGATCGCGAGTTTGGTCTCGGTATCGAAATCGGCGGCCAATTGCCTCCTCGCTGGGCGTCCACCAACGTAGCAGATCGCCGACGCCGTGCGTTAGCCGCCGTCGTCGGTCACCGACTCGTCTCTGACCGAGCGCCGATGTTCGCGATCAATCACGCCGCCACTGCTCTGATCTTCAAACGGCGCTTTCCAGCGGTCGCGCTCGTGCCACTGCTGCTCGCCGTTCAAGCCATGGAGTTCGCGTGGGTGCTGCTCAACTACCTCGGCCTCGAGCAGACAACCACGGCACCCACGGTGCGTTACATCGGCGACGTGCATCTCGCGCACATGCCGTACTCACACTCAGTGCTCACCGCCGCGGCTGCCGCCGCGCTCGTCTGGGCGATCGGCGCAACGTTGGGCCACGCCCGGATCGGCATGGTGCTCGGTCTTGCGATCCTGTCGCATCTCATCCTCGACCTGCTCACCCACAACGGCGACATCGCCCTGACACCGTTCGCCAACTCGCCGAAATACGGCACGTTCCTCTACGGACATCACCCGCTGGTGGCGTTTAGCGTCGAGATGGCGTTCGGCCTCGCCTGCTGGCGGATCTTTCGCGGCGGCAAGGCACTGCTGGCCGTCATCGTCATCTTCAATCTCGCGAACCTGTCCCTCTTCGTGCGCGCCATCCCCGGCCCTGAGGACACGATGGCCGGCCATCCCCTGCGCCTGGTAACGGTGATCTTCGTCCAGATAGTCGCGACGCTCACGTTGGTCGGCTGGGGTGCGCGCAGGTCACTTCGCACGAGGGGCCGCGCGGGCGGCGCGATCCCTTAGCTGCACTCCGACACCTCCCAGAAACAATCCAGCAACATCGCCTGCCTATCGTTTCCACGTCCTGGAAACCGGGGTAGGCACGCGTGAGCAAGTTGGCCTGGGGCGCTGGCGGGGCGGCCCTCCTTGGTGTCGCTGTCATCGCAATCACGGTCCTGGCGGGGGCGCGCGCTACACCGTCGGATGCGGCCGGACGCGCCGACGTCCAGATCGTTCGAGTCACGCGTCGCGACATCGGTTCCGTCGTGAAAGCGACCGGCGTGATCAAGCCAAGGGTAGGCGCGGAGGTGCGCGTCGGCTCACGCATCTCGGGCGTGGTCAAGCGACTCTACGTCCGTATCGGCGACGCCGTCGCGAAGGGCCAGCTGTTGGCCGAGCTGGACGAGCGCGACCTCGTGGCGCGCCGCGACGAGGCCGCGGCGACGCTGCGACAGGGTGAAGTTGCACTCGGCTACGCCAAGCTCGACCTCGACCGCAAGCGCGCGCTCAGCACCAAGGGAAGCCTGGCAGCGAGCGAGCTGGAGCCAGCCGAGCGCGCCTTCGCCGTCGGCGAACAGCAGGTGAGTGGCGCGCGGGCGAGTCTCGCCTATGCCAACGCGCAGCTGGAGTACGCGCGCATCGTCGCGCCAATCTCGGGACTCGTGTCATCGGTCTCCACGCAGGAAGGGGAGACGGTCGCCGCCAGTTTTGCCGCGCCAACATTTCTCACGCTGCTCGATCCCACTCGAATGGAAGTGTGGGCCTACGTCGACGAGACGGACATCGGGCGCATTCGCATCGGCCAGAAGGCGCAGTTCACCGTGGACACATACGGTGCGCACCCATTCGACGGCCAGGTCACGGCGATATACCCAAAGGCGGAGATTCGCGACAACGTCGTGAACTATGTGTCGGTCGTGACCTTCTCGCCCCCGCGCGACCGCACACTCCGTCCCGAGATGACGACCGCCGTGCGGATCAACCTCGACGTGCACCAGGGCGCGCTCGTCGTGCCGATTCGCGCTCTGCGCACCGACGCCGGTCGCCGCTACGTGCTCATCTCGAGCGGCAACGTGACAGAGCGGCGCGACGTCACCACCGGGATTCGCGACGACACATACGTCGAGATCATCGCGGGCCTGCGCGACGGCGATCGCGTGGTCGTTGGAGACGCCGGTGCCCGGCTTTGTCCGACGACCAATTGTTAGATCCTACTACGCGTGAGAAGCTCGGACCCCGAGGGAACCCATGATCGATCTCTCCAACATCAGCAAGCAATACGCGGGCGTTGCCGGCAGTCCGGCGGTACATGCGCTCACTGACCTCTCGTTGCGCATCGAGCGTGGCGAGTTTGTCGCGATCACCGGCACCTCGGGGTCCGGCAAGTCCACGCTGCTCAACATCCTCGGCCTGCTCGACGCACCAACGTCGGGCCGATACCTGTTCGACGGTCAGGACGTCTCGGGCCTCAGCGTGGCTGAGTCGGCGCGTTTCAGAAATCGGCGCGTCGGGTTCGTCTTTCAGTCCTTCCATCTGCTGGCGCGCACCAGCGCCCTCGAGAACGTCGAGCTGCCCCTGCTCTACTCCGACCGCGCGTCGATCGACGGACTTGGTCAACGCGCGCTCGAGGCTGTCGGCCTGGCCGACCGCATGAGCCACACGCCATCGCAGCTCTCCGGCGGGCAGCAGCAGCGCGTGGCGATCGCGCGCGCGCTGGTGAACGAGCCGGACTTCCTTCTCGCCGACGAGCCGACGGGCAACCTCGACGCGCAGTCCGCGGAAGAGATCATGACCATCTTCAGATCCCTGAACGACGCCGGGCGCACCGTCATTTTGGTGACCCACGACCCCAACATGGCGCGCTTTGCCCAGCGTATCGTCCGGCTCGATCGTGGCCGCGTGGTGTCGCCCGCGCCGGCGCTGCAGGAGGCACGATGACCGCGTCGCGTCTCGTCTCGCAGGGCGTGCGCGCGATGCGCCGCTACAAGCTGCGCACCGCCTTCATGATGCTCGGCAGCCTCGTCGGCGTCGCCGCAATCTCGTTCGTCATGTCCGTGGGACAGAGCGCCAAGGTCAAGATGCTCCGCACGGTGCGTCAGATGATCGGCGACCAGTCACTCGTCGTCGTCGGACGCGGCAGTCGCATGATGGGCGGCGCGCACGCGGGGGCCGCGCGCCTTACGATTGACGACATCGCGGCTGTCGCCAGTGCCGTCCCCGAAGTCGAGGCATGGGACCCGTCGGCGGAGTTGCGTACCTCCGTCCGGTTTGGTGACGCCAGTACCACCGCGCGCGTCATCGGTGCGTCCGAGCGCTTCGAGCGCGTCTGGGGACGTGGCGTCTCCGCCGGCGAGACCTTCGATGCCTCGGCCGTTGCCAGCTCCGCGCGCGTCGCCCTCATCGGCGAAACTGTCGCCCGCGAGCTTTTCGGCAGCCAGGATCCGCTGGGCAGCGAGCTACTCATCGGCGGCGTACCGGTGAGGGTCATCGGCTTGCTGGAGCGGTACGGCATCGACCTCCACGGCATGGATCGCGACAACGAGATCGTGGTCCCGATCTCGACGCTGATGCGCCGGCTCGCGAACATGGACGCCATCACCACCGCAAAGCTCATCGTCAGGGATGCGTCCACGCAGGACGCGACCGAGCGCGACGTTCGGCGCGTACTGCGGGAACGTCATGGGCTTTCCGTCGATCAGCAAAACGATTTCAGCATCATCAGCTCGATCGAAGTGCAGCAGATGATGGGCACCGTGCAGCGCGCCCTGCTCGTCTACCTGCCCCTCGCGGGGGGGATCGTGCTGCTCGTCGGCGGTGTGGTCGCCGCGACGCTGATGCTCGGTGCGGTGAACGAACGCACCGGCGAGATCGGGCTGCGGAGAGCCGTCGGCGCGCAACCGCGCGACATCCGCGACCAGTTTCTTTTCGAGACTACGCTCATCATCGTCACCGGAGCGTCGATCGGTGTCGTGCTGGGCTACTTCGGAGCGCAGTGGGCCGGCAACCGAATGCGACTGGACGTCGGCTTCTCCTGGGTCGCCGTAGCAGTGGGTCTCCTTGCGGCTGCACTCACTGGGCTCGCCGCCGGCGTGGCTCCGGCCCGGCGCGCCGCACGCCTGCAACCGGCCGAAGCGTTACGGTGAAGCTGCGACGCACCATCACGCTGTCGCTGCGAACACTCTTCAGCCACCGGCTGCGCACGACCCTGGCTCTCGCCAGCGTCTCGGTCGGCGCGGCGGCCGTGGTGCTCTCTGGGGCGGTCGGCACGGGCGTCGAGCGTGACGTCCAACGCAGCATCGATCGACTCGGCGTGAATCTGCTCGTCGTCCGACCCGTGGCTGTAAAGCGATCGGCGAGCCGCAGGGAGTTCAGCGGCGCGGTGACGACGCTGCGCTTCGAAGACTACTTGGCAATCGCGGCACTTCCACTGGTCGCCAATGCCGCACCCGACGTCGAAGGCACGGCGAGAGTGAAGGCCGGAGCATTCTCCACGGTCACGACGATTCGCGGAACGACGCCGGCTTATCTGGCCATCCGCCGCTTCGAGCTGCGCAGCGGACGGTTCATCGACGACGACGATACCAGGGGCGCTGATCGGGTCGCCGTGCTGGGGGCGCGCGTCGCCGAGTCGCTGTTCGACGCTGATCCGGTGGGCCAGCAGATTTGGATTCGTGGCGTCACGTTCGACGTCATCGGCGTGCTGGCGCCGCGCGGCGCGCTGGCCGACGGCGACCTGGACAACCAGGTGGTCATTCCCGTGCGCACCGCATCGCGTAGACTGTTCAACGTGACCTGGCTGAGCATGGTGTACGTGAGCGCCCGCGGTGGCGACGCCGGTTCGACGGCAGCCGCGGGCCGCGCCATCGAGGATGTGCTGCGCGCGCGCCATCGCGCGGGCACAGCGGGCGGCCAGGATTTCGAAGTCCAGGACGCGGCCCGCTTCTTCTCCATGCAGCGCCAGGTCGCCGATACACTGACCGGCTTCAGCTCCACGCTGGCGGCGATCGCGCTCTTCGTGGGCGGCACCGGCATCATGGCGCTGATGCTCCTCTCGGTGAAGGAACGCACCAGCGAGATCGGTTTGCGCATGGCCGTGGGCGCGGAGCCACGAGACGTCCTGACCCAGTTCCTCCTCGAGTCGAGCGCGCTCTCCCTCGGCGGCTGGCTCGCCGGGATGCTCCTCGGCGCCGTGGGCGCCACAGTAGTGCAGCTGGCCACCGAGTGGCAGGTGGGCGCGCCGCTCCAGGCAATCCTCGCATCGTTCGCGATGGCCGTGGTGATCGGGCTCGGTTTCGGCGCCATCCCGGCGCGCAGGGCCGCGATGATTCCGCCCGTACGGGCACTAGGGTCGCGGTGACCATGCCCACTCACACCCGCGTTCTCATCATCGACGACGACGAGCGACTCAACGCGCTGCTGACGGAGTACCTCGGTCGCTTCGGCTTCGCCGTACGTGCGGCGACGCATCCGACGCCCGGGCTGCGCGCTCTCAAAGCCGACCCGCCCGATCTCGTCATCCTCGACGTGATGCTGCCCGACATGGATGGGCTGGCGGTGTGCCGCAAGATCCGCGAGACCAGTCGCGTCCCGATCATCATGCTCACAGCCCGCGGCGACGTCCCCGACCGCATCGTGGGCCTGGAGCTGGGCGCCGATGATTATCTCGCCAAACCCTTTGAACCTCGCGAGCTCGTCGCGCGGATGCAGGCGGTGCTGCGCCGTGGCGGCAATGGCGTGGACCACGCCACCGACGTGTTGCGCGCGGGTCAGCTCGAGCTGGACTTTGCGACGCGCAGCGCGCAACTGAATGGACGCTCACTCTCGCTCACGACCGCCGAGTTCGAGCTGCTCGGCTTTCTCGTGCGCAACCGCGGGCGCGTGTTGAGCCGGGAGCGGATCATCGAGGGGACGCACGGAATCAACTGGGAAGCGTTCGACCGCTCGATCGACGTCCTCATCAGCCGGTTGCGCCAGAAGCTCGGCGACGACGCCAAGCAGCCTGCGTTCATTCGCACGGTGCGCGGCGTGGGCTACAGTTTCGTCGGTGGAGAGAACACCCGTGGCTGAGGCGCGCGTCGGAAGGGGGACATCGGTCTTCGCGAAGCTCGTGACCGCGATGCTCGCGATGGGCCTCTTTCTCATCCTGCTCGTGACGCTGTTCTTCGGCGTTTTCGTCGGGCCGAGCCTCAATGACCTGATCTTTCAGCTAGCGCGCGAGTACTCCGGCGCGATCGCGGCGACCTCGCCCGGCCTGGAAGCCGCCCGGAGTCTTCGCTCTCGGGGTCTCAAGGTGAACGTGCGCTACGACGGACCGTCCGGAAGCTGGTCGACAACGCCCGGGCTGCCGTCGGTGGACGACCTCCGCGCTGGACGGGTGAGCCAGAACCATCTGCTCGTCGTGCCAAGGTACTACCTGGTGGATGCCCCACAGGGTGGCGCATACATCTTCGCGTGGAACTTCAGCCGTCCGTTTCAGGTGGCTCACGCATGGCTGCTTGCGCTGCTGGCGTTCATGATCGCGCTGGTGGTGCTGACGACGTACGTGGTGATCCGACGTCTGCTCGCGCCGCTGCGCGCGCTCAACGAAGGCGTTGCGCGACTTGGCGAAGGGCAGCTCGACGTTTCGATTCCGGTGTCCACGCGCGACGAGTTCGGCAGGCTGTCGTCAGCATTCAACTCGATGGTCGGTCGCGTGCGCCTAATGCTCCGCGACCGCGACCAGTTGCTGGTGGACGTGAGCCATGAGCTGCGGTCCCCACTCACACGCATGAAGGTGGCGCTGGAGCTGCCACCGGACGAAACCCAACGTCCACGTCTGGCGACGGACATCGCCGAGATGGAGCGCATGGTGGCCGAGCTGCTCGAGCTCGAACGCCTTCGCAGCGGTCGAGGGATGACCATGGAGCGGCAGGATCTCCTGGGTCTGGTGCACGAGGCGACACAGGAGTTCCAGGGGAGGCAGCCCGGCGTGCGCGTCGTTGCCGCGTCGAGCGCTCTGATGGCGGACGTGGACCGGGAGAAGATCCGGATTGTGCTGCGGAATCTCCTGGAAAACGCATTCAAGTATTCGCTCGCGGACAGCCGGCCGGTGGAAGTGTCACTTTCGAACGGCGCAGAGGCGGCGGCGATCCGGGTGTCGGACGACGGCGTCGGCATTCCCGAGGGCGACATGGGTCGCGTGTTCGAGCCGTTCTTCCGGGTGGACGCGTCACGATCCAAGCGCACCGGAGGCTATGGGCTTGGCCTGAGCATCTGCAAGCGCGTAATGGAGGCGCACGGCGGACGCATCACCGTGGAACGCGCGGGCGCACGCGGCACGGCGTTCGTGTTGACATTTCCTAAACGGAATGATGGGAGGAGCTGATGCCCGCGAAGACGAGCGAGACCACACTCCATCCGATGTTGGCGGTGCGCGGTGGCAAGCAGGCCGTGGACTTCTAGGAGTACCAGAACTTCGCGCCACCGTCGTTGAACGGGAGCACGACGCGCATGGTGCTGACTGTGCAGGATCCCGACGCATCCTTCGCGCGCGCCGTGACGGCCGGAGCGCGTGTGGTGTCGGCGGTGGAGGACAAGGAGTACGGCTGGCGCGTTGGACGAGTGATGGACCCGTTCGGGCATCATTGGGAGATCGGCCGTCCCCTCGCCTAGGTATCCGAAGCGGCTGCATCTTCCATCCATGACAACAAGCGCAACTGCTGCGACAACTCCCGCGAACACGGCTGCGCAGAATCCGTGGAGCGTGTTGGCCGAGGTGGCGCAACGCTCCCAGCGGTACCTGGTCACGCTGGCGGAACGCAGCGTGGTGCCCACCGACGCGGCACTTGCTGATCTCACGGTGTTCGATGCGCCGCTGCAGGACGCACCGATTTCTCCTGAGGCCCTCATCGAGGAGCTCGATCGATTCGGGGCTCCCGCGACGGTTGCTATCGCGGGGCCAAGGTACTTCGGCTTCGTGAACGGTGGCGCGCTCCCAGCGGTGCTGGCGGCCAACTGGCTGTCCACGTCGTGGGAGCAGCACGGCGGCTTCCAGGTCGCTTCGCCGGGCAGCACCGTCCTCGAGCGTGTCGCGATGCGCTGGATCGTGGAACTGCTTGGCCTTCCACGCGGTGCCGGTGGCGGCTTCGTCACGGGTACGACGTCCGCCCACATCGCGACCATGTCGGCGGCGCGTGACGATCTGCTCGAGAAGGTCGGCTGGAATGCACGAGCCGATGGCTTGTTCGGTGCGCCGGCCATCACGGTCGTCGTCAGCGAAGAGTCGCACTCGACGTTCTTCAAGGCGCTCGCCGTCGTGGGCCTGGGACGGGCGCGCGTCGTGCGCGTACCCGTCGATTCGCAGGGACGCATGCGAGCGGATGCCGTACCGCGCGTAGCCGGACCGACGATCGTGTGTCTGCAGGCCGGGAACGTGAACACCGGGTCCTTCGATCCCTTTCGCGAGGTCATCGCAGCCCTGCGTCAGTCGGATCAGCCACTCTGGGTGCACGTGGACGGTGCGTTCGGACTGTGGGCACGCGTCGCGCCTGAGCGCGCGTATCTCGCCGATGGCATCGAGCTCGCGGACTCGTGGGCGACCGACGCGCACAAGTGGCTGAACTCTCCTTATGACTGCGGCATGGCGATCGTGAGGGACGTCGTGACGCTGCGCAAGTCATTGGGCCTCGCCGCGGACTACCTGCCCGGCGGCCCGGAGAATGGGATGGATTACACTCTCGAGGGCTCGCGCCGACCCCGCGGCGTGGATGTCTGGGCCGCGCTCCGATCGCTGGGACGTGCGGGACTCGCGGAAATGGTCGAGCGACACTGTCGGCTGGCGAAGCGTTTCGCCAATGCATTCTCGGCTGCTGGCCATCGGGTGCTGAATGACGTCGTGTTGAATCAGGTGCTGGTCGCGTTCGGCGACGACGAACGCACTCGCAAGGTGATTGCTGCGATTCAGCGCGACGGGACCTGCTGGTGTGGACCGACGGTCTGGCAGGGCGTGACCGCGATGCGCGTCAGCGTCATCTCATGGGCGACGACCGAAGAGGACGTGGACCGCTCGGTCGACGCGATTCTTCGCATCGCCCGCGCCATCACCTGAGTGCGTTCACTGAACGCGACGGTAGAGCAAGGACGGAGCGTGCGTCGGCGGCGAGGACTGTACTGGCTTCTGCTGATCCTCTCCACCCTCAGTGCGTACTACTGCTTCTGGGGTGTCGTTATGAACGGCCACTTCGGCATGCTGGCTCACTCGAGCGCCAGCGCGGCCAGCCATCTCCTGGCAGCCCGCGTCTTCCTCGGGCTTACGTTCGTGGCCCTCGTTGTGGTCGCCCTTAGCCTGGTTGGACTCTGGCGCACTCGTCTATCTCGACAGATTGCAATCGACGAAGCTGATGGTGCATGACGAGTTCTCGTCCGTTGCCGACATGCGACAGATGCTGCATTGACTATATATAAGCCATGGCTTATATATAGTCCATGAAGATCGCTTCCGAAGCCAAAGACAAGATCTTCCAGGCGCTGGCGGACCCCAGCCGCCGCGCGATCTTCGAGTCGCTCACGCGTGGCGAAGTTGCGGTGAAGGACCTCACGGCTCGCTTCGACATCTCGCAGCCGGCAGTCTCACAACACCTTGCCGCGTTGAAAGACGCCGGCCTGGTGAACGGCCGGCGTGAGGGACGCAGTGTCTACTACCGCGTGGAGCCACGCGGCATGAAACCACTCATCGACTGGATCGCGCACTACCGCGCCTTCTGGACGGAACATGTCGATCGCCTCGAACGACTGCTCGAGAAGATGGACCGATGACACTCACCGACACCCCCCTGTTCGCGAGGATCCCATGAACTGGAACCACTGGATTCGGCAGACGCACCGCTGGCTGTCCATGGCCTTTACGGTCACCGTCATCGCCAACTTCGTCGCGATGGGCATGGGCAAATGGCCGCCTCCCGCGTGGGTGACCTACGCGCCGCTATTCCCGCTTGCCCTGCTCTTCTTCTCCGGCCTGTACTTGTTCGTGCTGCCATATGCCAGCAGATGGCGCAGCGCGCGACGTGCCGTGGGTACTTCGACGACATGACCGGGAAGAAGTCAGCGTCCGGTCAGCATGCCGCGGACAGCCATGAACTGATCCGCGTCCAGGGTGCCCGCGAGAACAACCTGAAGGACGTCAGCGTCGAGATTCCCAAGCGGCGGCTGACGGTATTCACGGGCGTCTCGGGATCCGGCAAGTCGTCGCTGGTGTTCAGCACCATCGCGGCCGAATCGCAGCGGATGATCAACGAGACCTACAGCGCGTTCGTGCAGGGATTCATGCCAGCGCTCGCCAGGCCCGAAGTCGACGTACTGGAAGGGCTGACGACAGCGATCATCGTCGACCAGGAGCGTATGGGCGCCAACTCCCGCTCGACGGTCGGTACCGTGACTGACGCCAACGCGATGCTTCGCGTGCTGTTCAGCCGACTCGGCAAGCCGCACATCGGATCGTCAAACGCGTTCTCGTTCAACATCCCGACGCGGAAAGCGAGCGGCGCGATGACGGTCGACAAGGGCAAGGGTGAGCGGATCGTCGTACGCGACGTCATCTACCAGGGTGGCATGTGCCCGCGGTGCGAGGGCATGGGAACGATCAACGACATCGACCTGTCGCAGCTCTTCGACGAGAGCAAGTCGCTCAACGAGGGTGCGCTCACGATCCCGGGCTACACGGCCGACGGCTGGCAGGTGCGCATCTTCGCGGCAGCAGGGCTCGACCCCGACAAGCCGATCCGGAAGTACACGAAGAAAGAACGCGAGAACTTCCTCTACGGCGAGCAACGGAAGGTGAAGCTCCAGAACATCAACCTCACCTACGAGGGCCTCGTCCCGCGGATCAAGAAGTCATTCCTGTCCAAGGACGTCGACGCGTTGCAGCCGCACATCCGCGCGTTCGTGGAGCGCGCGGTCACCTTCACCACGTGTCCCGAGTGCGGCGGCACCCGGCTCAACGAGGCCGCCCGGTCCTCGAAGATCAACAAGATCAACATCGCCGACGCCTGTGCGATGCAGATCAACGACCTGGCCGAGTGGCTTCGCGGAGTGAAGGAGGCTTCGGTCGCGCCGCTTCTGGCGAACCTGCGCCACACGCTCGACTCGTTCGTCGAGATCGGGCTGGGCTACCTCAGCCTCGACCGGCCCTCTGGTACGCTATCGGGCGGCGAGGCGCAGCGCATCAGGATGATCCGCCACCTCGGGTCGTCGCTCACCGACGTGACTTACGTCTTCGACGAGCCGACGATCGGGTTGCACCCGCACGACATCCAGCGGATGAACACCCTCCTGCAGCAGCTGCGCGACAAGGGCAACACGGTCCTCGTTGTCGAGCACAAGCCCGAGGTGATCGCCATCGCCGACCACGTCGTGGACCTCGGCCCCGGCGCAGGCACCGCCGGCGGCGAGGTAGTCTTCGAGGGCTCCGTCGAGAGCTTGAGGACCAGCGGTACGCTCACCGGGCGTCACCTGAGCGATCGCGCCGCGCTGAAGCGTTCGGTGCGAAAAGCGACGGCCGTAATGAAGGTGCGCGGCGCGCGCACGCACAACTTGACAAACCTTGACGTCGACATCCCGCTCGGTCTTCTCGTCGTGGTGACGGGCGTGGCCGGGTCGGGCAAGAGCTCACTGATAGATGGCTCGGTGAGTGGCCGCGACGGAGTGGTGACGGTGGACCAGACCGCGATCCGTGGCTCGCGGCGGAGCAACCCCGCGACGTACACCGGTTTGCTCGATCCGATCCGCAGTGCGTTCGCGAAGGCCAACGGCGTGAAGCCCGCGCTGTTCAGCGCCAACTCCGAGGGCGCCTGTCCCACGTGCAATGGCGCCGGCGTGATCTACACCGACCTGGGGATGATGGCGGGCGTCACCACCGTCTGCGAGGACTGTGGCGGCCGTCGGTTCCAGGCGTCGGTCCTGGAGTACAAGCTCGCTGGGCTCGACATCGCGGAGGTACTGGACCTGCCGGTGGACGATGCGGTGGGATTCTTCGGCGCTGGAAAGGCACACACGCCAGCGGCGCACGCGATCCTGCAGCGCATGACCGACGTGGGCCTCGGCTACCTGCGGCTCGGCCAGCCTCTCACGACACTGTCTGGTGGCGAGCGCCAACGGCTCAAGCTCGCGACGCACATGGGTGAAGCCGGCGGCGTCTACGTGCTGGACGAGCCGACGACGGGGCTGCACCTGGCCGACCTCGAGCAGCTGCTTGGGCTGCTGGACCGACTGGTGGACTCGGGCAAGTCAGTCATCGTGATCGAGCACCACCAGTCGGTGATGGCGCACGCGGACTGGATCATCGACCTCGGCCCGGGCGCGGGCCACGACGGCGGACGGATCGTGTTCGAAGGCACGCCGGCCGACCTGGTGGCGGCAAGATCGACGCTGACCGGCCAGCATCTGGCGGCATACGTCGAAGGCAGCGCGAAAGCGGTCCGATCCCGCTGAGGTTGTTCATCGTGGACCGAGCAGGCCTACGATTGCCGTGAATACGCGCTTGTCTCTTTTTGCGTCGATGCGCCGGAATTCACCGCGCTTGGCCATCGCTGTGTCGACGACGCTCACCGACGCCATCTTGCAGCATGGTGGCGAGGCGACGAGGGCTGTGAGGCGATTCGCTGTTGTCGGACATCATTGCTCCGCCCGCATCGTGATCGCCGGATCGATGCGAGCCGCGCGCGCGGCGGGAATCCAGCAGGCCGCAGCGCCGATTGCCGCCATCAGCACGGCGACACCGACAAACGTCGCGGGATCGTGCGGTGCCACTCCGAACAGCAAACCGCGGATCACGCTCGCGGCAGCGAACGCCAACGCGGTACCAACCACGAGGCCGACGACGACGAGCGTGCCGCCCTCCGCGAGGATCATTCGCTGGACTCGCGCAGGGTCGGCCCCCAGGCCCATGCGAATGCCGATTTCCTTCGTACGCGCGCTCACCGCAAACGCCAGCACGCCCGCGATGCCCACGGCGGCTATGAGGACGGCGAGCAGCCCGAACGATGAGAGCAGCGCGGCGTTGAGGCGTCTGGGCGCGATGCCCTCGTCCTTGATTTGCCTGATCGTCCTGACGTTCTCGATGGCGGCCGAGGGGGCGAGCTGCTGGATGACTCGCGTGACCGGCTGTGCCAGCGCTTCGACGTTGCCCCGAGTGCGGATCACCAATCCGCCGCCGACGGATCGCGCATCGATCTGCGGGTGATAGAATGCCGGACGCATCGTTCCATCCAGGCCGTCATCGCGCGTGTTGCCGACGACGCCCACGATGGTGAACCATATGTCGGGCATGGTGTCGTACTGCGCGATGCGGTTGGTCTCCGCGAACCGTCGCCCGATCGGATCCTCGCCGGGGAAGACGCGATCGACGAACGCCTGGTTCACGATCACCATGCGTCCGAAATCCTCGTCCGTCGGTGCAAAGTCTCGCCCGCGGAGCAGCGGAACACCGATCGATGCGAAGTAGCCTGAGCTTGCGACGCGTTCGCCGGCGTTCGGCGCGGCCTCGCCAGAGCCGAGCGCCCGCCCTTCCACCTTCAGATCGATCCGCCGGAACGCCTCCGTCAGTGGCAGCGAACCTGTGGATACGGCTTCCACGCCGGGCAACCCCGCGATCTGATCGCGCATCGTGGCGAAAAGCGCCTGCGTCGCCTCACGGGATCCAGGAACTGCCCGCATCTCCGAGCGGGTGAGGATGTTCACGTTCATCGAGAGGACCTGCTCGGTCGACAGCCCGGTGTCGACCAGCGACAGGCGCAACATCGTCCGCGTGAGCAGTCCTGCGCCGGCGAGCAGCATGACGGACACCGCGACCTGAACGACCACCAGCGCGCGCTGCAATCGCTGCTTCTGACGTCCGCCCGTACGACGCCCGCCCGATGACACCGTCGCGAGCTCCTTCTCCGACGGCAGCGATGTCACGTAGGACAGGACGAGCGCCACGCTGAGCGCGATCGCGAGCGTGAACCCCAGCACCGCTCCATCGAGGTGAATCTCGTTCGCCCGCGCCGAGTAGCGGTTCGCCAGCGAGACGAGCAGGGGCACGCCACCGATCGCGATGAGCGTACCGAGCGCGGCGCCTGTGAATCCGAGAATGAGATTCTCCGTCAGGACGAGACGCCGCAGGCGCATCATCCCGGCACCGAGCGCGGAACGCACGAGCAGCTCCTGCTCGCGGCGCACGCGGCGCATCATGGTCAGGTTGGCGACGTTGGCGACGGCGATGACCAGAACGAATGCAGCGGCGGCCATCAGCAGCAACAACGTGAGCTGTGCGTCCTGGCCGAGCGCCTTCTTGAAGGGAATCATCTCGGCGCGATAGTGATATGCCCTGCCGTAGGCGTCCGGGTACTGCTGCTGGAGACGCGAGTACACCGAGGCGACTTCGGCTTTTGCCTGCTCGAACGTGGCGTTTGGCGCCATGCGCGCCACCACCTCGGTCATGCGGTGCCGGCGATCCTCCTGCATCGCCGCGCCGATGTGGTGCGGGCTGATCACCATGTTCATGAGCACGTCCATCCGCAGCGGAAAGAACGGCGCGGCCTGCAGCACTCCGATCACCTCGGCCATCGTGCCATCCACCTTGACCATCTGGCCGACGATGGACGAGTCGCCGTTGAACCGCCGCTGCCAGAACTCGTGCGTCAGCACGATCACCGGCGGCACGCCCGGCCCGTCGTCGCTCGGCCGCGTCACTCGCCCCAGCACGGGCGCGAGACCCATGACCTCGAAGTAGTTGCCAGTCACAAGCCCGACGCGCAGGCGCATCGCGTCGTGGTCAGTGCGCAGGATGACGTCCGTCGGCGAGTACTCGGCGATCTGCGCCAATGCCGGTGCGCCCGTGCGAAAGTCCCGGACTTCGGGGACGGAGAAGTTCAGGTTTGGACTCTGATCGGATGAATGACGGAGATACACCAGCCGCTCGCCATCGCGGTGGGGCAAGGGCTTGAGGAGCACGCCGCGGACGACGCTGAAGATCGCGGTGTTGGCGCCGATGCCGAGCGCCAGCGTGAGCGCGACGACGGTGGCGAACGCGGGGCTGTTCCGCAGTGCGCGCAGCGCGTGCCGGGAATCCTGCACGATTGTTTCCATACCGAGTCTTCCCAATGGAATGGTGAAGCCGGGACGCGACCGGCGCAGCCGGCTCGCGCCGCGGCTGAGTGCGATGCTCACGCGTCCCAAGGCGCCAGACGCGGGCTTGGCGGCAGTTACCACCGCCGCGGAGAAGAGCGCTGGATTGGCGGTGCGCCGGCGCGGTTCGAACTCCATGCCCTGCTCCACTGCCTGCTCGAGGGAGGGCGGTACCTCCGGGGCGAAATCCCGCAAGGGTGGAGGGGGTGCTATGAATCGACGGGCGACCACCGCCTGCGTCGTGTTGCCCTCGAACGGCGCGCGGCCCGTGAGCATTTCATAAAGCACGCAGGCCAGACTGTACACGTCCGTGCGGGTGTCCAGGCCCTTCTCGCCACTCGCCTGTTCGGGGCTCACGTAGGCCGGGGTTCCGGCCGACAAGTCGAGCTCCCGCCGCTGGGCCCAGGGCAGGAACTCCGTGTGCAGCTTGCGTGCGACGCCGAAATCCATGACGTAGGCATGACCGCCATCGAGCAGGATGTTCTCCGGCTTGACGTCGCAATGCAGGACCCTCGCCTCGTGGGCGTGCTGCAGGGCCGCCGCGATTCCGGTCGTGACCGCGACCGCTTCGGCCACCGGAAGCCGGATGGACGACTGGAGCCGCGTGCGGAGCGAGCCGCCCCGGATGTGTGGCATCACATAGAAAGGATGCCCGGCTGCTTCGCCCGAGTCGAAAAGGGGAAGAATGTGCGGATGCTGGAGATGAGCGACAGTGGCGATCTCGCGGAGGAATTGCGTGATGCCAATGCCGCTGACCGCCTCGGGTGAAATGACTTTCAGGGCGACGACGCGGCCGTGTCGCATGTCTCGCGCGAGGTAGACCGCACCCATGCCACCCTGGCCCAGCTCGGTGTCGATCAGGTATCGATCGGCGATCGCACGACGAAAGTCGACATCTGCCCAGGCCGGAATCCCTGTCTCGACTTCGAAAAGCTCATCGAAGGAAAGGCCGAGCACTTCGAGCATCCGCTCGCGAGTCTTCGGAGAGGGGTACGGATGCTTACCGTTGACGATCTCGGACCAGTGGCCCCGTGAAAGCCCCAGTTTGAGCGCCCAATGATTTTGACTCAGGCGACTCTGGGCCAGAAAGGCGACGAGCCGTTGTTGGTTGAGGCGGACTCGCATGGCCGCCAAGGTATGGGCGGCTGCAACGGGAAGCCACGGTCCCGCGCCAGAAAGTGTTCGTGATCGTTCGGTCGAACCCTCGCTGACCCCCGATCAGCTGGTCCGGCACGTACTTAAGTGTTGCCGGCGGGTCTGCGTCTATGCGTCCACGGGTTCGATCGCCCGGCGCATGCGTGCGAACGGAACTGTTACGTTGCCCGGGAGCGTCACGTGAACTCGCTCGACGATTTCGAATCCGAGGGCCGCGTAAAAGGGCTCGCCGGGACGCGTCGCCATGAGCTCGAATTGCGCGAAGCCGGCCTGCCGCGCTGCCTGCGCACAGGCGGCGTACAAACGCTTGGCCAGGCCCTGACGGGCCCATCGTGGATGGACAAAGAACGCCCGGATGCGAGCTGCCTCCGCCGAGGGATCGAGCAGGGGGTCGGAGGTACCCTTCATCTGGTCGCCCCCGTACAGCGTGCGACGCGCGCTCCAGCCGCCCGCCGCGGCTGGTCCTTCCGGGGCGTCGATCACGAAGTAGGTACCATCCGCGATCAACTGCGTGTCGACGCCGAAGACGTGGGTTACGGCCGCCTCAATCTGCTCTGGCGAGTAAAAGCCCGTGCTCAGCCCGCGCGCCGAGACGTCGATGAGTCTGCGGAGCGCGGCAACATCGTCCGGAGTGGCGACGCGCGGATTCACGGTGAAGGGAACAATTCACCAATCCAGCACAGGGGGGAAGTACTCCGCGACCAGCTCCTCGTAGTACGGGCGAAGTGTGCGCACGTCGGGCCGCTGGGCCGCTTTCGAGTAGAGATCGTAGGGGTTGAACGCTCGCACCCATTTCAGCAGCTCGTGATCCCGCTCGTTGAGCAGATGTTGGTATGCGCCTTCACGGTGAATCGCATAGCAGGAGTGATAGCGGATCATCGCAAGCGCCTCGGCCGGCAGGTAGTTCTTCGCCACGTGGTACATGTACTCGTCGTGGCCCCATGAGAGCTGCACGGCATCGAGGCCGCATCCATCGGCGTAGATCCCGTGGGCCGACTGGTACTCGGGTCTCAGTCTGTCCGGGTTGTCCGCAAAGAACTCGGAGAACACCACCTTGTCGCTGAACGCGCAACCCACCGGAAACGTGTCGCCCACCACCGCCCACTGCGGTTCACCGAACAGACACAGGATCTTGCCGAGGTCATGCACGAGTCCCGTGAGGATGAACCAGCGCGGGTGACCGTCGCGGCGGATCGCTTCCGCGGCCTGAAGGAGGTGCTCGATCTGGCCGAATTCCGTGTCGGGGTCACTGTCATCAACCAGCGTGTTCAGGAACTCCATGGCCTCCCACACGCCCATACGCTTCGTCCGCAGCGGCAAATACTGCTTCTTCTTTGCCTCGACGAAGTCGAGCGTCTGATGGCGGTGGTTCAACCGATAGAACTCGCGAACCGCCGGACGGACATTCTCCGAGTAGTCGCGGAATTCGGCGTCGGTTGAGCCGCTGTCTTCGAGCGCCGGATGAGAGGCACCCTCGGGATACCGCACAGCAAGCGACTCTTCCCAATCGTCGAGGTGATGCATCGGCCCATCATTCTTCATGGCGCGACCAGGCAGAAGTTCCGTGTGGCCTTGCGTCCGTCCACGACCGGGGTCAGCAAGCGCCAGACCACGCGGGCCGAACTCGCATCGAACTACAGAGGTCGCTGAGCGCACAGAGAAGAACCAGCGAACACGTGAGGCCAACGCCCCGCGTGGCTTAACTTGACGAGTAGCGCATATATGTAACGCATGCTTTCTGCTGCTGTATCATTTTCGGCGCTGCTTCTGGCGCAGGGTCCATCGGGGCCGAACGACAGCGTGAAAGCCGCGAAGCTCGTCGAGCGTGCGCGCAAGGAAGAGCTGGAGCTCTTTACGGACTGGCGCAAAGCGTGGATCGGGCTGCGCGACCTCAACTCGTCGGGATCACGTTTCTGGTCGCTGCACTGTCACTTTGATGAAATCGGCGGTCGCGACAACGCTCGACACCTCATCCACTCCCGGGAGAGTCGGAAGTCCATGTGCCCGGTGTGGTTCCAGCATGGCGGCACTCGCGCGGACGAGTCGACCGGGATCGACAATCCCCTGAGCGACAAGGCGCGTCGCCGCGTACGGGAGCGGCGCGCTCGCGTCCTCCAGCTCCTGGACTCGGCCCAGCTGCTCGCACCCGGCGACTCCTGGGTTCTGGGCCAGCGGGTTCGCCTGTCCGTGGATCAGGGACTGTTCGACCGCGCAGCGGCGCTTGCGACCAGTGAATGTCGCGACACGGCTGTCGCCTGCGCGCTGCTCGCCGGATATGCGCTGGCGAGTGGTGGCGAGTGGAAGGCCGCGACCGCGGCGTTCGATCATGCGCGTCGCGCCATGACCCAGACCGAGCGATGCACGCAGCTCGATATCGCGCTGTTCCTCGACGAGCGCACGCGCGACCGCTACGAGAAGCTCCCCTGCCCCGCGAGGGATTCGATCGCCGACAGGTTCTGGTGGCTGTCGGATCCGCTTTTCTCGCAGCCGGGCAATGAGCGGCTGACCGTCCACCTGTATCGGCAGACGCTGGTTGCGCTGCGCTCAGCGCTGATCATGGACGAGCACTTCGACTGGCGCCCGTCGTACGGCGCCACTGCCGCGCGGGAGTTGCTCGTGCGCTACGGGCCTCCGTCGGTTGCGTACTTCAACGCGCAGGAACACGAGGCGCACAACGGGTGGCTGGGATTCGCCTACCGGCCGGCAAACTCCAGCCATGAGTACTTCACGCCACGGTACCATACGACGCCACCGTATGACGTCGCTTCAGGAGCGCGGCCGCTCGAGCGCGGCGACCTCGCAGATCTTGGCGCCGCGTGGGATGCAAAGAACCAGAAGCTCGACGAGGATTGGTGGCCGCTCGAGCATTTTGCTCGTGCCGGGGCGCTCTCTGCCATGGACGTGCAGGCGGCCGCGTTCCGTCGCGAACACGCGCCGCTTGTGGTCGTGGCCGCGGACCCTGGTTCACGCGACATCGCCGATTCCACGCTCTCGAGCTACACAGCGATGCTCTTTGCGGGGCGCGGACCCGGAGATACGCTCCGCCAGTCGTCCGCCAACGCCCACCTGCGCGCGGGCGGCGGCATGTCGATGTCACTCGAAGCACGCCCTGGTCAGAGCGTCCTGTCGGCGGAGGTGGTGAACCCGCAGCGTGACAGTGCCCCCGCGGCGCGCGCGCGATGGTCTGCCTCGCTACCCGCCGGACTGGATGCGCTCAAGGCGCGCGAACTTGCGTTGTCGGAGTCGGCGCTCTTCGAGCCGCCCGCAACAGACGCCGAGTTGCCGCGATCCCTTGCCGACGCGATGGAACGCATGCTCCCGACGACGACCCTGCGCTCGCCGCGGGTGGGTGTGTTCGTCGAGCTCTATGGCTTGGCGCCCAGCGATTCAGTGGAGCTGACGCTCACGGTGGTCTCGGAGGAACGGGCCGGGCTTCTGCGCCGCCTCGCGAACAGGCTGGGCATCACGGAGGCCGACGGCCTGTCCTTCGTAGTACGCTGGCGCGAGTCTCAGCCGGGTACCGCTGCCAGTGCCACGACCATTGGCGGTGTCCCCGTGCAGTCACGCGCCATCGTGCTGAATCTCGGCGCGCTCGATCCCGGGAAGTATCAGCTGGTCGTGGGCGCGTCGCGGCCGGGAGAGGCCGTGGTGATGAGCAGTCGCGACGTCGTCGTGCAGAGGTAAGGCCGCGATTTCGTCATTGAGCGGCTGAGGGAACCCAGCCTCCCGTGTCGATTTCCGCCCAGCCCGTTCGACGCATGTATAGAGAGGAGTATTGCCATGCAGACCCGACGAGCGGAAGTCCGCGTCAGTCGGCCCTCAGCGCCTCCGTCGGATCACTGCGTGCCGCACGAAGCGCGGGTACGATGCAGGCCGTCACCGACGACGCCACCAGCAGCGCAATCGTAAGGGCAAAGACTCTCGGCTCCATTGGGGAGACCTCGTAGAGCGACGAACGCAAAAGTCGAGTGACCGCGAAAGACGCAGCCACGCCGACCGCCATTCCCATGAGTGGGAACGCGAGGCCCTCCTTGAGGACGAGCTGCACGACGCGCGGCGCCGATGCTCCCAGCGCGATGCGAATGCCGAACTCCCGTGTGCGCGTCGCGACGGCGTATGCGAGCACTGCGAAGATGCCACTCGCTGCCAGCACGATCGCGCCCGCGCCAAATCCACCGAACAGAAACGCGTCGAATCGGTTGCGTGCCCAGGAGCTGCCGACGATCTGCGACAGCGGCTGGACGTCGCGCATCGACACGTCGGGATCCACGCTGGTGATCGCCCTGCGCACATCAGGCACCAGTGCCATCGCGTTGCCGGCGGCGCGCACGAACACCATGCGTGACGCATACGTGAACTGCGCGAACGGCGTGTAGAAGCTGGCGGCGTTGGGACGCTGATCCAGCGGCGCGTACACTACATCGCCGACGATGCCGACGATCTCGGCGCTCGAGTCCGGGCTGTTGAAGCTGCTGCCGCCGCTGAACCACACGCGCTTGCCGAGGGCATCTTCGTCCGGCCAGAAGCGCTTCGCGGCCGACTGGGAAATGACCGCCACGCGCGGAGCGCCGTGCACGTCGGACGTCGTGAAGACGCGGCCGCGGATCACGGGAATGCCCAGCGTGCTGAAGTGCGTGGGGGCCACATAGTGACGCAGCACCGGCGGTGCCTGGCCGGGGGCCGGAGCAGGGCGGCCGGCTATATATAGTAGGGCGCTCGCCGTACCGCTCAGCGGTCCGCCCCCATCAACGGTTGCAGCCTCGACACCCGGCGCGCGTTCGATCGCCTCGAGCAGACGCGCGACGAACCGCGGGGCGGCCGCGACCGGCACCTTCACCTCCGACGGAATGACCCAGAAGGTGAGGACACGCCCCGGATCGACGCCGAGCCCGAGCTCCGTGCGCCGCATCCGCTGATAGCTGTCGATCAGGAGGCCCGCGGCTACCACGAGCAGGATCGCGAGCGCGGACTCGATGCTCACGATCAGGCCGCGCGCCGACGGACGCCTGAGCGAAAACGAGTGTGACGCGAGACCGCGCGCGCCGGCCTTGATGCCGCTCAGGATGTCGCCGCGGAACGCCGAGAGCGCCGGCGGGATGGCGATGAGCATCGTCGTGAGCGCGGCCAGCGCGAGGCCGAAGCCCAGCGCCACCGCGCCGAATGCGGGCGTGTCGAACGGCGCGATGGTTCCGTAGAAGTTGCGCGGCGCCCACACGTTCGCCGGCGGCGTCACCATGGAGCTCAGCCACCAGGCGCTCCACACTCCCAGCAACGACCCAACCGTTCCGAGGACGAGGCCATCCGTCATCATGAACACGAACAGCCGGCGGCTACTGCTGCCGAGCGCCGTGCGCACCGCACTCTCGTGCCGGCGCGCCGCCGCGCGTCCGAGCAACAGGTTCACGACGTTCGCGCACGCCAACAAGTGCAGCAGCACCACCGCCGTCATGAGCACGCGCAGCGAGCGTCGCACACTGCGGTCCGCGCGGATTTCGTTCAGCGACACGGCGGTCGCGGTCACACGCTCGTCTGGCTGACGCGGATCGCTGGGCTGTGCGCGGTTGATCGTAGCGCCCAGGACGGCGAGCTCCGCGTTGGCGTCCGCGAGCGACACGCCTTCCTTCAACCGGCCCACGACACTGATGAAGTTCTGGTTGGTGCGGACGTAGTCGGCGTACGTGAGCTGCGCCGTCAACGTCGCTGGTACCCAGAACTCGGCCTGTCCCGAGATGCCGCGAAATCCGTCGGGCATCACGCCGATGATCGTGAGCGTCGCTCCATTGAGCCGGATGGCATTCCCGAGCACCGCCGTCGCGTCGGCTGCATCGGGCCAGCGCCGGCGCCAGAGTGAGTGACTGATGACGACAACGGCCGCGGGCGCCGACGGGTTGTCCTCGTCAGCCGTGTACACCCGGCCCTGCGACGGAGCGGCGCCAAGTACCTGGAAGTATGCCGCCGCAGTGGACTCCCCCCGGATCAATTCCGCGTCAGAGTCGCCGCCGCCCGTGAGCGTGACGCTATTGGCCGAGAAGTTGGCGGTGCGCTCGAAACTGCGTTGCTGCGCATGCAGCATCGACAATCGCTGGAACGACCATCGTTCGCGCCGCTGTGGCTCGCCCTGGGGATTTCGCACCAGGAACATCACCGCCAGTCGCTCGGCGTCGCGGAACGAAGGCTGTCGCCAGAGGGCTGCATGCACGACGCCGAACGTCAGTGTCAGCGCGGCGACGCCCACTGCGAGCGTCAGGACGACGGCGGCAGCCATGCCGCGTGAGCGGGCCAGCGACCGGAGAACGGCGGGGTACGTCATGCAGATAAGATGCTGCGGAAGGCTCTTTCGCTTAACGGGCGCACTCTCGCCATGTTCTAGCTGTCTGGTCGATCGAGCCTCAGGAGGATCCAGTGCGAGCGCCGCAAATGGGCCGGTGCGCCACGACTGATCGCAACGGCGTGTATACTTTCACCGGTGACAGACGACTCATCGGACTCCCCCTACCGGCACACCCACCCGCGATCCGCGCCGAAGCCGCACAAGCCGCATAAGCCGCACCCCGTTCACAAGGCACACGGCCGAAAGGCGTCGACCACGAAGAACGCTAAGCGCAAGCCATCCACGAGCGGGCGACGCCGCAAACGGGGAGCGGGCAGAACCGAGCCGGGCGCGTCGCCGCACACGTCTCACCCCACCACGCGCGCCGCGCAAGTCTCGACGCGGGCGTGGTTGCTCAGACAGTACGGCCCCACGTGCGCCTACTGCGGTGTGCAGTTCGCCACGCGGACAATGACACTCGACCATGTGGCCCCGCGGCGCGGGCAGTCTGCGTACGACCGCCGCGACAACCTGGTGCTGGCTTGTAGACCCTGCAATATCAAGAAGCGGGATCAGTCGCCGCTCGCGTTTCTCCTCGGCCTTCGCAGCCGGGCGGTCAATCTCGTGAAGTTCGGGGCGCACTTGAGCGAGGGGTTACTCGAGATGGCGCGCTCGCTGATACCAAATCACCTGGTGCCGTCGTCGGGGCGCGCCAACATTGACTACTCGAAGTGGGGACCCCTGCCCACACAGTCCGACGACGACGACTCTCCGTATCGGCGCTAGGACGGCAGGCATCCATCAACATGCCTGCGTCGGCTGGTCATGGCCGCCACACCGCAAGTCCCTGACCCACCACTTTCGTTACAGCCGCCGCTCCAGCTCCCGATGAGTATGGTTCCGCCGATCGAGTGGCCAACGACGATCGCACCCCGGTGAAGCGCGCCGATTTCACGCTCGATGGCGACTCCCCAGGCCGCGACTTGGGGGATCTGCCTCGGCTGCGCGCTTCTCGCGCCCCCACCCTGCAAACTGGCGCGCCTCGCCAGCAGTCGCGGCGACGTCGCCGCTAGCCACGGAACGCCATATGAGCTATACCAGTGATCAAGCGGCAATTCGATCGAGACTCCGCACACCATCACATGTGACGATTCCATCGATGTAACGAAGAAGCGGAACTTCTTGCGCGGGAGAGCACGTGAACATGCCCAGTCTGCATTCGGTCGCTCTCGTAGGCACGTCGTTGTTGATCGCGTGCGGCGGAGAGCGCCGCGGCGGCGCCGAGACGCTCGGCGGACGTCACCTGCACGGTGACACCCTCACGATCGCGATGATCGGCAAGAGCACGACGAATCCCGTCTTTGTCGCGGCGAAGAACGGCGCTCAGGCCGCGGCGCGCGACCTGTCACAGAGACACAACGTGCCGATCGTGGTCCGATGGATCACGCCGCAGACGGAGGACGCCGCGGGCCAGGTGGAAGGCGTGCACGTCGCCGTGAAGGAAGGCGCAGACGCGATTCTGATCTCGATATCGGATGCAGCAGTGCTGACCGGAGCGATCAATCAAGCGGTCGATGCCGGTGTCGAGGTCATGACGTTCGACAGCGACGCGCCCGCCTCGAGGCGCTTCGCCTACTATGGCGTGGACGACTACGACTTGGGACGCCAGACCATGGCCGAGCTCGCGACGCTCATGGGAAACAAGGGAAAGGTGGGGATACTGGCCGGCAACGAGAACGCGCCGAATCTCCAGGCGCGCGCGAGAGGAGCCACCGAGGAGGCAGCAAGACATCCCGGCATCCAGCTCATCGGCACCTTCCACCACCGTGAAGACCCACGGGACGCGACCGCCGAAATGCAGCGCGTGAAGAAGGCGCATCCGGACCTGAACGGCTGGGCGATGATCGGAGGGTGGCCGCTCTTCGGCACGACCTTGCTTACCGACGCCAGCGCCAAAGGCTACAAGATGGTCGCGGTCGACGCGCTGCCGCCGCAACTGGCGTACGTCGATGAAGGCGTCGTGCCGGTGTTGCTCGCGCAGCCCGTGTACCAGTGGGGCTATGTGGGCGTCCAGACGATAGTGGACAGGGTGCGCTTCAGGGCGGTTGTGCCGCAGACCAACTCGATGAAGGTCGTGCGGGTCACGAAAGAGAACCTCAAGCCATGGGCGCAGCAGCTGAAGGATTGGGGCATCGCGGGCGTGCCGCCCAAATACCTGCAATAGGGCGGTCTAGGGCTGCCGAACGATGACGAACCGCTGCCCGTCGGGCGAGACGTCGTACATCGTGTTGGCTCCGAAATGAATCGGCATTCGGAACAACACGGTCCGTGACTCCACCGCCGGCGGTGCATCGCCTGACGGCGCGCTGAGTCTGACCGCCACCAGCGCGTCGCCATTCCAGTAGTACAGCTCTCGTCCGTCGCCACGCCAGACGGGATGGAGGCCACCGTCCTGGGAGATGGACACGCGACGTCCCGGCCATGAGTAGGAATCGAGATACACCTCGTTCCGCCCCGATTCGTCGGACGTGTACGCCACCCAGCGGCCGTCGGGTGAGATGCGGGCGGCCGACTCGTTGGCGCGCGTCGCGACGTACGGCCGCGCCGGTGAGCCGTCCGCCGGCTGCACGATGATATCGAAGTCCCCCCTTCCGGGACGCTGATCCGAGACGAGCAACGCGCTGCCGTCGCGCAGCCAGTCGCTCGGGTACTGTATCCCCTCGCGCGCCGCGAGCGTTCGCGCGTCTCCGCCGCCGGCCTTCTGCGTCAGCAGATCCTTCTCGCCCGGCGAGTTCGACGAGTACGCGATGGCCGCGCCAGTCCCGCTCCACTGCGGGTCGTTGTTGTCTCCGTCGTCGTCGGTCAGACGCTTCGTCGTGCCAGCCTTGAGGTCCGTCACATAGATGTCACTCGTACTCCGACCGGCACCGAAGGCGCCGTACGCAACCAGACTCCCGTCTGGCGAGAAGCGTGGCGTCCACGGACGATTGGCCGCGATGGTGCGCATTGGACGACCGGCGCGATCGACCATAGTGAGGGACATGCCTCCTGCCCGCACCGGTCCGCCTTTCCATTCGGCGCCCGCAGCGACCGACGGACGCAACGCGGCTTTCACCGCGCTGGTCCAGCTATCCAGGAACGAAGGGCGGCCGAGCGCCAGGCCGCCCACGAGGCCGAGGACGAGCATGGCGCCGGCGGCGTACAGCGCCGTCCGGACGGAGACCACACGTTCGGGTGACGGCGCGCTTGCATCGGCGCGGGCAACCGGTTCAACGGGAGCATCGAGTGACGCGGCGAATGCCGCTGCGCTCGCGAAGCGCTCGTCGGGCCGCTTGGAAAGAGCCCGCTGCACCGTGGCGTCGACGGACGACGGCACGTCGGCCCGACGCGTGGCCAGCGCCAACGGCTGCACGTGCAGCACGCGCTGCAGCACGGCGTGCCGCGACGCCGCCGCGAACGGCGCTTCACCCGCGATCATCTCGTGCAGCACCGCTCCCAGCGCGTAGACGTCGGTGCGCGCATCGATGGCGCGCTCGCCCTTTGCCTGCTCGGGCGCCATGTACTGCGGGGTGCCGAGCGTTATGCCGGTACGGGTGAGGCGCTCACCGCCGGCGTGCTCCAGCGCCAAGGCGATGCCGAAGTCGGCGACCAGCGCGTGTCCGCCTTCGGTTTGCAGCAGAACGTTCTCGGGCTTCACGTCGCGGTGCACGACTCCGTGGCGGTGCGCATGATCGAGCGCCTCCGCCATCTGGCGCACCAGCTGCAGGGAGACCTGCACGCTCAAGCGACCCTCACGCTCGAGGCGCGAGCGCAGCGTCTCGCCCTCGACGTATGGCATGACATACCACAGCAAGCCGTCCGCGCTTCCCGAGTCGAACAACGCGAGGATGTGCGGGTGCTGCAGCGACGCAGTGACGCGGATCTCCTCGAGGAACCGCTGCGCGCCGACGGCTGCCGTCAGCTCCTCACGAAGCACCTTGATGGCGACGCGGCGATCGTGTCGCAGGTCGCGTGCAAGGTGTACGGTTGCCATACCGCCGCGCGCGATCTCGCGCTCGATCTCGTAGCGGCCGGCCAGCGCCTTCGCGAGTCGCTCGGTTTGCGTGGCCCCACTCTGCGCGCCGCTCGCGTCCGATGAGCCGGCGGCCACGGCCCCCACGGCAGCCTCGACAGCCGGTCGTTCGAGGAATTCGTCGTGGGCGCGGTCGTGGGCGGCGAGCAGTGATAAGACCTCACGTTGCATGTCTGCATCCCCGCCGCAGGCGTCAGCAACGAAAGGTTCGCGCCCTGCCGGCTCACACTCGAGCGCTGCCGCCAGGATTGCGTTCACCGCGCGCCACCGATCGGGCGTCATCGGCTCGGGCGGCCCAGCATCTCCCCGTTCCTGCGCGGGCATGTTCATCGCTCGAGCTCACGGCGGAGCCACATGCGCGCGATGGCCCATTGGCGGCCAACGGTCGCTGTCGAGACGCCGAGCGCCTCCGCGGCTTCGGGAATACTGAGACCCGCGAAGTAGCGCAGGTCAACCAGCTGCGCCTTCTGCGGATCCAGGGCTGCGAGGCGCGTGAGGGCGGCGTCCAGGGCGATCAGGTCCACGGCATTCTGTATACTCTCCGCTGGTGACATTCCGACGCCGGCATCCAGACGATCCGCATCCGCGAGCGAGACCTGCACCGCGCCGTCGCCGCGCTTGAGCGCGTGCCGCGTGCGTGCATAGTCGATCAGCACGCGCCGCATCATCCGCGCGGCGATGGCGAAGAACTGAGTCCGGCTCTCCCAGCGCGCGCTCTGCTGGTCGCCGAGGCGCAGCCATGCCTCGTGCACGAGCGCGGTGGGCTGGAGCGTGTGCCCCTCGTTCTCGCGGCGCAGTGCGATCTGTGCCTGCCGGCGAAGCTCCTCGTAGACCATCCGGACGAGCGACTCGCTCGCTTCCGCGTCGCCCGCACCCCACGCGCGTAACAGTTCCGTCACTTCGTGCGAGGCGACCTCGGGCGGCGTGTTGGGCATCAATACTCCGGACTGAGTCGTGTTGGCCTCCGTTGGACAGCGCCGTCCGTGATTGGGTTGGCCCGCGTTCTCCGCGTTATGGGAAGAGGCGCAGAATGCGCCAGTTCCACACTGATGGAGGACAACAATGACTACGCGATCCCGGCGCGCCCTGGTTTCAATGGCCGCTGTAATGAGCATCACACTCGTGCTCGGCTGCGCTCGAGTGCCTTCGCAGTCCCTAACGGACGGATCGTCACGCATTGAAGCCCGTCCGTTCGCCGTGCGATTCGACAACGGAGCGCGCGAGTATGTGCACGTCTACCTGATCGGCGAGAAGCGCGAGTGGCTGCTGGGTCGCGTCGAGCCGGGGGCGACCCGGACGCTGCCGATTCCCGAGGAAGCGCTCCGGAACACGATGTTCGTTCGGCTCGCGGTCATCTCGGGCGACCGGGCGATCTTTCAGGCGGCGCGCAATTCGCGCGCGACGCTGACCATCGCGCAGCCGCTGTCGTCACTGCTCGCGGAGCGTTGGAGTTTTGCGCAGGGCCAGCTGAAGTCGCTCAGCCGGTAGCGGTTCCTCAGGACCATCACACGCCGTTCCGGTGTACTGCGCTGGGCGCCTGGCGAGATGGCGCCCAAGCGCGCATCGTTGCGCACCATGGTCTCGCTCTCGAGGGTTGTGCGTGGCGCGTTCCTGAGGATGCTCCCCACGAGCGCCCTCCTGATGGCTGTCGGACTCACGCCGCTGATGCTCTCCAATGTTCCTGGGCTAAGTCCAAAGGCCCCGCTCATCGCCGGTGCTGAACTGCTCGCCGCCAGTCTGGGGTACTTCGCCATGCTGGCAATTCTCCGACGGTGGCTCAAGTCTGACACTCCCGTCGATTCGCGACCGAGCGTCGTCGCGGGCGTTGTCGCGCCAGTCGCGATCATTCTTGGCCTGATGGTCACCGGGAGCCCGCACCAACTCGCGGAACTGGTGGGAACCTCTGCTGTCGTCGGCGGGAGTCTCGGTGTGGGGATGTTCTTCCCCTGGCTGTCGCGGTCGCCCCGGAACGTCGTCGCTGCCATCGTGCTGGCCGCGTCGATGGGCCTCGCCGCGTGTCGTCGGACGCCTGCTGTGCCACCGATCTCGCCAAGCGTGCTCATGGCTGCCGACAGCGTCGCGCTGCAGCAGTATCCGGGAGCCGTAACGGGAGACTGGCGGCGCATCGTCATTCGTCGCAGTGGCGCCGCCACGGTCGTTCGTGATTCCGCCAGGGCTCGCCCCCGCCGTCTGACGATTCGTCGCGACGTCTATCAGCGCGTCGTGAACCTGGCGGTCGCCGCCGATTTTGGCGCCCTCCCGGATACCATCCCGACGCACCCGGTTTTTGGCCACAGGTGCGGCAGCGATGGCCCGATAGTCGTCGTCACCGTCTACGCCGCCAAGGTCGCCAAGAAGGTGGTGGATGACTCGCGGTGCGTCTGGGCTCCGGCGGCGTTACGCGAGCTGGAGCGCGCGATCATCCAGGCGGCCGGCGAGAAGTAATCGTGAAAGCCGATCGCCCGTATCTCGCCGACTACGGGACCACGATGGGAGCGGTCCAGCGGAAGGGTCCCCACTCGAGAACGAGGGTGCCGCGACGCGCGTCCTGCGACTGCACCGAGATGGTGAAGGCCTCGACAGGCTGCGCCGTGCTCGCGATCTGCAGCGGCGCTTTCCCGATGTCGCGCGACGCGTCGTAGCTCGTTCCCCACTGACCAAATTGGTTGTTCACGATCAGATCGGCCCCCTTCTGGTGAGGTAACGTCCAGAGGGTGTAGGTGCCGGCAGGCATGCGGATGCCGGCAAGCGTGATTGGTGCTGTGGTACTGAACTGCGTCGCCGCGTTCGCGCCCGTGCGCCACACGCGATCGTACGCGATGACGTCGCCCAGAAGCGTGCGCCCGCGCGCCAGTGGACGAGAGTAGTCGACCGTGAGCGCGGCCTTGCCGATGCTCGCGCGCATGGTGTCCCTGACACTCAACTGGCGTACACCGGTGGACGCCTCGTGCGCGGTCCAGCGCGCGGCAACGCTGTCGACGTTGGGTGGCGTCGCGAGGCGCTCGACGTTCACCTGGTATGTCGTCCGATGCCCGTTCCATCCCACGAGGCGGCCGTTGGAATCCAGCGTCGCCTCAGCGATTCCCGAAAGCCAATCGTGCGCGATCTCGAGCTTGCCGCCGCCGCGATCCCAGACGATGCCGCGGTGCAGCGGGAAGCGATCGAACTCGCGATCGATGTAGAACTGGCGCATCTGCACCGTGTCGTTGACCGGGACGTTCAGCCGCCGGCCGCGGGCGAGGGCCGCGTCGAGATACAGCTCGTAGAGGCTGTACATCTGCGGCACGTGGGCCATCGCCGTGCCGCCGCGGGTCGCGAATGCCCAACGATAGTTGGTGGCGCCGTCGCGCTTGGTCATGATGACGGAGTCCGTGCCGACATCGGCGACCACCTTGCGGTCGCGCTGGTTGGCGGGCTCGCTCGGCGTGTAGACTTCCATCACCAGGCGACGGATCTCGCCCGCCGGGCCAAGCGTGACGACCGTGTGTCGCTTGCGAAGGATCGGAAAGCGGTCGACTTCGTCGCTGGTGAGCGTGTTGCCGTGGCGCGTCACGCTCTCGAGCGAAACGGTGTCGTTACCGAGTCGGGCGGCGAATCCGTAGCGCTCGCCCCCATCGCTCCGCGCGCATGCCGCGGCGGCAAGGAAGGCAACCAACAGAGTGAGTGGCTTCACTGCGGCTCCTCGATCTGTGGAGATTGGACTCGTGGCTGATGTTTGGACACTTCCGGGGGCCAAAGGGTGGCCGACCCAATTAACGAGTTTGTAATCCCGAGATAATGGGCAAGCGCGTATTGGCGGGATAGTATGTCCTTCACATGCTCCGCATCGAGCCGAGCGCGTCCTCTCTGGTGCTCAGCCCCGGGTCCACGGTCAGCGCAGACGTCATCACGTCCGGAGAGGTGCACAACAGGATTCGGCTCGAGCTCGTGCAGGGCCCGCGCTCGGAACCGATGTTCGAGCAGCTGGGCGGCGTGAACGCCGTCAGCGCGTACGATCCGCGGGTCTTTCGCTACACGCCCACCGTGACCATGACACCGGAGCTATTGGCGCGCTTCGCGCCCGGACCGGCGACGCTGCGTTAACTGGCAGATCAGCGGTTCACCTTTGGCCGAGAAGTCCTGAATCGTTCCCCTGTCATCACGTTGACGGACGCGAGGAACGATGTATCACGAAAAACAGCACCATCCGATACAGCAGGACTGCGGTGAAAACGCCAACGAACAATCCGGCGACGATGGACTTGGATTCGAACCCCGTGAGCTCTCCCGACGCCAGCTGACACTTTCGAAGGGCGGCCTCCCAGTGGCCACCGGCACCAACGCAACGACGCTGAGCTACGACCGTCGCCGTCCCAAACCCGGTGAGGGCCGAGAGGATGCCGATGAGGAGTACTATGATCGAGCGCCGATTCATTGGCAGGCTTGGCCTCTGTGGAAAGCACACCGATCGTGCGAAGACTGCGACGTCGTGTGCTCAACCTTACGAACACATTAACGAAGCCTCGTCATGCCTAGGGTCGCCGACTCCTTGTCGCACGTCGGAGACATTGCAGTGACCGGGACGTTGCGAGCGTCTGACAGCTTGGCTGCCGCCTCAGACCTCCTCACCCTGACCCCCACCCCCCCCCCACCCCCCAACCACCATGCAGCGCAGCATCGCAGGTCTCTTGACCGCCGTGGGCCTGGGCGTCCTCGGCACCGGCTGCTCGACGGACACCCGTACGCCCACAACATTGATCGCGGCAGCCGACCAGCGCCAGGCAAGCGACCGTGACGACGGCGACGACAATGACAATGGCCCGACGACGTACGCCGTGATCGGCGACGTGCCGTATGAGCCCAGGTCGCCTCAGTCTGCCTTGTCCCTGATGCCGACGCTCATCGGCTCGATCAACCAGGATCCCGACGTGCGGCGCGCCATTCACATCGGCGACATCAAGTCCGGAACGACGCGCTGCTCCGACGACTGGTTCAACAAGATTGCCGCGAGCTTCGCCACGTTCGCCGATCCGATGATCTACGCGATCGGCGACAATGAATGGACCGACTGCCATCGCGCCAACAACGGTGGCTACAATCCCCTCAATCGCCTCGCGACGCTTCGGGACATCTTCTTCGCGAATCCAGGCCTCACGCTTGGCATGCAGCAGAAGCGGGTGAAGGCACAGGACGGCTATCCGGAGAATGCATCATGGATGGCATCGCGCGTCGTCTTTTCGTCGTTCCACATCCTTGGATCGAACAATGGGCGTGCGCAGTGGTTCACGGACCGCCGCGACACGGTGTCGCTGAGCCCTCTGACCACGGTCCCCAAACCGGAAACGGCGGCAGAAGGGGCTTCGCGCGAAGCAGAGTACGCGGCACGCAACGCGGCCAACATTGCCTGGCTCGAGAACACGTTTGCCAGAGCCGACGATGAGCACGCGAAGGGCGTCGTGCTGTTCATACAGGCCGACCTCTGGCACCCCGATGATCGTGCCGCCGGCGCCGTGTTCACGGCCCACCAGCAATGGGTGGAGCGGCTCGCGCAACTGGCCCGGCAGTTCGGCAACCCGGTGCTGATCGTCTGCGGCGACAGCCACGAGTTCCGCGTGGATGTCGGTGTGCCGTGGTTCACCCTCTACGGCCTGACGCCGGTGCCGAACATCACGCAGCTCACCGTGGACCGCAGCATCGAGGCAGACATCGACTGGTTGAAGCTGCGCATCGACCCGAAGTCGCCAGCCGTGTTCAGCTGGGAACAGGTCTTCGTGCCGGTGCCGTAGTCTCCTGCGACGACTGATCGCATCAGCAAACGGGGCCCTCACGAGGGCCCCGTTTGACTATTCGCGCGTCACGTTCTTCAATGTGATGCGCCGGCATATTCAGCTGCCCTGGAGCCTGCGCTCCAGTTCTGCTGGGCTGCCCATGTCCGAAACCGCGTCGGCGTGATGCCGTACTCCGCGGACGTCTTCTCGATATCGACATCGTAGCCGACATTGTCGAACCATTCGAAGTTCTTGGCGATGTCCTCGCTGAATGCGCGGACCTGCTCGATGGGCATCTGCCGGAACTGCACGCGGTGACCGGTCACGTCGCTCAGGATCCCGGCCATTTCGGGTCCGGTGAGCTCGTCGCCCGCGATGTCGATCGCGCGTCCATTCAACTCGGTGGCGCTCTCGAATGCCAACAACCCGTACGCGCCGATGTCGCGAACGGCGATGGATTGGAGCTTCGTGTCGGGCCGAACGGCAAGGGCGTAGACACCGTTCTGAATTCCGGTCAGCGTGTCGGGAACCAGCAAGTTCTCCATGAACATGACTGGCCGAATGATGACGTACGACGGAAATTCGAGCGATCGGACCGTCTCCTCGATGCGCCACTTGCTTTCGAAATGGGGAATGCCGGTTCGACGGTGCGCGGACGCGACCGACTGGTAGACGAGGTGCTGGATGCCCATCTCTTTCGCCACACGAGCGAAGCGCTTTCCCGCCTCCTCCTCGTGTGCGACCCCCCCTTCCCAGGAGTTTTGCAGCGAGAGCGCGCCCCAGGCGTTGTCGAGCGCCGAGCGAAGCGACGCTTCGTCGTCCAGGTCTGCCGCGACGACCTCCGCGCCGAGCTCGCGCAGTTGCCGCGCTGGCTCGTCCTGCGGTTTGCGCGTCATGGCCCGCACGCTCCAGCCGCGGTCAAGCAAGGCGCGTGCGATCGCTCCGCCCTGCTTGCCGGTCGAACCGCTCACGAGAACCACCCTGTCCGTTGGCATGTCTGCCTCGTTTTTGGAGGGTGGTTCTCGGGCCGCAATTCTCGCGCCTGCCAGCGGCCCTCGTGAGCTTATGACACGACCTAGACGCGCTTCGGGCCCTCGAACACGTCCTTCGCGCGGTTCTCCAGCGACCGCATCTTTCCGGCGGCGACGAGCATCGTGATGCCCGCGACGAGCGCGAACGTCGCGATGATCGCGAGCAGTGCTCCAATCGTCGCGCCCGGATAGATCACCGCCACCACGCCCGCGAGCACCGCCAGAACGCCGAAGGCCATCGTCCATCCCCAGCGGAGGCCCAACTTGCGTTCACGCGTTGCCGCGTAGATCGCGGCGGCTCCGATCGAAACGAGCCACACGGTCGTCCAGACAACTGCGTACGCCAGCGACAGGGCCGGGTAGTAGTACAGCGCAAATCCGCCGAAGGCGACGCCAACGATGCCGGCGAGCAGCAAGGCCCACCAGTGCGGCGCGATGGGCTTCAGCCTGAATGCATACGAGATCAGCACTGCGCCATCGATGAGCGCCCATATGGCGATGACGAGCGCAAACGCGGCCACGGATGCGCCCGGTCTCGCAATGATGAGGACTCCCATGACGATGGCCAGAATCCCGCGGAGCACGAGCGACCGACGAGTCTGCTGCGCGAGCTTCGTGACGTTGTCAGGCTCAGGAACGAGCTGCGGGCCTCTCGAGTACACCGGTCCGGTGTCAGGCATTGCGGACACAGAATGAGCTCCACTGTAGATGCTGCCCACCAGTGCATCCGCCGCACCTGCCGGTATTGTCAATTGGACCTACCAGCGAGCTGGCCGAGCGGTGCGCGCACCTTGCGCCACTCGCGGTCGCGGCGCGCGAGCGTAGGGATAATGGATTCGCGCTCGCAGCAGCCTGCTTTCGCGCTCCGCGCGTGCGCGAGCTTCAGGTTCGCTCGCGCACGCGGGGGCCTTGAGCTACGGCACGACCGGGTGCGCGATACCTCTCAGCGCCTGCTGCACCTTGTCGATGCGACTCGCGTCACACGAGCCGCGCTTGTCGTTCTCCAGCTGCGCGATGACCGCGGTCAGCGTCGTTGCCCGCTGCGCGGCCGGCGCCGCTTCCGCGCTGGTGAGTGACGCACGAGTGGCGGCGAGACGATCGGCCGGCAGGCACTTCTTGCGCTCCAGCTGATCGAGATACGCGCGCGCCAGCGCGAACGACGGCGGCCACGCCAGCTGCGGCTGACCCTGCGCGTTGAAGTAGTTCATCTTCACCGTCTTCGCAGCGTCGATCTCATTCTGCGTGAGATACTGCGAGGGGATCAGCTCCATCGCGTCCAGCCCGCGCGCGATCTCGGAGCTCACGATGCCGCCGTTGTACCAGTAGGCGGACCAGGAGCCACCCATCGTGAAGCGCGTCGCGTCCAGAGGGCCGCGGTCCTGGTAGGAGATCTCCACCGGGTGTCTGGCATCCGTGAAATCAAAGACCGAGACGCCACCCTGATACCACGCCTGCGCCATGATGTCCCGCCCCGGCACCGGCACGAGCGAGCCGTTGTGCGCCACGCAGTTCTCGACGCTCGTCTGCGGCGCCGGCAACTTGTAGTAGCTGCGGAACTCCATCTTGCCGTTCACGATCTCGAAGATCGCGTCCGCGCCCCATTCTTTGGGGTCCGACGCGCGACACTTCGGCGCGCCGCCGCCACCCCACTCGTCGGAGAACAGGATCTTGGTGCCATCATTGTTGAACGTTGCCGAGTGCCAGTACGCGAAGTTCGAGTCGGCGACCGCGTCGATGCGTTTCGGGTTCACCGGGTCGCGAATGTCGATCAACAGGCCGTGTCCCTCGCAGGCGCCGCCGGCGATGCCGAGTGAGGGATAGACGGTGATGTCGTGGCACTGGCTGAAACGCGAGATCGGCGACACGCCCGGCACCGGCGGTGCGCCGCTGATGCCAAAGGCTTCGTTGATCTTGGTCTGCAGATTCGCCCGCAGCGCGGCGCTGTCAGCGGCCGTCGGCGCCCCACTCCCTCCGCGCGCCGCAACTACACCTTCGAGCAGGTAGGCGACGAAGCGGTTCGAGATCGCCAGGTCCACACCGCTGTTGGGATACTTGCCGACGAAGCCGCCCACTTTGCGCGCGGAGTCCGCCTCGAGCTTGTTGGCGATGCTGTCCTGCACGGTCTCGCCGTGTTCGCCCGGCGCCTTGAGACCCGCGAAGATGTTCGCGCGATTCACGACGGCCGCGGCCGACGGGTTGGCGAGCGGGACGTTGATGATCTCCACGCGCCAGAGCGCGGTCTGCGCGCTGGAGTCCGGATCGGTGGTCGTGCACCCGGCGAGCTCGCGCGGCGACCGGGGAGTGGACGAGCCAGAGACGTAGATGTACACGTTGTCGCGGTCGCGCGGATCCTCGACCAGCGTGTGCGTGTGCGAGCCCCGGCAGGTCTGGACGTTCGTGACGAGGCGCGGGTTGCGGATATCGGTGATGTCGAAGATGCGGACACCGCGCATGCGCCGCGTGTCCACGGTGTCGAGCGTCATCTGCTTGCAGTCCAGCGTGCTGTTGTTCGACTCGACCGACACGAACAACAGATTGCGGTACACGGAGACGTCGTTCTGCGACGCGGGGCACGGGATGGTCGCGACCAGTTGCGGGTGCGCGCGATCGGACACGTCCCAAATGACCGGGCCGGCGAAGTTGCCCTGAATGGCGTAGTTGCCAAGGAAGGCGAGATCCGAGTTCATCGACTGCTCGAACCCCTTGGGCGACGGCGCGGCGGCCTGCATGCGGGCGCCGAAGAGTGCTTCGGCGGCATCGGTGCGGCCGGCTTTGAGCCCGACGCGCGGATCGGATTTGGGGGCAGGTGCGCTGGAAGTCGTCGCGCTGGCGCAGGCGAAGGTCGTGGCCAGCAGGCAGGCGCCGATGACACGTGCCGCGATGGTTGCAGATGTGCTAGTCATATCGGAAGATACTGCGGTGGCGGTCTCGATGTGTCCAGTCTGCGGCGCCCGCGGAGACATGAACGTCAGCTTACTGGCAGGCCGCGGCGGAAATCGAGATGCTCGTCCCGGACAACGTCAGGGATCATCGCGCACGGAGGCCAATTTCGCGGAGCGCGCCAAGCGCCAACGCGCGGTCCGCGATCACGCCGTCGTTGTGGTCGGCAGCCAGCGTTATCAATCGCGCGCCGCGTGCCGCTGCCGCCAGTGCTTCGCCGTGCGAGAACGGGGACGTCCGTATCCTCTCGCCCGTGAAAGACAATCCAGGGCATTGCGAGTGCCCGGGCGCGCTGGAGATTGTTGAACTGATTCCGCATCCCGTAGCGCACTGGCACCCACGGATAGCGCGCGGCGCCGACGTCCGGCAGTGACGTGAACCCACCCTCCGTCACGAGCGCGAGGGCCGGATGGTAGCGGCCAGGTACGTCACGCAAATGCCGCCACTCAGCGGTCAGCCGTCTTGGGCGCGCGCGACCTTCGCCGCCTTGGCGATGGGCGCACTGCTCCGCGCTCTCCGCGCTCTGGCTGTCTTGCCTGCGGAAGCCACAGCGTGAATGTCGACCCGCGGCCGGATTCGCTCTCGAGCGTGACGTCGCCACCCAGCAGACGTGCGATGCGGCGGCTGATGGCAAGGCCCACCCCGCTGCTCCGAGGCGCACGGTGCTCCTGGCTCGCGAACTCCTGGAATACCCGTTCGCGCCTCTCTACCGGGATGCCAGGGCCCGTGTCGGTCACGCTCGCCGCGACCCAAGCACCAGGACCGGGTGCCGGGCCTCTGCCCTTCGTTTCGACGGTGACCGTGATCGAGCCCTTCCTGCCGTACTTCACGGCGTTGGAGATGAGGTTGTGCAGCACTTGTCGCACACGCCTGGAGTCGGTCTCGATGAACAGCTCTTCGGGCGCGTCCACGTTCAGCGCGAATCCAGCTTCACTCGCCTGCGCATGGAAGTCCTCGGCGGCTTCGTGCGCGACCGCGGTGAGGTCCGTTCGCGCGAGCTCGAGCGCAACCTGCCCAGACTCGGCGCGGGCCAGCTCGAGCAGGTCCTGGATCATGTCCAGCGAGGTGTGGAGTGAGCGGCGGATCCGTTGAATTCCATCCAGTTGCCGCTCCGACAATTCACCAAAGGCTCCCTCGGCGAGCACCTGCGCGTAGCCGTCCGCGGCCCCCAGTGGATTCTTCACGTCGTGCGAAAAACCGCGCATCAGCAGCGCGCGACTCTCGGTCACGCGTTCGAGCTCCTCGCGCCGCCGCTGAGACTCGCGATACAGCGTGGCGTTGTCCACCGCCAGCGCGGCACGGGCCGCCAGGTTGTTGGCCAGCTCGAGGTCGCTCTCGTCGTAGTCGTGATCTGACACGACCAGGCTGATCGAACCCAGCACGCGGCCGCGGGCGCGCAGCGGTGTGACGATCACGGATCGCGTACCGAGCTGGTTGGCGAGCCGAGCGAGGTCCTCGTTGCCGATGAGTCGCGCCAGCTCGTCCTTCGAGAGATTGCGGACGAGCACGGGTTCCCCCGTATCGAGCACTTTTCTGACGACGTCCGAGAGCTGATCCAACCTCCCCGTGCGCTCACGCGCGAGCGCTTCCTTCTCTGGGTCGCGGTGTGTGAGGACGATGCGTTCCACGTTGCCGCGGGCATCCAGCACGTTGACCATGCAATAATCCGCCACGGCGGGGACCGCCAGACGCGCGACCGCGCTCAGTGTGCGCTCATAGTCGAGCGACGAGGCCAGTACGCTGCTGGCTTCGGTCAGGAATCGCAGCGCCTCAGCCGCGCGCTTCGCGACGGTGATGTCCTCACAGACGATCAGAACGGCGAGCTTGCCGGAGTCGTCCTGTCGCACCGCACGCGCCAGCTCCTGAACCCAGATGACACTTCCGTCCTTGCGAACTTTGCGGAACTCCCACTGGCAGACCTGCCCCGGTGTGCGGATGCACTCGGCCAGATGGGCGCGGACTTTCTCATGGTCGGCCGGGTGGATGACGACCAGGACCGACCGACCGTTCAGCTCCCCGACCGTGTAGCCGAGGTACTCGGCGCCGTAGCGATTGACCGACTGGATCGTGCCGGCTTCGTCCACGATGAAGTACATCGTGGGGTTGTTCTCATAGAGGAACCTGAGGCGTTCCTCGCTCTCGCGCAGCGCTCGCTCGGTCGCGCGCTCATGTGCGGCGGGGTCCACAATGGATCGGCGTGCACCCCACATGCCAGATTGTCCGCGAGTTCACACTGGGTGTGCGTGTGTAGTCGAGCGGCACTGGTCGAGCACGATTCTGATCTGACCTTCGGTGAAGGCGACCCTGCGACCCCCGATCTGTTGTCCGCGGTGGACCGAAAGGTGAATACACCAGCGCAACAGCCCCGCCCATCGTCCACGGCACCATGACTCCGGTAGAGCTCTTTCATGCTTCGTCGAACACGTGCGCGCGTCACCAGCTGGCTGGCTTCCCGTGGAGCATCCTACACGCAGGCAGTCGTCGCCCTCGCACTCAATATTCCGTTCATGGTGGCCGCACTCGGCCGCTACCCGCAGGATCTGACGTGGGCCAGCCTCGAGGGAGGCTATGCACTGCTGGTGTTCGCCGGCTACTACGTATTCGCGGTGTTTCTGGTTGTGACCGCGGCGTTCCTGCTCACCGGCGCGTGGCGGCGGGTTTTCCTCGGCGCGAGCACGGCGCTCCTGGCGCTGACGCTCTACTATCTCATCGTCGATGGCATCGTGTACCGGGTGACGAAGATGCACATCGATGCATTCTGGATTCAGTATCTGGTCACGACCTTCCGCGGGCTTGGAATAGGGTCAGCCCAGATCGGCGGTGCCGTCCTCCTGCTCGCCGTGATCCTTGCGCTGGAGGTGTTCCTTGTGCGCAAGGCCGGGCAGATCACCCACCGCGCGCGGTGGAGCGCAGGCCTCGCGGCCCTTTGTCTGACCAGCTTCGTGGTCACTCAGACGGTTCACATCGCTGCCTATGAGGCGAACGACACGCGCTTCACGTGGCTCTCGCCACAGCTCCCTTTCTACTTTCCCGTCGTGTCGTACCAAAACGCGGTCAAGTATGGCAGCCACCTGTCGATGATCAGAGAGCTGGAGGCCGACGAACCGCTGAGCACAGGTGAGGCACTGCACTATCCACTCGGCGACCCTGGCTGCAGGTCCGGTTCGGCTGGGCCGCACAAGAACGTCCTCATCCTTTTCGTCGAGAGTTGGCGCGCCGACGCCATGGACTCGGTTGTCACGCCGCGGCTGCACGCGTTCAGCAAGGACGCGTCCCTGTTTCTCGACCACTTCAGCTCGGGCAACTCGACACGGTCGGGAGTCTTCCCGCTCTTTTACGGCATCCATTCCACCTACTGGACGGCCGTCAAGGCGAACAACGTGCGCATCCACAACCCCGTCCTCATCGACGCCCTGCAGGACAACGGATACGCCTTCGGCATCTTCGCGAAATCGAACTTCAAGCGTCACAAGATCAAGGACGCCGTCTTTCGAGACATCGACATCCAGGAGTCGTTCGCCGGCACGACGAAGGACGCGAACGACCGCGACATGACCGAACGGTTGTTCGCGTTCATGGCTCAACAGCACGCGTCGCATAAGCCTTTCTTCGGTTTTGCCTTTTACAAGTCCACGCACTACTCCTACGATTATCCCGCCGACTCCGCCCCCTTTCAGCCGACGGCCGAGTTGAATGCGATCCTGGCGAGCAAGAGCGACGACCCGACGCCGGTGCTCAACGATTACCGCAACTCCGTCCATTACGTGGACGGGTTGATCGGCCACCTGCTGGAGCGGATGCGGGCCGCGGGCATGCTCGAGAACACGATCGTGGTCATCACCAGCGATCACGGCGAGGAGTTCAACGACAACCGCGACAACTCCTGGATGCACGGCGGCGACTTCACCCGGTATCTGACCCGCGTGCCTCTGATCATCTATGAGCCCGGCAAGGCTGGTCGGCGGGTCTCGGCCGTCACGTCTGAAGTGGACATCGCGCCAACCGTCCTGCAGGAAGGGCTGCAGTGCGGTTGGAACGCCAGAGACTACAGCAATGGCCTCAATCTGTTCGGGCCGTTGCCGGAGCGGCGGCCCGTCGTAGTCGCGAGCTACGCCTATCACGCGATGATCCTCGACGACAATGTCTTCGTGACCATGCCCTGGTCCGTCGAGCGCTACGATCTCAACGGCCGGAAGACGACGGCCGCCTGGCCGGACGCGGCGATGATGCAGCAGGCGGTGGACGAAATGACGCGGTTCTATGTTCCCTCCTCGACCGGATTGGCTGCGTCGCCGAAGAAGCAGGAAGCCAAGGCGATTCCCTCGCACGCTGGTCGATAGTCGACGCCCCGCCAAATACCCGGGGAGTTGAAGCGGACTGCGACGCGCGACAGTTTGTGAAAATGTCGATGTAGATACGAACACGGTTCCAACGCGCGAGGGGGCTCGCGTGGGCGACTCCGAGGATCGCATAAAATCATTGTATGGCAGTCGCGTGAAAGTCTCGCCACACAAGTACACCGACGGCCATTACCTCAAGGTCCGGCCGCAGTCGTCCGCCGATACGCTGCACCTCATCGTCTTCGAGACCAACAACGGTTTGGTCACCAGCTATCAGGCCGGTCGTCGACCGCAGGTCGAGTACGTGGAGGGATGCTCCTGATTTGCGGAGCTGACGAGAAGAGTCAGGAGACCTGACTTCAGCGCCGCGGCTCGAGACCGTACGTCCGCACGCCCATTCGGCAGTACTTGACGTCGCACTCGGACATCAGGATGGTGAGAACTGCGCGACCATCCTGCGGCGCGATGAATCGCAGCTTCGGTGTGTCGTCCACGTCGATGTCGGCGTCGATGACGCGGCCCGCCGGGGTCATGGCCGAGAGACTGAGCGCCGTGCAATGATCGTCGCAGTAACCCGTGACGACATATTGGCGGCCGGGTTCGAGCGTCAGCGTTCGCACGATGGAATCCCCGGCGGCGAGCGAATCGCGTATCGTCCCGCCTTCGGCGGTGCCATGGATGCTTTTCAGGAGCGAATCGGCCCGGTGCAGTTGCCGCGCGATGACGTCGCGCTCACCGTCCTCGATGTGATCGCTTGACGTCGCCCGACGATCCGTGGAAAACACGTTGGGCCGTTGGAGCTGCGGCAGCAGCACGCGCGCGTACGGCTTCGACGAACCCACGGACCCGACCAGTCGATGCAGGTAGCGAACCGGCACCGCGAAGTTGAGACTGGCCGCGCGCTGCAGCCGCAGCGTGGTGACGCCAAGCACCTCCCCACGCTCGTTCATCACGGGCCCGCCTGACGATCCGGGCGCGATCGGAGCGCTGATCTGGAGGTACGTGAGCCCCTGCGCCGCCCGATGCGCGCTGACCAACCCGCTCGTGAACGTCCCTGTCTGTCCGAGCGGATTGCCAGTCACGAAGACCGGCTCGCCGACTTCGGCCGCGTCGTCACCGGCAAGAGGGAGCGGCCGGATGTTGTCTCCGTTCACTCGCAGGAGCGCAAGGTCGCTCCGCCCGTCCGCACCCACGAGGAACACCGTGTCGAAGCGGGCTCCATAGAGTGTTTCGACTTCCAGCGAGTGCGCCCCCTTGATCACGTGCAGGCTGGTGGCGAGCAATCCGTCCTTCGACACGAAAAAGCCGGTGCCGTCGCCGCGGACTGTCCCGAGCACGTCCATGGCCCGGATCTGCACCACTGCCGCCATGGCTCGTCGTGCGATCTCCCTGGACGTGAGAACGGGCCCGGAGGACGAAGCGCCTTTCGCAGGCCGCGCTTCCTCCGTCGGCTGGCGCAGCGTACCGCGCGCGGTCCAGACCGCGACGACCGCGAGGACCAGCAGCAGCAACGTGCCCGCCCGAAGCAGTCGTGCGCGCTTGACAGTGAATGCGTCGTTCACCGGGACTCCTCCCGTTCGCGCGGATCCGACACGTCGAGACTGAAATCGGCCGGCGCCGCGACGGGCGGCCCGACGGGCGAATCGGAGGGCGAGACAGGCGACGAATCGACGACAGCCGGATCAGCCGTGGGCGGCGGCGGCTCCATCGCTCTCGGAGGCGCGAACGTCAGCGCCACGCGACGCGCGCGCGCCCAATAGAGACTCCACAACAGCGCCCCGATCATCAGCCTCACGTTCAGGCTCGCCGCGGCAGCCGCCTTTGCGTTGAAATCCGTCATGGCCTCGGCATCGAAGACCATCGCCATACGTCTCTGCATCGACGCCGTGCCGATGATGTCCGTGAGCCCGTACATCACGAGCGAGGCGAGGAACAGCATCCAGTAGGCCGGCGCCATCCACGACTTGCGGAAGATCAGAACGATTCCTCCGACGATTCCAATGATCTGAAAGACCTGGAACGCGCCTTCCATGACCAGGAGCGGACGCCAGGTCCCGATGGCGGCGCCAAGCATCCACCCGTCGCCATACGTCTCGATCACCTCGTGGAAGCCGACGAGCTGCTTGATTGCCACGAGAGACTGCCCGAGGACGACGAAGATTAGCCAGCCGCCGACGCCACCCCACTGTGTCCGCTGCAGGTCGGTCACCACGAGTGGTCTCCTCGCGCGCCAACGCCACCACCGCTCGGCGCCATACGCCGCGCCGGCGAACAGGGCGAGCAGCAGAACTCCGGCAACAATCGCAGCGACAAGCGTCAGCGTCTGCGCGGAAAGACGCGGAGCGGGAGCCAGCTGCCACGTCCCTCCCCTGCCGACCTTGCGTCCATCGGTGAACCAGTACTCGCCGCCGATACTGCCGCGTCGCGTGGCCGAAGCCCACACGATGGTGTCACCGACTGGCGATTGCGTGACGAGGTATAGCGAATCCTCATCCGTCGCCGCATCGACCACCCAGGTGATGCCCTTCGTGTTGAGCGGGGCGCCGCTCTGGAGCCAACCCGCGGTCGCGGAGTCGCTCCGGTGGAAGATGGAGAATTCCAGCGTCACACGCTGATCGGGCAGCTGGTGATTCGTCAGCGTGCCGCGATAATGATCCGACAAATCCACGGGCCGATTCGATCGTGCCGAGGACGAGGCGCGGGCGGGCGCATCCTTGGGGTGAGGAGGCATCGACCCGGTGGACGCTTGCATCGTCGCGGCGTCGTCGCAGCGGATGACGCCAGCAGTCTGCGCGAACGCCGGCCAATCGGTGCGATGCCACGCATATCGGTTCGGCCCGATGACCACGAGGTCCCACACCACGGGGACGCCGCTGCCGGTCCGACGGGTCTCACCCCGAATGGCGCCGCGGATCCGAGTCGGCTTGGAGCTGAGGATGTCGTACGTGGTTGCCGTCCAGTCCTTGCCTGTCGCGGTGTCGATCGACGTCACCTGTTGCGTGATCGTCATCAACTTCCCATCGGGAGAGAAGGCGATCGTGTGCGCGCTGTCGGTGCAGGGTTTTCCGCGCGTGGACCAGTCCCATCGGCCTTCGAGGTTCGACTGCAGGCTGCGCCCATTCACGAAGACGTATTCCCGGGTGCTCTGTCGCATCGCAATGCCGACGAGGATGGCGAACACCAACACCAGGCTGCCTGCTACCCAAAGCGCAATGCGGAGTGGTTTCTTCACCTGGGGGGTGGGGGCGAGAACA
>DASTVV010000203.1:0-2833 GCA_035758925.1 Gemmatimonadaceae bacterium
CGCCCGGTCGCGTTCGAGCTCGGTGCGAATGAGATCCGCCTCCGCCGCGACACCTTCCTCCACCCGCATACGGTTGTACGTGACGACGGAGTCGAGCCACGCGGTCAGGTCGCGCGCGACGGCGACCTTCACCTGGGACAGCGCCGTCCCGAAGTACGCGCGCGTCGCCGCGAGGGCGAGCTGTTGTCGCGTGCCGAACGCGTCGGCCTCCACGGCGCGCAGCTCGGCGTTGGCGCGGCTCACTCGCGGCCCGCGCTGAAACAGCGTCTCGAGGGGTAGCATCGCCGTGGTCATGCTCTCGCGTTCCATCCCGGGCACAGGGTCTCCCCCCGGGAACGGCGCATTCTCCACGTCGTAGCTCAACACGGGATTTCCGAATGCGCCCGCCGTCGTCCGCGCGCCCCGGGCGCCTCGGACGCGGGCGCGTGCGGCTGCTGCTTCGGGGTGACGTGTGAGTGCGCTGTCCAATACGTCGCGCAGCGTTAGGCTGCGGGCTGGACCAGTCCCCTGGCTCTCCGCGGCGGTGGGGAGGCCAAGGCTACTGCCTGCAGCGAGCAGGATGGTGAGTCGAACCAACGGTACGGCTCGCCGCAGCCGCGCTGAGCAACACGAATGGGGCATGGATGTCGTTTGTCGGGTTTGATCGTGCTGGAGCGTGATCCAGAGCGATCATGGTGTCCGGGGCGGCCACATCGTCGACGGACGTCGAGTACATGGACTCGCCTGGTCAGCCGGGAGGCGACGGCGTGCGGAACCGCTTACTCGTGACCGGAAGCGATGCTCCCGGACACACGTCGCCTGTCAGGTCGCGCGTTGCGGCGGCGGAACGAGCGGAGTGCGGTCGACGCTCGGGGGAATGCCTGGCTCGGACGACGGCTGATGCGGAAGCGCTGCGGGTCGCAGGATAACCGCGTTCAAGGCGACGGCCGGTGCATGGCAGGAGTCGCAGCCGCATGTAGCGTCGCTTTCCCCCTGTCGATCGGCCGTCGCACCGATCGCACGCTCGATCCCGTCCGCGGCCATCACGACACCGGCCATCTCCGCTGACTCATCGGCCGCGCATACCATCACGCGCCCGTCCAATGCCGGCACGAGGGCGGCGATGAGCGGGTCGTAGGCGCTGCAGCCAAGGCACCAGACCATCAGGAGCCCGGTGATGCTGCGCAGCGTGCGAGTAGCGCGCGAGGGGTAGCGCATGAGCGAAAAGCTAGCGCCTGAAGGGTCCCACCGCACGGCTGCTGGTCATGTCGGGTTCAGCGGACATGGGGGTCCCCGGGAAATCTGGCCTGCAATAGATATTGCATCGATTAGTAACATGTGATACGTTAGCCGAAATCTCATGTCCTGGCTCGTCTTCTCGTACTCACTGCCGTCCACGGGACGGTCGAGCGCGCGAGTCGCCGTGTGGCGTCGCCTTCGAGCTCTCGGTGCCGTCTCCCCCAAGGGCGGCGTTCACGTTCTCCCCGAGCGGGATGAGTGTGCCGAGGCGTTTCAGTGGCTTGTCCGGGAAGTAGAGCAGGCCAAGGGCGAGGCGCTCCTCATGCGCGTGGAGCGGTTCGAGGGACTCAGCGACGCCCAGCTGTCCGCGCTGTTCCACGATGCGCGAAAAGAGGATTATGCGGCCCTCGATGCCCGCATCGCAGACGTGGAGAAGACGCTGGCGGGCTCACGAAATCGCGAGCCGACTGATTCCGCGGCACTACGCGAATCTGTCGCCAGGCTGCGCCGAGAGTATGGAGACATCGCCCGGATCGACTTCTTCGGCTCGTCGGCAGGAGCGAAGGTCGCGTCGCGCCTGCTCAGAGTCGAGCAGTCGCTTGCACCAGCTCGCACGGAGCAGCACGCCGTGGCTTCCGCATCGATTCCATCCTATCGCACCCGGCGCTGGGTCACTCGCCCTGGCCCGTACGTCGACCGACTGGCGTGTGCGTGGCTGATTCGCCGGTTCATCAACCCCGACGCCGTCATTCGGTACTCGACGACCCCGGAGCCCGATGAGGTGGCCTTCGACATGAGCGAAGGCGAATTCAGCCACCGCGGCAATCTGTGCACGTTCGAGACGATGGTGCTGGCATTCGGCCTGGAGAACCCCGCCATGAGAGTCATCGCGGAGATCGTTCACGACATCGATCTGCGTGATGGCCGCTACGTTCGGCCGGAAGTACCAGGGGTCGACGCCATCCTGCGCGGGTGGATGGATCGCGCCGATACCGATCGCGAAGCGCACGGGATCGCGCTCTTCGACGGACTCCACGAGGCGTTCTCGACAGCGCTCGGCGGAACCCAGCGAACAAGCCGGCGAGGCGCGGCACGGACAAAGTCGGCCGGCCGTCGCGGCGCTCGTTAGGCTCGAGGCACCCCACGCGTTCGTCACGCGTCGCTCCACGCACCACAGGCAGAGGCGATCGAAACACTCTGACTCGAGGCTCGTATGCACGCACTGACGACAACGGCCCGGGCTCTCTCGAGACGGCGCACGTACGGCGGGCTTATGTTCGCCCTCATCACACTGGCCACGACGGCAACCGGCGCGACGTTCGCCGTGGTTCGCGCCACGCTCTGGCGTGAGCTGCCGTACCGCGACCCCGGCACATTGGTGAACGTCTACACGACGGAGCCGGTCAATCGCGATTCGACGCAGATGATGGCCTCCAGCGCCATGATGGTGAGCCGCTGGCGAGAAGCCACCCGGACGCTGACCAGTGTGGAAGGCTACTCACCCATCAACATGTCGGTCGCCGGCGATGGTGATCCGGAAGCGCTGAGCGGCGCGGCGGTCTCCGCCGGCCTGTTCGAGTTGCTCGGGGCGCTCCCCTCGGTGGGACGCTCGTTT
>DASTVV010000022.1:0-6969 GCA_035758925.1 Gemmatimonadaceae bacterium
ATTCGCACCCGCTTCCTCGTGGTCGGCTCAGGCGTCGCCGGGCTGCACACGGCGTGGCGGGCGTCGGAGCAGGGCAACGTTCTGCTGCTCACCAAGCGGTCGCTGTTCGACAGCGCCACGTCCTATGCGCAGGGCGGCATCGCCGCCGCGCTCGGGGCCGGTGATTCGCCCAGTCTCCACCGGCGTGACACGCTCGCCGCGGGCGCGGCGTTGTGCGACGCTGCGGCAGTACAGGTGCTGGTCGAGGAAGGGCCCGCGCGCGTCCGCGAGCTGCAGGCGGCTGGCGCGCGGTTCGACCTCGAGCCGGAAACCGGAAAGCTGATGTTGGGGCGCGAGGCCGCGCACTCCCGCAAACGCATCGTGCACGCGCACGGCGACCAGACGGGCGCGGAAGTCGCGCGCACGCTCGTGAGTCGCGTCCGGAGGAGCAAGCAGATCCGCGTTTTGGAAAAAGCGCGCGTGCTGGACCTGATCATCCATCGTGGCGTGTGTGTCGGCGTGCGCGCCAGCGTGCGGGGTGTCGCCACCGAGATCATCGCCGATGTCACGGTGCTGGCGACGGGCGGATGCGGTCAGGTCTACACGTACACGACGAACCCGGTGGTGGCCACCGGCGACGGCTTCGCGATCGCGCATCGCGCCGGCGTCAAGCTCACGGACATGGAGTTCGTGCAGTTTCATCCGACCGCGCTGGACACGCCGGAGAATCCGCTGGCGCTGATCTCGGAGGCCGTTCGCGGCGAAGGTGCGACGCTCGTCAATGATCGCGGCGTCCGTTTCATGAAAAGGGTGCACCGCCTGGCCGAGCTGGCTCCGAGGGATGTCGTAGCTCGCGGGATCTTTCGGCAGCAACGCGCGGGCCGGCTGGTGTTCCTCGACGCGCGCAAGCTGGCGCGCTCCTTCGTGCGCCGCTTCCCGGGCATCTTCGCGCTTTGCAGGGCGCGAGGCATCGATCCGCGCCGAGACCTCATTCCCGTGACGCCGGCGGCGCACTACATGATGGGTGGCATCGTGACGGATCTTCGGGGGCGCTCGAGTCTCAAACGGCTCTACGCCGTCGGTGAGGTGTCGCGCACCGGCGTGCACGGCGCCAACCGGCTGGCGTCGAATTCACTGCTCGAGGGGCTGGTGTTCGCCGAACGCGTGGCGCGGGATATGGTCACGGTGAAGGAGCTCGAGTCGCTGCCGCGCCAGGGAAAGTGGAGCGTCCCCGTGCTCGCGGATCGCGGTGCGGCGCAGGTTGCCGCGGACACCACGCGCGAATTGATGTGGCGCGACGCGGGCGTGGTTCGTTCCGCGGTGGGACTGCGCGAAGCCCGCGAGCAGCTCAAGGATCTCGAAGCACGCCTGCCGTCTGGAGCCACCGAGGAGCGCAACCTGATTCAGACAGCGCAGCTCATCGTGGAGGCGGCGCTGCGCCGCAGGGAGTCGCGCGGCGGCCACTATCGCAGCGACTTTCCGCGCGCCCGGAAAACATGGCGCGGGCGGCACATTCCGGTTTAGCGCCTACGGTTGCGGGCAGGGAGACTGCCGGAACTCGCCTGGTGGGCCAAGCTCGAACAGCGAGCACTCCTTTGGCTGTCGCAGCTGGTTCCATCGCGGGTCACCGACACTACGAAGGACGATACTGGGTCGTGAGTACTTGTCGGCGAGCAGGCCCGCCTCCGTGAGCGCGATCATCCGAGGGATCAACGGAAGATTGACCGTCTGCGGAACGGACGCCGGACCGGACGCCGGGTACTCGATCCACTGCAGGAACACAGCCGGGCGCCCGTACGAGTCATTTCTGGCGACAATCAGCCGATAGTTGCCTGTGTTGCTGCGTTCGTCCTGCCATCTGCCACCGACTTCGATGCGGTGTTGGCCGCCAGTCGGAAATTGGCTTGCGCAGGTCATGCGTCGGCGTTGCTGCCAGGTCCATGCGACGCATTGAACGGTGTCGGGTTTCTGTTGGCCCCTCCGCGGGATGGAACCATGGTAGGCGAACACCGGCGCCGTGTCTTCGAAGCTCGCACACAGCGAATACGACGAGAAGAACCGTTCCACCGGAGGGATGATCACCGCCCACTTCACCTTGTGGGTCGTCGGATCCAGGCGGAACACGCCGGCCGAGTCGGTGAAGGTTCGCCGCGAGATGTGCTCGCAGCCCTGGTCGCCATACTCTCCGTTGACGCCAACGCTGACACGAACCGCGGGGGTGCCGTCCTCGTTCGTCAGCATGCCCACCAGCGGTGGCGACGCTGGCTCGATGATGTTGACGGGAATGCAGGCATTGACGCTCAACACCACGGCCAAAGCCCCTGCAGCAGGTCGCCTCACCGGGTGTCCTGCGCCTTGTACACGATCCCCATGCCGCCTTCGCCGAGCCTGTCGAGGATGCGGTAGTGCGATACCGTTGTGCCGATCATGAGGCGGAGGGCGGAACCGGATAGAGACGCTGATCGAGCAAGATCCGTCGCGACCCCGAGACCGTCAATGCCGGACTAGGGCGCTGCAGCGAAACTTTCGCGGCGGCCCGCGCCATTCAAATTCGAGCGCGGGCCGAGTGCTTCGGGCGCTACGCACTAAGATCAGAGCTGTGATCGAGTAGCTTCCAACTATTCGCCAGAAACTCTTCTAATTGCAGAGTTGCGTGGGCGACACCTGTACGCCCGTGGCATCGAGTGGACCAGCGTGCGCGGTAGATCGTGTCGCCTATCGGAGACCGCGGCTACAACGGCCGGCCGTGGCCGCGTTTGTTAGGACCGGCCACCCCAACAAATACCATCGCACGAATCCCAGCCCATAAAGCCACAGCCTTGATCAGTGGGCTGGCATTGCGATGTTGGTGGGTTCTGGCAGTCACCACCGCACTCGGGACCACCGATGTGACACGTGCACTGCGGATAGCGCAAAGAAAGAGCAGCGAACCGCAATGACACACCACGAACCTCGCGCGTCCCGGGATGAGCGACAAAGATTTCACGTTCACGCGTCAAGCCCGATGTCGTGAAAATGTGAGCAGCCAAGTCCCGTTCGAACTTCGAGGACAACTTTGGCCGAAAGAGCGCAAAGCGGGCTCGGCGCTGTTCAGTCGACATGGATGGTGAGAACACCTCATCGAACTGACGAACCCAATCCCGAATGACTTCTTGCTGGTCGACGCTCAGTTCTGTCGAATGCAACACGAGTGCAAAATGCTCCGACCAGAGTGCATGCTGGTGAGCTGGGTCGAGCGCGCCAACAATCGCTTTCCGATACACGTCCGGATACAACGCCAACTCGGATACAGTGCTCGGGAGGTGGTTTCGATGTTCGACCACCCACCGCTGTGCTGCAACACATTCCGGCTCGAGTCTTTGACCTCCATTGCCGAACAATGTCAGCGGTGCAATCGACGCTACGAGCACGGCCACCTTTCCCCTACCGCGTTTTGAAAGCATCGTTCCTCCACCTGACCATCGGTCAGAGTGCACGAAGGACGGAACTCGGCTGCGCCGCCGAGGACCGGCGGCCTAGGGACCGCGTGGCAGGCCAAGTGCTGTTGTTACAACAGTCGCACGCGTCGCCAAGTACGCGATCGAGACTAGGACTATGCGCACTGACTTTCGCCGCAATTTGTGTGCATCTATGCAGTTCCGCCGCCCGAAGTCCAGTTCGGTGATTGTAACGATTCTGGTGCTTATCCCCTGCGCGCTGGAAGCACAGGCGACACTTACAGGCGTTGTGCGACGAGATTCGTCGCGCACACCCATCGCAGACGCAGAGATACTCATACCAGGAATGGGGCTGACCGTCCGAACAAATGTCTCGGGCGAGTACGTCGTTACCGGTATTCCGGCCGGCGAGCACGCGGTATCGGTGCGTCACGTTGGTGTCGTGGGTCAAACGATCAAAATCTCATTCACGAATAACGAAACGATCGAGCGCGATTTTGTCTTGACTTCGCTGCCCCTGGTTCTCGACACTGTAGCTACCGTGGGCCTTGTATCGAGCGCGAGAATGCGGGAGTTCGAAGAGCGGCGGCGGATTGGGATCGGCCACTTCATTACGCAGGATGATCTTGCAAGGCAGCACGGCCGGCTGCTCGCCGATGTGCTGAGGCGCGTTCCCGGGCTTGTTATCCAGCCGGGGACTGGCAGTGAACAATGGGTTGCGAACTCGCGCGGGCAATCGACCATCGTCTTGAATCGAACACCGGATCGTTTCGCGCGCGCTCGCGGTGCGAAAGCGGCGTGCTATGCGGACATCTACGTGGATGGCACTCTCGTATACGGTGGACGCAAGGATGAGCCGCTGTTCGATATCAATCAGCTGATTGTCCAGGACATCGCCGGCATCGAGTACTATGCCGGCGCGGCGCAACTACCAGCGCGATTCCAGCGCACTGGCGCCACCTGCGGTGCCCTCCTTGTTTGGACGAGAGCAGAGCGCTGACACACACGTAGTCGAGTCAAGCATCAAGAAGCGCTGGTGCAGCACGGCATCTCGTGAGCATCTTGACCAATGCGCACACGCCTCGTTCTTTCGCTGTCGTTCCTCGCCTGCGCGTCGGTTGGCGCGCAGCAGCGCGACTTCTCGCCAGTCGCCGACACCGTATTCAGCCGATGGAATTCCACCCACACCCCGGGGTGTGCCCTCGGCGTGTCCCGTGACGGCAAGGTGCTGCTGACGCGCGGTTACGGCATGGCGGATCTCGAAACCGGCGCGCCGATCACCGTGCGGACCATCTTCGAGTCCGGATCCGTGGCCAAGCAGTTCACGGCGACCGCCGTGGTCCTGCTGGCGATGGACGGCAAGCTGGACCTCGCGGATCCCGTGCGAAAGTACCTGCCGGAGTTTCCGCAGTACGATCGCCCGATCACGGTTCGCCACCTGCTCACCCACACGAGCGGCCTGCGCGAATGGAGCAATCTCGTCGCGACGGCCGGCTGGCCGCGCGGCTCGCGGTCACACACGCAAGCGGACCTGCTCGACGTGGTGTATCGCCAGAAGGCGCTCAACTATCCGGTGGGCGACTACTACTCGTATACGAACTCCGGGTACGCGGTGGCGATGTCGTTGGTCGAGCGCGTCAGCGGCAAATCGTTCCAGGAGTTCACGCAGGAACGGATTTTCCGGCCGCTGGGCATGACGCACACCCAATGGCGCGACGACTTCACGCGTCTCGTGCCCGATCGCGCCCAGGCGTACAGCCTGAGAGGCGGCGCGTGGCATCTCGACATGCCGTTCGAGACCGTGGTTGGTCCGGGCGGATTGCTCACGACGGTCGGCGACTGGCTCATCTGGAACGACGCGCTGGCGAAGGGCGGGATCCGTCCCGGACACACCGACTCTCTCACGCGACGCATGAAGGTCACCAGCGGCCGGGAGATTCGGTACGCGCTGGGCGTGAGCGTGACCGAGTATCGCGGCGTGAAGGAGATTTCCCACAGCGGGTCGACCGCGGGCTACTCCACGTTCCTCGCGCGCTATCCGGATCGCGGCAATCTCTCGATCGCGGTGCTGTGCAACTCCGCGCAGGGCAGCGCCACGACATATACGCACCAGTTGGCAGACCGTCTGATCACCGACTTCCCCGCGGCTGAGCGGCTCGATACCACCCGCGTAGAATCGCCGGCCGTTGCCAGGTTCTTCGGTATCTATAGAAGCGATCGGATGCGCAACCTGATCGTGGTCGACACTGCCGCCGTCGCGCGGCTGCGCGCGCTGCCGAACGGCTGGTTCCTGCGCAACAACCAGCGCCTGCGCTTCGAAACGGGTCCGAACGGCCGTCCGTCGGGTCTCATCACGGTGGACGCGGAAGCCGACACCATTCGTTACGTCTACGCGGCCGAAAAGCGCTGGGTGCCCACGCGGCAGGATCTCGCAGCATTCGAAGGGCAGTACCGCAGCGACGAAGTCGGCGTGACCTACGATGTGCGCGTGGCCGGTGATTCGCTCACCCTTTCCGCGCGCCCCGGTGTGGTCGTGGCTCTGCAGCCCACCTATCCCGATACCTTCGACGGTGACAACGGAGCGGTGTGGTTCACACGCGACCGCGGCCGGGTCATCGCGATGCATTTCAGTGAATCGCGCATGTGGGACCTGGTGCTCACGCGCATCTCACCGCCGCGCACGGCCAGCCGCTAGCTCAGAGCCGTTTCCAGTCTTCGTCCAGGACTTTCCGGTAGACCTGGCTCTCGATCATGATGCGCACGAGCTCGGAATCGAGCTGACCCGCCTTCGCCTCCGACTGGAGCAGGTCCAGTGCCCTCTCCAGCGGCATGGCGCGTCTGTACGGACGATCCGATTCGGTGAGCGCGTCGAAGATGTCCGCGATCGTGATCATGCGCGACTGGATGGGGATGTCCTTTCCCTTGACTCTTCTTGGGTAGCCGGTGCCGTCGAGCTTTTCGTGGTGCATGCCTGCGTAGATCGGGAGGTTCTTCAGATCGTCGGTCCACGGAATCTGTGCCAGAAACCGGTAGGTTTGGTCGACGTGTGACTCGATCACCGTCCGCTCGCGATCGTCCAGCGTGCCGTGCGGAATCTGGAGAAAACGCAGCTCGTCGGCCGTGAGGTACGGCTGTTCCGTCGCGTCCGCGCTTTCGAACGTCTGCGTCGCGATCTCGGCCAGGTGCTCCGGCATCACGATCTCGGCCAGGTGGACGTCGAGTGGATCGAGGTCGACGGTCGGTTCATTCGCCGCCCGCACGACGTTCGACACCCTTTCCAGACGCTCGAGCTGTCTGGCATACGCGTCGTCGAGGCGGCGCGTTCGCAGCGTTGCATTTGTGTCGAGGAGCAGGCTCGCGCGCTTCCGGAGGTACTCCACCTCCATGGTCCGGCGAATCAGCGCGAACCGTGCACGAACTCGCTCCCACAGCTCTGGCGGCAGCTTCTTCGCCTTGATCAACACGTCCTCGCGGACCGCGACCTTGCCCAGGTCGTGCAGCAACGCGGCGAATCGCAGTTCGCGCATCTGCGCCCGTGTGAAGCGCACATCCC
>DASTVV010000225.1:0-69796 GCA_035758925.1 Gemmatimonadaceae bacterium
CCCGCCCGATCGAGACACAAGGTCACGGGCAACGACTGGATGGCGACGTCGTGAATGATGTTGTCGTAGGCGCGCTGGATGAACGTCGAGTAGATCGCAGTGACCGGCCGCAGCCCCCTCGTTGCCAAGCCGGCCGCGAACGTGACCGCGTGTCCTTCGGCGATCCCGACGTCGAAGAAGCGATCCGGATGGCTCCTGGCAACTGCATCAGTGCCCGTTCCGCTCGGCATGGCCGCCGTGATTGTGACGACGCGCTCGTCCTCCGCAGCCAGCTCGGCGAGGCCCTTTCCGAACACTTTCGTGTAGGGCGGGCGCGTGCTGCTCGTCTTGGTCGGCTTCCCCGTTGCCGGCTCGTAGCCCGGCGGCAGCGCATGCCACTTCTCGCCAGTCGAGTGTTCGCCGGCCGGAAAGCCCTTCCCCTTCTGGGTGATGACGTGAACGATCCGCGGCCCCTTCAGGTCGCGAACGGCGCGGAACGTCTCGACCATCGATCCGATGTCGTGCCCGTCGATCGGCCCGAAATACCGCAGCCCCAACTCCTCGAACAGAACGCCCGGAGTGAGGAATGCCTTGACGCTCTCCTCCCATTTGCGCACCAGCGAGCCCATCGCCGCCAACGGACCGGGCGCGTGGTCGGCAAGCTCGCCGATCTTGCTGCGCAGCCGGTTGTAGAGCGAGTTGCGCTGGATCGAGTTCAGGTACTTCGACATCGCGCCCACGTTCGGCGCAATGGACATCTCGTTGTCGTTCAGCACCACGATCAGGTCGCGGCCCGAGTGGCCGGCGTTGTTCAGCCCTTCGTACGCCAGCCCGGACGTGAGCGCTCCGTCGCCAAGGATGGCAACCACTTTGTAGTCCTCGGCCTGGAGATCGCGGCCGACGGCAATGCCGAGGGCGGCTGAAATCGCGGTCGCGGCGTGACCCGCGCCGAAGACGTCGTATTCGCTTTCGCTGCGCTTGAGGAATCCGGAGATACCGCCCTCCTGGCGCAGCGTCTCGATTCGCGCCTTGCGCCCCGTGAGCAGCTTGTGCGGATAGCCCTGGTGACCGACATCCCACACGAGCTGATCGCGCGGCGTTGCGAACGCGTAGTGCAGCGCTATGGTGAGCTCTACCACGCCGAGTCCGGCACCGATGTGGCCGCCTGTGCGTGAGCAGACATCTACGAGTCGCGCCCGAAGTTCCTCGGCCAACGTCGGCAGCTGGTCAGTGGCCAGCTTGCGAAGGTCCGCGGGCAAGTCGATCTGATCGAGGAGAGACATGGGGTGTCTAAAACTATGAACGTCGCGCAGCGACGAAATGTGCCAAACGATCGATGGTATGGGTCCTGAGACCAGCGGCGTCCAGCCTGGTCATGGCGTCGGCCACAAGGGCATCGCTTCGCTGGCGAGCCGTCGCCACACCCAGGACAGAAGCATAGGTGCTTTTCTCGAGCACCGCGTCGCGACCGGCAGTCTTTCCCAGGCTTTCCGAGGTTGCCGTGGCGTCCAGCACGTCATCAGCGATCTGGAACGCCAGGCCTAGCTGAGCGCCAGCCGCCGCCAGTTCTGAGACCGTGTGTTCCCTCGCCGCGGCAGCAATGCCGCCCATGGTGAGAGCCGCCACGATCAGCGCACCGGTCTTCGCCTGATGAATTGCTTCGAGGCCAGCCACCGACAGGCTCCGACCCTCCGCATCGAGATCCATCAGCTGACCTCCGACCATGCCGGAGGCGCCGGAAGCTCGCATGAGCGTCTCGACCAGTCGCCGGGTAGCGGCGTCGTCGAGGCCGAGCCGACTCGCCCCGCGGAGGGTCTGCTCGACCGCCAAGGGCACCATGGCCACGCCGGCGACCGTTGCCGTCGCCACTCCATACTTGAGGTGCGTGGTCGGACGGCCGCGTCGCATGCTGTCGTCATCCATGCACGGCAGGTCGTCGTGCACCAGCGAATACGCATGGACGACTTCGATGGCGGCAGCCAGCGCGCTCGCGTCGCCCGTTCCGCCCAGGGCGTCGTACGACGCGATCAGCAGCAGGCCGCGGAAGCGCTTGCCCTCACCCGTCAGGCTGTAGTGAATGGCATCGCGCAGAACGTCCGGCAGATCGTCGCGGCCCGCCGCGACCTGGGCAAGCTCGGCGTCGATCGCGGCGCGCCACCGACCGATGCGTTCGACGGCTCCGTCATTCACGCAGGTCGCTCACCTCAAACGAACCGTCAGCGCGTTCCACCAGCCGCTGGACCCGCGCCTCGACCTTGCCCAACTCCTCGGTCGCGGCACGCAAACAGGATACGCCCTCCTCGAAGAGGGCCAGTGCACGCTCGAGCTCGATCTCCTCGGACTCGAGTGCGCTCACGATCTCCTCCAGACGCTGGAGCCGCTTCTCGAAGCTCACGGCGTCCCTTCCTTCTCGACGTCGGTCGCACGCGCAGCCACAGTGCCGTCGCGCAGGACGAGCCTGAAGTCCATTCCCTTGCTGAAGTGATCGGCCGATGTCAGCGGCCGTCCGTCGTCTGCCCGGGCGACCGCGTAGCCGCGTCGCAGCGTCGCGAGCGGACTGAGGGCATGAAGCCGGCCGCCCAGCTCCGCGACGCGCGCCTCGCGGCGCTCCGCAACGCGAGTGAAGCGGTTCTGGAGAGCGGACGCGTGCCACTGCAGATCGGCCTTGGCCGCGTCGAGACGTTTGCGCGTCGCCCGGCTCATCCGCCGGCCGATACCGCGTAGCTCGGCCGCGAGCTCGGCGTCATCGCGCACCACCGTTTCGGCGGCGGCGGACGGCGTGGCCGCACGCACGTCGGCCACGAGATCGCAGATCGTGATGTCGACCTCATGGCCCACGGCCGACACTACCGGGAGTGGACACGCGGCCACGGCTCGCGCTACACGCTCGTCGTTGAAGGCCTGCAGGTCCTCGCGCGACCCGCCACCACGTCCGACGATGACGACGTCCGCTGCGCGCCAGCGGCTGACACGATCGAGGGCCCGACAGAGCTCGAGCACCGCCGCGTCGCCTTGAACCGCAGCGGCGACGACGACAACCTCCACCGCCGGTGAACGGCGCTTGATGACGGCAATGATGTCACGGAGGGCGGCGCCGTCGGGACTGGTGACCACGGCCACACGACGCGGGTACCTGGGCAGCGCACGCTTGCGGTCTGCCCGCAGCAGCCCCTCCTTCTCGAGCTTCGCGCGGGTGATCTCCAGCTTCTTGCGCCACAGTCCATCGCCCTCGGCCTCCATGCGGCGGACGACGAACTGCATCTCGCCCTTGGTGGGATAGACGCTGAGATTGCCGAAGGCCGCCACCTGCATGCCTTCGTCCGGCGGCGCCGGTATCGACCTGGTATCCTTGGACCAGACCACGCTTCGGATCTGCGCCATGCGGTCGCGCAGCGTGAAGTACCAGTGGCCGTTGCGATGCGCCTTGAAGCCCGTGACTTCGCCCCGCACCCAGATGGGGCGGAACGCGCCCTCGAGAATGTCCCTGGCTATCCCGGTCAACGCGGAGACGGCGATGGCCGACGAGGGATCCGCACCCGGCACCGCGTTCTCGACTGGCGCGAAGTCGAATCCGCGCTGCTGCGAGGGACTCATGCGCCGCGGTCGGCGCTGCGGCGCGCCGCCAGTAGAGTGTTCGACATCAACATCGCGATCGTCATCGGTCCAACCCCGCCGGGGACCGGCGTGATCAGCGACGCGACGTCTCGAACGGACTCGAAGTCCACGTCACCTACCAGCCGATAGCCCCTGGGACTCGTTGGGTCCTCCACTCGGTTCATCCCCACATCGACGACGACAGCCCCGGGCTTCACCATCTCACCAGTCAGAAGGCCGGCGCGGCCCGCCGCGGCCACGACGATGTCCGCCTCTCGCGTGTGGGTTGCGACATGGGGCGTTCGGCTATGACAAACGGTCACGGTCGCGTCTGTTCCCGGCTGGATCAGAAGCGCGGTCATTGGCTTTCCGACGATGTTGCTGCGACCGATCACGACGCAGTGGGCCCCGGCTGTCCGGACGCGATACTCGCGGATCAGTTCCATCACCCCTGCCGGCGTGCACGGCACGAATCCATCCCGGTCACCGATCAGCAGCTTTCCGACGTTCACCGGATGAAATCCATCCACGTCCTTGGCCGGATCGATGAGGCGGAGGACGACCTCGGAGTCGATGCCCTTTGGAAGCGGCATCTGAACCAGAATGCCGTGGACGAGCGGATCGGCGTTCAGGCGCTCGATGATGCTGACTAACTCGCCTTGAGACGTCGTGGCCGGCAGACGGAGCGTCTCGCCGCGCATACCTGCTTCTTCGCAGGCCCTCGCCTTGGAGCGGACGTAGGCCGCGCTGGCGGGATCGTCGCCGACGAGGACGACAGTGAGGCCGGGCACGATTCCCGAAGGCTCCAGCTCCCGCACCCCAACCGCCACCCGCTCCCGAATCTTCCCGGCCAGCGCGCGACCATCCATCAGCGCGCCCGCCGCTTCAGCGCGCAAAGTCCACCGCTCGTGTTTCGCGAATCGCCACGACCTTGATCTGTCCGGGGTACTGCAGCTCGGCCTCGATCCGACGGGCAATTTCTTCGGTCAGCGTTCCCATGCGGACGTCGTCGATATCATCCGGGGTCACGATCACGCGGACTTCCCGGCCCGCCTGGATGGCAAAAACCTTCTCCACGCCCTTGTAGCTCGACGCGATCTTCTCGAGGCCCTCGAGGCGCTTCACGTACGTCTCGAACGCCTCGCGGCGGGCGCCAGGACGCGAGCCGGAAATGGCATCTGCCGCCTGCACGAGGACCGAGACCTCGCTCTCGTGCGGCACGTCGTCATGGTGCGCGGCGATGCAGTTCACGACAAGCGGGTTCTCGCCGTACTTCGTGGATACCTCCACGCCGAGCTGGACGTGCGTCCCCTCGTGCTCGTGCGTCAGCACCTTGCCGATGTCATGCAGCAGGGCGCCGCGCTTGGCCATCGCGGAGTCCAAGCCGAGCTCGGTGGCCATGATTCCGGCAAGCCAGGCCACCTCTTTCGAGTGCTGCAGGATGTTCTGCCCGTAACTCGTTCGCCAATGCATGCGGCCGACAAGCTTGATGATCTCGGGATGCAGACCATGCACGCCGACTTCGTAGGCAGACTGCTCGCCGAGCTCGATGATCTGCTGGTCGATCTCCCGGCGCGACTTGTTGACGACCTCCTCGATGCGGCCTGGGTGGATTCGTCCGTCCGTCACGAGCTTCTCGAGCGCCAGCCGTGCCACTTCGCGCCGGATGGGATCGAAGCACGAGACGACAACCGTATCGGGGGTGTCGTCGATGATCACGTCAACGCCCGTCGCCAGCTCAAATGCCCGGATGTTTCGCCCTTCGCGGCCGATGATCCTGCCCTTCATCTCGTCGCTGGGCAGCGATACCGCGGACACGGTCGATTCGGCCGTGTGCTCTGCCGCGATTCGCTGAATGGCGAGCGCGACGATTTTCTTGGCTTCGCGCTCCGCGTCGCGACGCGCCCGTTCCCTGATCTCGCGCAACCGGCTCGCCGCGTCCGCGTGCGCTTCTTCCTCCAGGCGCCGCATGAGCTCGGCTTTGGCGTCCTGGGCGGACATTCCCGCCAGGCGCTCGAGGCGTTCGCGCTCCTCCGCGACGAGCTTGCGAAGCTCTTCCTCCCGTTCGCTGACCACCTTCTCGCGGCGGCCAAACTCGCTTGCTCGGCGGCTGAGGTCCTTGTCGCGCTGATCAAGGACCTCGAACTTCCGGTCGAGCGTGTTTTCGCGCTCCATGAGGCGCTTTTCCTCACGCTCCACCTCGGTCCGGCGGCCGCGAACTTCCTGCTCGAAGCCCTCGCGCAGCTTGATGAGCTCTTCCTTGCCGCTGACGACGGCGCTCTTGCGCATCGTCTCGGCCTCGCGCGTAGCCTCTCCGAGGATCCGTTTGGACGCTTCTTCGGCGGTATCCTTGGCGGCGGCCTGTTTTCGGATCTCGGCTGCCGCACCCAATTTACGTCCCCAAAAAAACAAAGCCGGCAAGGCGATCGCTACGCCCAGCGCGGCTAGCAGCGCGTACACGCTCATATGAATCTATGCTCCACCACGGCTTACGCCGCGGAGACGGGTAGAACCGCTCGAAATCCGTACGTACCGCGCGGCTTCCACATCCGGGCCGGCGCCGTCGAAGGGCGCTGGACGGGAGGGTGCCGAGCGCGGCCCTGGCTACGGACCCGCCTGGCTAGTTAAGGCTAAGATTACGGCGCGGTGGTATAAAAGGCAACGCGGTTCAGGCGACCGGCTCCCCACGTTTCACGGGTGGAAGCATCCGGCGCACTTCGGCGCTCAGGTCCTGTATTCTGCGCACCATTTCCGCGTTGCCACCGGTCGCCTTCGCCTCGAAGAGCTCGGCTGTGATCTGCAAGGCGGCGAGTATCACCGCCCGGTGGGTCTCCACGACTGAGCCCGTCTCGAGCACACGCTTCACTGCACTTTCCAGGTACGCCGCGACCGCACGGGTATGCTCCGGCGACTCGTCGCTGCGAATCGCGTACTCCTCGTTGAGAATCGAGACCCGGACCAGGTTCTTCTTCGTCACGACCGGGTCCTCGCGCTGGCAACACCAGCTCCGGCTGCCTGAAGCTGAACCTGTTGCCGGAGGAAGCGCACTCGATCCAGCATCTGGCGGACGCGCTCCGCAGCGCCAGCGAGATGCGCGCGTAACGCCTCGGTTTCGGCTTCGAGGTCGGGGCCGCGACCGACACCAGCGGAGGCAGGCAGCCGCGCGCCTCCAGAGGTGCGGCCACCGGTCTTTGGTTGCGGTGGGGCTGGGGCTTCCTCGAGCTGCGTTTCGGCTGCGATGGCGCGGCGGCGAAAGGTTGCGAGTTCCTCGCCCAGGTTCCGAACCAGCGATTCGAGCTCACGAAAGGAACGCAACTCGGCTCCGCCGCCGTCTCCGTCGTGCCTATCGTTTCCGGACATGCAGCTCCTGTTCAAGCGCACCGAGGATCTTGTTCCGCCTGCCCTCGATCTCCTTGTCGCGTAGAGTGCGCTCCGGGTGCCGGAACGTCAATCGCCAGGCAAGACTGCGGTGATCCTGAGGCACACCCTCTCCGGTGTACTCGTCGAAAAGATCGAGTGACTCGAGTAGTTCGCCCGCCGAGTTGCGAATGACGTTCTCTACGTCGCTCCGGGTTGTTCCAATGGGAACGAGAAGCGCGAGGTCGAATTCGGCCGGTGGCATGGTGGGCAGTGCGCGGTAGCGCGACACCGCCACGGTCAGGTGGGCGCCACCTTCTATATAAGAGTGTCCACCGCGCGGCGCTGCGGGCTGCGTCTCCATTTCGCCCAGAACCAGCTCCACGCCATACGCTGGCGAAGACCAGACGGGCGCGTCGAGAGCCACGCGCGTCACATTGCCCAGCGTCCGGTCGCCGACACGAACGTGCCAGAGCACGTCGCCCGCCTTCGCAGCCGGCACGAGCTCCACTTGACGTCCGGCGTACGCCGCGCTGGCCGCGACGGCGGCCAGCTCCTTCGCGTCCCACATATCGATCATGGGCGGCCGCGGCTCCGTGAAGTGCGGCGGATGCCGGCGACCCATGATGAGCGCTCCGAGTCGCAGCTGCTCGCGGGGCATCGCGGCGCTGTTGCGAAGAAACGCGGAGCCGATCTCGAAGAGCCGCAGGTCGCCGCTCCTGTGCGACAGGTTGAACTCGGCGCGGCGTGCCAGCGTTTCGAGCACCGACTGTCTCAGGAACGCTTCGTTCTCAGACAACGGATTCCTGACGCGCACGTAGGTGTCCTCCGTGGCGTGCACGAAGGGCATCGGGCGTGTCTCGAAGAGACCCAGCCCGACAAGCGCATCGCGAACCCGATTCGCGACCGTCCATAACGGGTCGTCGAAGGTGGTGGTGGGCCGGAACGGCCGAATCTCGTCCGGGAACCTGTCGTAGCCGTGGAACCTGGCTACTTCTTCCACCAGATCGATCTCGCCGCTCACATCCACTCGCCAGGTCGGAACAGTCGCGCGCAGCTCGCTTTCGGAGCTCGAGTGGACGACGAAACCCGCGCCTTCCAGATATCGCCGTGCCTGGTCCATGGGCACCCGCTCCCCAAGAACCTGCTCGGTGCGCTTGGCGCGCAGCGTCAGCGTCGCAGGCTCGGGCCAGGTGCCGCGCACGTCCACCGGCGCGCCATCGACGCGGCCACCAGCCAGCGAGATGATGAGCCGCACCACCCGATCCAGGGCGGCAGGGGCCAGCGCCGGATCCACACCGCGCTCGAATCGATAGCTCGCGTCCGTATTCAGTCCGAGAGACCTCCTCGCCGATCGTGTGAGCTTGGGATCGAAGCTCGCGACTTCGATGAAGAGGTCGCGACTGTTCTGCGTCACCTCGCTCTCCCTGCCACCCATCACGCCCGCCACGGCCTGAGCGCCACGGTCATCGGCGATGACGACGACGTCCGCGTGCAGCTTGCGCGACTCGCCATCGAGCGTGACCAGCGTCTCGCCCGGCGACGCCCGTCGCACCGCCACTGCGCCACGCAGTTTCGCGAGATCGAACGCGTGTACGGGCTGACCCAGCTCGTGCAGCACGTAGTTGGTGGCGTCGACGACGTTGCTGATGGAGCGCACGCCCACGGCGTCGAGGCGTCGAATGAGCCACTCGGGGCTCGGGCCAACGTCGACACCGCGGATCACGGCGCCAAGGTACCGGCGCGCGCGCGACTCCGCGCTCACACGTACCTCGATGCCGCCGGTTGTGCCTTTGGCCGAAACCTGTGCGGGCTTCGGTATCTCGGGTCCCAGATTCGGAATCTCTGGCAGACGCCACTGCTTGCCGCTGATTGCCGCCAGCTCGCGCGCGAGACCCAGGTGCGACAACAAGTCGGGACGGTTGGCTCCGACGTCCAGGACCAGGCGCGTGTCGCCCATCGGAACCGCGGCCAGGAACGGCGTTCCGGGCGTCGCGGCCACGTCGAGCTCCATGATGCCCGCCTGATCCTCCCCCAGATTCAACTCGCGCGCAGAACACAGCATTCCGTTCGAGTAGATGCCGCGAATCTTCCGGCGCTCGATCTTGATGCCGTTCGGCATGGTCGTTCCTACTGGTGCGAACGGGTACAGCGCGCCCACCGTGACGTTCGGCGCGCCGCAAATGACCTCGAGCGTCTCGGGCCCGCCCGCGTCCACCTGTGTCACCCACAAATGGTCCGAATCCGGATGGCGTCCCGCCTCCTTCACGCGCGCGATGACGATCGGCGCGAGATCGGCGCGCAACGGCACGAGCTCCTCGACCGTCGCCGTATGCGCCGTGAACAGGTCGCGCAGCTGCGCAGGCGTCGCGTTGACCGGGACGAACGCGCGAAGCCACTCGTACGAGGCGTTCATCGTGCGATCTGCTGAAGGAAGCGAACGTCCGAATCGTACAGAATGCGGATGTCCGGGATGTCGTATCGCTGGAGGGCAATTCTCGCCGGCCCCATGCCGAAGGCCCACCCGGTGTAGCGCTCCGCGTCGACACCGGCTGCTTCCAGCACCGATGGGTGCACCATGCCCGAACCGAGGATCTCGGTCCAGCCGGTTCCCTTGCACACTGGACATCCCGCACCGCGGCACAAGCGGCACTCCACGTCCATCTCGGCGGACGGCTCCGTGAACGGGAAATAGCTCGGACGAAAGCGCGTGCGCGCGACGCCGAAGAACCGGCGCGCAAAATTGTTCAGCATCGCCTTGAGATCCACGAAGCTGATGCCTTCGTCCACGCACAGCCCCTCGATCTGGGCGAACATGGGCGCGTGTGACGCGTCGAAGAAGTCGCGCCGGAACACGTCGCCTGGCGCCAGGATCCGAATGGGCGGCGGGAAGCGCTGCAGCGTCCGAATCTGCACCGGAGACGTGTGCGTGCGCAGCAGCACATCGTCTTCGATGTACAGCGTATCGTGCGCGTCCATCGCCGGATGATCCGGCGGGAAATTGAGCGATCCGAAGTTGTACCACTCCGTTTCGACTTGCGGCCCCAGCGCGATGGTGAATCCGAGCTCGCGGAAGATGTCCGCGATTTCCTCGATCACGAGCGTGACGGGGTGTTTGGCACCGCGCCAGACTTCGCGCGCCGGCATCGTGAGATCCGCAGGAGCCTCGGCCTGCCCGGCGCTCCGTTGAATCGCCTGCTGACGCTGCTCGAACGCCTGGGTGACAACCGACTTGGCTTCGTTGAACACGCGCCCGGCCATCGGCCGCTCTTCTCTGGCCAGCTGGCCGAGCGCCACCTGCAGTGCCTTCAACCGGCCGCTGCGATCGCCGAGAAACTGGACGCGAGCAGCTTCGAGCTCCTCCGGTTTCGACGCGGCCGAGAACGCGGCCATCGCTTCGCGAATGAAGGCCGCGGCGTTCTCCGAGTACTGTGGTATCTGGTCGCTCATTCGATGGGTTCAGCCCAGTCGGGCCGATTCGGATCTCCCGCTCCGGTGTATTCGAACAATTCGCAAAAATAAACGAAACGGCGGCAGCGACGACCTGGAGTCGCGCTGCCGCCGTTCAATCGCCGCAGAGTTTACGCTGCGTTGAGCGCCGAGCGCGCTTTCTCCGCGAGCGCGGTAAACGCGGCCGGGTCGTGAATGGCCAGGTCCGCGAGAATCTTGCGATCGATCTCGATCCCGGCCTTCCGCAAGCCGTTCATGAACTTGCTGTAGCTCAGATCGTTCTGGTGAGCGCCCGCATTGATGCGGGTGATCCACAGGCGACGGAAATCGCGTTTCTTGTTCTTGCGATCACGATACGCGTATTTCCAGCCGCGTTCGACGTTCTCCTTCGCTGCTTTCCAGAGTTTGCTGCGCGCGCCGAACGCTCCGCGGGCAGCCTTCATGATCTGCTTCTTCCGCTTCAGGCGCGGGACATTTGATCTAGCGCGAGGCATGGTCCGTTCCTCCTTACGCCTGGAGGAGGCGCTTCATTCGCTTCACGTCGCCCCGCGTGGCGATCAACGCGCTGCGACGCAAGCGGCGCTTCCGCTTGGACGTCTTCTTGGTGAGGATGTGGCTCTTGAACGCGTGCCCACGCTTCACCTCACCGCTTCCGGTGACCTTGAAGCGCTTCTTCGCGCCTTTGTGGGTTTTCATCTTCGGCATGATTCAATCTCGGTAGCGCGCGCCCTACTTCGGCGCGACGATCATCGTCATCAACTTCCCTTCCAGCCTTCCCGCCGTCTCGACTTTGCCGACATCGGCAATCGCGGCGGCCACGCGATCCAGGACGGCCTGACCGAGCTCCGGATGCGCGACCTGTCGACCACGAAACATCATGGTGACCTTCACCTTGTTTTTCTCTTCCAGGAACCGCCGTGCGTGACCGACCTTGGTGGCGAAGTCGTGATCGCCGATGCCGGGACGGAACTTCACCTCCTTCAGCTCGATCACGTGCTGCTTTTTCTTCGCCTGCCGCGCCTGCTTGGCCATTTCGAACTTGTACTTCCCGTAATCCATGATGCGGACGACGGGCGGACGTGCGGTTGGTGCGACTTCGACAAGATCGAGACCCTGCTCGTCCGCCATGCGGAGTGCCGTGTCGACTTCCATGATACCGAGCTGTGAACCATCGGCACCGATGACTCGGACGGGTGAAATGCGGATCTGGCGGTTGACCCGCACGCGCTTGGTGGTGTCCTGGATGCTGTGTTCCTCGTAAAGGAGAAAAAAAAAGCGAACCCTCTGATGGAGTCCGCAGCTGGCACCGAACGCATGCGCGCCCGGCGACGTAGCCCAAGAACTCCAGCAGCACGCCTCGCCACTTCGCGAGGGCCGAAGGGTGGGATTGGCGGGAGCCAATCCGCTTGATGCAAATTGTGACCTAAACCTAGGGCTGATGGCTGTTTAGGTCAAGACGACAACGTGTACGCCTTGCCGTCGTGGACAATTCGACTCCACGGCACCCTGGCGTCGTGCTCGAAGACCATGAGCCACTGATCCGCCACGGCGCGCGACAGGATTCGCCGCTTGGTCTCCAGCGTGACCAGGGGCTCCACGTCGTAGCCCATGATCCAGGCCAGTGGAAGGTGCGCCACCGTTGGAACCAGGTCCGCCACGTAGAACGCCGTCTCGCCATCGCTGTCGAGCTTGATCCCTTGATGATGCGGCGTGTGACCCGGCGTCGGAATCACGGTGATGCCGGCGGCGATTCGCTGTTCTCCTTCCACCAGATCGAACTGCCCGCTCTCGAGAATGGGAACGAAGTTGTGCGGGAAGTAGCTGGCGGCCGTGCGCTCGTTCGTGTGCGTCGCGTACTGATACTCACCCTTCTGCACCACGTAGCGCGCCTTGGGGAACGTGGGAATGATTCGGCCATCCGGTGTCCGGGTGGTGTTGCCGCCAGCGTGGTCGAAGTGCAGATGCGAATTGATCACGAGTGATATGTCGGTGACGGCGACGCCCAGCGTGCGGAGCCCGTCCTCGAGCTGCGTTCCACCGCCGGCGCCGCGATTCTCCACGCCGTAGATATCGTGGAACTTCTCATTCTCCTTGTTGCCGGCGCCGCTGTCGATGAGGATGAGGCCGGACTCGTGCTCGATCAACAGACAGCGCATTCCCAGCTGGATGCGGTTCCGCTCATCCGGCGCGATGCGGCGCTCCCATAGCGGCTTCGGGACGACCCCGAACATCGCTCCGCCATCGAGTTTCTGTCCGCCAGCCTGGATCGCGTGTACTCGCCATCTGCCAAGCGCTCGACTCTCGACGAGCGCGCTGCTCGAAGGCGCCGTCACGCGATCGCCTCGATCGTCACCGGCCGGGGAAGGTACGACCAGCGCGTCGTGGGCCGTGGTTTCCTGAGAAAGGCGAGCAGCTGATCCCATGTGTCGATGTCCTGTCGGCGAGCGTCGGCCAGCATGTGCAGCAGAATCTGCGCTGTGGCGCGCGCGTCGCCTCCGGCCCGGTGGCGCCCGATGATCGGCACATCGTAGTGCCATGCGAGAGCGTCGAGATTCCGCCTGGGAAGATGCGGCAGAAGCCGTCGCGCCAGTTTCACGGTACAAAGTCGCTCACCACGCAGGCCTTTCCCGGTGGCTCGCTGGAGCTCGGTCGATAGAAAGCGCCAATCGAAGCGAACGTTCTGGGCAACGAAGACACAGCCCTCGAGCGATTCGTGAATCCGGTCGGCAATGTCCGCAAACGTCGGCGCCTCGCACACCATGCTCCACGTGATGCGTGTGAGCCTGGAGACCCAGGGCGAAATGGCACACTGCGGATCCACCAGAAACTCGGCGGCCGTCGTCGCGACGCCATCGTGCACGTGCACGACGGCGATTTCCATCACCCGATCTCCGCCGCGCGCTTTGGTTCCGGTCGTTTCGGTATCGACGACGGCGAAACGCAGGGATCGCAGACTCAAGTCCACGGATCGTCGCGCTGAACGGGGCACGTCATGCAGCGTGGCCCGCCCCCTCCTCTCACGAGCTCGGCTCCCTCGAACGTGACCACGACGCGCTCACCATCCTTGATACGTGCTTCACCGGTGAGGAACGCCACGGCTGGAACGATACGGAACCCCGCGGTCTCCATCTCCTTGAGTGTTGCCTCGTTTCGTGCATACGAGAGCACGACGCCGGGCTTCATCGCGGCAAAGTTGCAGCCCGAGGCCCATTGCTCCCGGTCCTGTAACGTCCGCTTGCTGCCACCGCACAGCACAGGCTCGAGCGGCAGTTTCACGGCCCTTAGCGCGTCGAAGAGTGATGCCGGCTCCCGCAGAGATTTCTCACCCTTATGCCAGTGAAGAACGCGCAACCGTTCGGGACCGAGAAAGTGTGGTGGATAAACGACGCATAGCTCACGATCCAACTGCGTAAAGATCATGTCCAGATGGATCGCGGTCGTGTGCTCAGGCATCACAACGATTATGACGTCGGTGACCGCGGTCTTTTCGAACAGCAGCGATGCCAATCCATCGATCGCCGCGGGACTCGATCGCTCGGAGAACCCGATGACCACGAGGTCTTCGCGCAGCGGGTGGATATCCCCGCCCTCCATCGTGTAGTGATGCCGCCGTTCGACCGAGCCGTCGTAGAGCAGCCCACGACTCTGAAAGTCGGGGTGATGCATGAAGATCGCCTTCATGATCAGCTCTTCCGGCCAGCGGATCCCGTAACGCATCGAACCAATGAGGACATGGTCCCCCACCGGGATGCAGCTGTCGCGCGTGAAGAACAAATTGGGCAACGGCGGCAGCTCGTAGCCGGACTCGTTCAGCGCCATCGACAGCAGGCCTGGACGCTCCTCCTTCCCTTCGATCAGCATGCTGGCCAGTTGCGCCGGTTCGAGCTCGGCGATGTCTCGCGCGAGCGGCTCGGACGGGACGATGTCCATCGTCTCGTGCACGAACAGGTCGCGCACCTCGGGTTGCTTGAGCACGTCCTCGAGGAGGTCGCGGACCTGGTAGACCTTGGTGAACCGCTCCAGGATGGCGATAAAGCGCTGGTGCTCGCGGCGGGCGGTTTCAGCCTCGATGATATCGTCGTAGAGAAAGTCTTCGCGGGTTCGCGGGGTAACCGCAAACAGCTCCGGCCCCGGGGTATGCACGAGGACGGACCGGAGTCGGCCGATCTCCGACGTGACCTGGACTTTCATACCCGAAGATAACCTGAACAAAAACGCCGTGAAGCCGCTGGTGGCCGCCCGCTCGCGACTTTAATTTGTGAATGAATTCACAAAGCCTCACGAGCCTTGAAACGCATTGCCGATTCTACGGTTCGCCGACTTTCGGCGTACCTGAGGTTTCTCGAGGATTTCGAGGGTCGCGGGCTCGCCACCATCTCCAGCGACGAGCTGGCCCGCCGGGGTGGGACCACTTCCGCTCAGGTGCGGAAGGACCTGTCCTTTTTTGGGTCGTTCGGCAAACGGGGACTCGGCTACTCCGTTCCAGAGCTGGCCGGGCGTCTCCGCGAAATCCTGGGCCTTGGCCGGCAGTGGAAGGTCATCATCATCGGGGCCGGTAAGATCGGCGCGGCGCTCGTTGCCTATCGTGGCTTCCGACAGCGTGGGTTCAGGATTCTGGCGGCCTACGACAGCAATCCGGACAAGATTGGCAAGCCGCTCGAAGGGCTTCCGGTTCGCGACATTCTCCAGCTCGAAAAGGACGTCCAGAAGGAGCCGCCGGATATTGCCGTCGTGACGGTGCCAAGCGAGAGCGCACAGACCGTAGTGGACCGGGTGGTTCGCGCAGGGATCAAGGCCATTCTGAACTTCGCGCCGACGCAACTTCAGGTGCCGCCCGACGTCACGGTCAAGACCGTGAACATGGCGATGGAGCTCGAAGGGCTCTCGTTCGCTCTCACGAATCGCGACTAGTCGTCGCGGAGACGCCGGAGAAGCGCGGCAAACTGCTCCGGTGTGAGCACCTCCGGCCGCACCTCCGGCTCGATGCCGGCTGAGGCGAGTACCTCGTCGGCACGGTCTCCCGTCATGGGCTGAATTTCCCGAAGCGCCCGCCGCATCTGCTTCCTGCGCAGGCCGAAGAGCGCCTGGACGAGATCGCGAAAGGGTTGTTCGTCGTCGGCACCGACGACGGGGCGTTCCTTCGGCGTAATGCGGACGACCGCGCTCTCCACTTTCGGCGGCGGTGCGAACGCTCCGGCCGGTACCCGGAACAGCAGCTCCACGGTCGTCAGCGCCTGCAGGTTCACGGACAAGGCGCCGTATTCCCTGGAGCCGGCGCCGGCTGCCATCCGTTCCGCGACCTCTCGCTGGACCAGGTACACGGCGCGCTCGGGACGCGGCCGACGCAACGCGTGAAACACGATCGGTGTCGTGATGTAGTAGGGAACGTTGCCGACGAGCGCAAACCGATCGCCCTCCGCGAGCGCGCCGAGCGGTGTCTGCAACACGTCGGCCTGGACAATCCGCACCTTGGACTGGGACGCATAGCGCGCACGCAAGAACGCGGCGAGGGCGCGGTCGTATTCGACCGCGACGACACGCCCAGCGCGCTCCACGAGGAGATCCGTGAGCGTGCCGCGTCCCGGGCCGATCTCGATCACGGTCTCCTGCTGCCCGGGAGCCAACGCGTCGACGATGCGCCCCAGGATGCGCCGGTCGTTGAGGAAGTGCTGACCAAGGCTCTTTCGGACCGGCGGCAGCTTCGCGCCGCCGCGCGATGCCACGTCAGCTCCTGAGTGCGACGATGGTCAGGTCGTCGCGCCGCCGCGTATCTCCCGTATGCTGGTCGAGCAGGGCGAAGATGCGATCGAGCAGTTGCGCCGGCTGCTGGTCGTGGCACCGCCTCGCGATCTCGAGGATCCGCTCTTCGCCAAGCCGCTCCCCGTGGCGATCGCGCGCATCGGCGACGCCGTCGGTGAAGAGCAGCAGCAGATCGCCCACCGTCCACGGCCTGCTCGTCCCACTCGGCGCCGACTTGCCCATGCCGAGCGGTGGGTCCAGCGCGGGAAGGCGTTCCACTTTTCCGCTCTTGAGAATCACGAAGGCATGCGGATGCCCGGCGTTGGCATAGTGCAGGCGGCCGAGATTCCGATCCACGACTGCATAGAACAGCGAGACGTACATCTCGGTCGTGGCCAACTCCTCGCGCATCGAGGCGAGCAGCGCACTGAGGGTCTCTCCGGGATCCGACGTGGTCTGCGCGTGGATCGCGGAGGCGCTCATGACGAGGGCCATGATGAGGGCGGCCTGGTAGCCGTGGCCGGACACGTCTCCGATCATGATGCCGGTCTTGCCGGAACCGAAGCGAAACAGGTTATAGAGATCGCCGCCAACGCTTTCCGTCGGGACGACGCGCGCGGCCACGGTAGCCGTCGGCGCCACCACGCTCACATCGGGCAGCAATCGCATCTGGAGATCGTGCGCGTGCTGCATTTCCTGACGCAGACGCTGCTGGCTGAGCGACTCGTTCACCAGACGGGCGTTCTGAATCGCGGTGCCGATCTGCGTCGCGATCGCGGAAATGAGCTTCTGGTCGCCCGCGGTGAACGGCTGCCCGCTTCTCCGGTCCGAAAGGTTGACGACCCCAAGCGGCTCCGCCTTTCCTCCGGGAGACGTCCACATGATCGGGACCGAGAGCATTCCACCTTTGCGGATCGCTTGCTCCCCTTCCCAGATCATCTCGTCCGGGTCGAGGATGGCCGGATGCGACGTGCGAAACACTTTCGCGGAGACGCTGGCTGGGTCATCCACCGGAATCGGTCGTAGCGCTTCAGCGGGTACGCCAAGCACCGCGGACGCGATCAACGACCTGGCCGTTGCATCGTGGACGAGCACCACCGCTTTGCGCGCGCCGACGGTCTCCGAGATCTCGTAGAGAATACGGCTCGTCGCTTCTTCCAGGTTGACCGTGCGGCCGAGGATCTCGCTCGTCGTATAGAGCAGGTTGATTTCCTCGTACCGCTCCGCGAGCTCGTTCGCGGCATGTTCCACCTCGAGCGCCGACTGCATCAGCTGCCCGACGACCGAAAGGAGAAACGTCAACTGTGGCTCGAGCCGGACTTCCGGTGTTCGCGCGGGCCCCACCACCAGCCAGGCGCGTCTGGCACCCGGAATCGCCGCGATCAGGGCCGCGCCATCCGGCGTGTCGAGCGCCCGCGGTCCCTCGGCCACCGTCGGAAAGGTGTCGGGCGGTGGAGCGCGATTCGTCGCAGCCTCCCAGGTGCGCGATCCGTTCGCGGATTGGGTCCATACTCCGGCGTCGCAGCCGGTCGCGGCCTTGAAAGCTTCGAGCGCCGCCGCCAGATCCGTCATGACGCGCGCCGCAGCGTCAGGCGCACCACGTTGCCGGGGAACGCGGCAAATCGCTCGACGCTGTCCATCAGCTGCCGCATGAGAAACAGTCCGCGGCCGTCCTCACACTCGAGTCGTTCGGGCGTCGTGGGATCGATGGTACATTCGTCGATGTCGAAGCCCGGCCCCTCGTCCTTCACCTCCACGATGAGCGCGGCCTGATCTACCTGTACGCGAACCTGCACGCGCTTGCGTGGATCGTCGGCGTTGCCCCGCAGAATCGCGTTCGACAATGCTTCCGTGAGCGCCACCGGAACGTTCAGCATCAGCTGATGCCGCCCAAAGTGCATTGCTTCGCACTCGCGCCGAACGATGTTCACCACCCCCTCGATCTCTGCGACGTCGCTGGGGATCTCGAGATCGATGGTGCGGATGTTACGGGGGTCGGGTGGGGTGCCCGGGTGCTGAGGTGTCAGAAGCTCTGCAACGCGCGTTCGCGCGTATCGGCGATTTGGAACAAGGTGTCGAGTTTGGTCAGCTCGAAGAGCGTCTTGAGATCATCGTTCAGATTCGCCAGGCGCAGCTCGCCGCCCTGCTCCCGGATCTTCTTGGAGAGCGAGACGAGGACGCCAAGCCCGGAGCTGTCGATGTAGCCAGTCTGCGAGAAGTCGATGAGAAACTTTCGCTCCCCACGCTCCAGCTCGTCGAGCACTTTCTGCTTGAGCTCTTGGCGATTGCCGACGATGAGCTGGCCTTCCACGTCCACCACGACAACGTCATCCGATTTCTTGATCGAGAAGCTCATGTAGTGCTCTCCTCACCGGTCGAGGCTTGGGGACGAATCTCCGGCTTGCAGCGCGGTGATCGCCGACACGTTGATAATGTCATCGGTGGACGCACCGCGCGAAAGGTCGCTGCACGGTCTTCTCAGGCCCTGGACGATCGGTCCGATAGCACGGGCGCCTCCAAGCCGCTCGACGAGCTTGTACGCGATGTTTCCGGCATCGAGTGAAGGGTAGACAAGCACGTTGGCTCGGCCGGCAATGCGGCTGCCTGCCGCCTTTCGGGCGGCCACGGCCGGAACCAGTGCCGCGTCTCCTTGCAATTCTCCGTCCACGGCGAGGTCAGGCGCACGCCGACGAACCTCGGCGACGGCCTCACGCACCATGCTAACGGAAGTGCCCTCGGCGCTTCCGTATGTGCTGTAGGACAGAAAAGCGATGACGGGTTCGTCACCAACGATCTTTTGCCGGTCAGCGGCGGCAGCGATGGCGATGTCCGCGAGTTGCGAAGCGTCCGGTTGTTGCACCACGGCACAATCCGTAAACGTGAGTACCTCAGCGACGGGTGCGTCGGGCAGCTGTCGCGGCACCATGTAAAACGAGCTCGAGACTGTCCGTACGCCGGTGGCCGGGCCGACCAGCCAGAGCGCAAAACGCAGAACGTCGGCTGTCGTACGCACCGCCCCTGCGACACATCCGTCCACCTCGTGGATGCGCACGAGCCAATCGGCAAACACCAACGGATCACGCGACAGCCTCTCCGCGGCTTCCGCCGTAAGTCCCTTGCGCGAACGAAGTTCGAGCAGCGATTCGACTACGCGTCGACGTCGCGGATCGCTGTCCGGATCGATGCACTCCAATCCCAGCGAGCGCGCAGCGCCATGGCTTTGTGGCGCACCCGGGTCGAGCACCAGAACGGGCGTCACGATTCGCCTGGCCGAAAGTATGGCGACCGCCTCGACCGTTCGGCTGTCTGCGGTCTCGGGAAAGGCGATGCGACGGCCGAGTCGAGACGCCCGCGCCCGCACCTGTTCGAGAAAGCCGTCGGTCACACCTTGCCGCCGAACTTGCCGCGCAAGGCGGCCGCCACCGAGGGATGCACCAACTCGGTCACGTCCCCGCCGAACCGCGCCACCTCGCGCACCATGCTGGCGCTGATGTACGTGGTATCGAGCGATGGCACCATGAAGACGGTTTCCAGAGCTGGCGCGAGATGCCGATTCATCAGGGCCATCTGATACTCGTACTCGAAGTCGCTCACGGCGCGCAGGCCCCGAATGAGAAGCTTGGCCTCCACGGCCCGCGCGAAATCCACGAGCAGCCCATCGAAGCTGCGCACGTCGACGCGCTTGTCGTCTCCGACGGCGGCCCGGATCAGGCCGACCCGCTCGTCCTCGGTGAACAGCGGCGTCTTGGCCACGTTCCGCGCAACGGCCACGATGAGCCGGTCCACGAACGCCAGGCTGCGCATTATAAGATCTTCATGCCCGCGGGTGATCGGATCGAATGAGCCGGCGTAGATGGCGATTCGCATGTGGGTAGTGGCGGTGGCGGCGAGCAGCCGAAAAGCTATGAGCTTCGGTAGAACGTGACCACTGTGTCGCCGTAGACACGGCGGTCCTCGGAGCCCGGAAGGTGCAGCGCCTTCTCGTGTTCGATGCCCAGCACCCGCGCGAACGGAATCGCGAGCCACAGCTCGGCAACCTGCTCGGCGAGACCCAGCCGATACGGTGGGTCCGCGAACGCGACGTCGAACTCATTCGGCCCGAGCCGTGCCGCGAACTTCAGCGCGTCACCGCGGTGAACGACCGTCTCGGCGTCGGCATCGAGCGATCGGATGTTCTCGCGGAGGGCCGCCAGGCTCCGCGAGCCGAGCTCCACGAATTCCGCCTCCCGCGCCCCACGCGACAGTGCCTCGATGCCCAGCGCGCCGGATCCGGCGAACAGATCCAGCACGCGTGCCCCGGCGAGAGTCGGCTGCACGATGCTCATCCACGCTTCCCGCACGCGATCGGCCGTGGGCCGCACGCGTTGATCCGCCGACGGCTGCAGCCGGCGCCCTTTCCACCTGCCGGCCACGATGCGCAGCCGAGTCTCCCAGTGCTACGGGCGGAAATCCGCGAGGCGCAATTGCAGCCGCGATTCGCCGTTCCATTCGTCGCGCTCGATCCTGAAGGCGACGTCGATCTCCGCTCCTTCCACCACTTCGGGGACCCGGTTCGACATGCCCCAACCCAGCGCCGTGAGCTGCGTGCCGTTCTGGTGCAGCAAGAGGCGTAGCCCGTCCTTCCCCACCGTTTTCGCTTTCGCCGCGACACGAACGCCGCGCGCGACGAGCACTGGCGACGGATTCCCGATCCCGCACGGCTCCACGTATCGGAGCAGCACCTCGAGGTCGTCGGTCACCTCGTGGAGACCGACCTCGAGGTCCGCGCGCAGCTCGGGAACGAGATCGGCCGGAGTGAGGGTCGCGCGGGCCACCGCGTTGAATCGCGCGGCGAACTCGGGAACGAGGCCGCGGCTGATGGAAACGCCCGCCGCGAGGCGGTGGCCGCCGAAGCGCAGCAACAGGTCGCGGCATTGGCTGATGCCGGCGTGCAGGTCGAAGGGCGAGATCGACCGGCCCGAGCCCTTCCCCTCGTCGCCCTCGAGCGCGATGAGAATGGTTGGCCGACCGAACTCCTCGACGATGCGCGAGGCGACGATACCGATGACGCCCGCGTGCCAGCCTTCCGCCGCCAGCACGATGCCGTACGTCTCGTCCAGATCCATCTGGCGCACCATCTCGCGTGCCTGGTCCAGCACCTCGCGGTCGAGCAGCTGGCGATGGCCGTTGAGCTCCTCGAGCTCCCGCGCGATCGGATTCGCGGTCGCTTCGTCGCCCGCCAGCAGCAAGTCCACACCACGCATCGCGCTCCCCACTCTGCCGGCCGCGTTGAGACGCGGCGCGAGTATGAACGCGACGCGACCCGCCGTGATGTGTCGCCGATCCAGGCCCGCGGCCCGGATCAACGCCCGCAATCCGACGTTCTTCGTTTCGTTGAGCAGCCGCAGTCCGTAAATGGTCAGGACGCGGTTCTCACCCCGAAGCGGCGCCACGTCCGCGATGGTAGCGAGCGCGACGAGGTCGAGCATGTTGTAGACCGGATTCGGATTCTCGGCCATGGCCGTGGTCACGGCCATCGCGAGCTTGAATGCCACACCAGCGGCACATGAATCCTTGTCCAGCGACGGGCAACCGGGCTTGCGCGGATTCAGGACGCAGTATGCCTCCGGCAGAGGCCCACCAGGCAGGTGGTGGTCGGTGACGATCACGTCGACACCGGAGCTCCGAAGGTCGGCGATGGGCCCGTGAGCGCTCGTCCCGCAGTCGCAGGTGATGACGAGCTGTGCGCCAAGCTCGCGGGCCGCCTTCACGCCGGCCGCGGTCAAGTCATACCCATCGCGGCGATGCGGGATGAATGGCGTTGCCTTTCCGCCCAGCCGGTTGATGGTCCGAGTCAGGATCGTGGTCGAACAGATTCCATCCACGTCGTAATCGCCATGGATGAGGATGCGCTGGCGCTCACGGATGGCTCGTACAATGCGCTCGACGGCGAGATCGACGTCCGAGAGGCTCGTGGGAGCGTGCAGGTGATCGAGCCGGGGCCGCAGGTACCGCTTGGCCCGTTCGGGATCCGCAAACCCGCGCGCCACGAGCAGGCGACACACGAGGTCCGGGAGTGCGAGCTCCGTGCGGAGGGTTGCGACGGCCGCCGCGTCCGGTGGGGCTGGGAGCAGCCAACGCGCCTGAGGCCGAATTGCCGTCGCGGTCACGCTCACCAACCTAGGAGCGTGTCCGCGAATCGACAATCACGATTCGGCCGCGTACAGCAAAACGCCGCAGACCTCGCACAACTCGGTTGCGCCCGTGGCGACCATCGTGCTGCGACGCTGGACCGGGATCGCGGTATCGCAGTGCGCGCACGACGAGCCGCGCAAGGGATACAGCGCCGTGTCGCGGCGCTTCTGACGAATGCGGTCGTACCGTTGCAGCAGGGAGCGCGGCACGGCCTGCGCCTTCTCGTTCCGCTCCGCCATTACCTCCTTCAATTCCTTCTGGAGCGAGACGCGGTCGGCGTCCAGCGATGCGCGCGTCTCCTGTTGCACTTGCTCGATGTCCTTCACGGCCTTCTCGTTCTCCGAGGCCGCCCGCCGCAGGTCCACCAGCCGATGAGAAATCGCCTCGACATCACGTTCCTCATCGGCAATGAAACGCTTCGCCTGATCGATCTGCGCCATCGCCGCCGCGGCTTCGCGGGGAGTGGTCACCTGTCCCAGCAGGTTTTCACTCTTGTCGCGGAGCTCGCGATGCTGGCGCAGCCGATCCTGCACCTCACGCTGCCGTTGTTCTTCCGCCTCCACCTGCTTCCGCGTCTGTGCCAGCGCGCCATCCGCTCGCGTCCGGTCCTTCTCGAGTGCCGCCAGCCGGGGCGCCAGGTCATTGAGCCGGTCTTCGATGCTGTAGGAGCGCAGGTCGTCAGCCTGGACCTCGAGCAGCGCTGCAACGTCGCGATTCACTTCGTCTCCGTCATGGCCGTGTGTCCGTGCGCTTGAACTGGTTCCAGGGTGCGGTACCACCGGTTTTGCGCGCTTCCTGCTGCAAACGATGCTTCTCCAGATTGATCTCGTCCTTCGACGTCGAATCGGCCACCGAACGTTGCCGATCCAGGTCCAGCCTTTCCCTGGCCAGGTCTCGTTGCCGGAATGTCGACAGACAGTCGGCGATTATCCGGGCAGGATCATCGAGACCGCCAGGATTAGCCAGGAGCTCATCCAGCAGAGCGACGCTCCCCGGATCGAGCTGCGCTGCCAGCGCATCGATGGGGGCGTCCGGCGCCTCGGTAAGCTGCGAGAAGATCTGGCGAAGTCTCGGCCCTTCAAAATCCCTGGGTCCGATGCGTTCCGCAACCGTTTCGATTTCCCGGCGCCGATGCAGCAGCAACCGCACCAGCTCGCGCTCCGCCGCTGCTTCTGCCACGGTCACCTTCTGCGCTCGGCGGGCGGGCCGCCTTTCCTCCGGGGGGGGCGTCTCCCTGCCCCGGATTCCTGATGCGCGCTCCAGCTCGAGCTCACGCTCGAGGGCACTCTCACTCACGCCCACCGCCTGAGCCGCGCGTGCCAGATACAGCCCCCGCGTGATGGGATCGACTGCCGCTCGGATCGTCGTCAGCAGGCGATCGAGGGCAACGCGCTTCCGCCGGAGATCGCTGAACCAGCCGCCACGCTCGAGGATTTGCACCTTCCGCTCGAACACGTCGATGGCCTGGCCCAGATGCATCGCCAGCTTGTCCTTGCCATGTCTGCTCACATACGTGTCGGGATCTTCCCCGTCGGGCAGTGTAACGACGTGCACCTTCAGCCCATGCCGCAGCAGCATGTCGCCCGCGCGAAATGTGGCCTTGAGCCCCGCCCTGTCAGAGTCGTACAGCAGAAAGGCATTTGCGGTGTACTTCCTGATCATCTCGGCCTGTGCCTCCGTGAGCGCCGTCCCGAGCGGCGCCACCGTGGCCTCCAGGCCGGCGCTCAGCAGACGCACGCAATCGAAGTACCCCTCCACGAGAAGCACACGGTCGTCCTTCCGGATTGCCGTCTTGGCCCAGTTGAGACCGTACAACGTGGAGCCCTTCTGGAACGTGGGCGACTCCGCGGAGTTGAGATACTTCGGCTGTCCGTCGCCGAGCACACGTCCGCCGAACGCGATGACACGATTCTGCGGATCGTAGATCGGGAACATCAGGCGACCGCGGAAACGGGGACGCGCCTCCGCTTCGCCTTCGCGAATCAGGAGCAGCCCCGCCTCCACCTGCACAGACACGCCGTAACCGAGCGTCTCCAGGTGTTCGCGAAGCGACTGCGCATCGCGCGGAGCGAACCCGAGCCCGAAGCGCTGCGCGACGTCACGGTCCAGTCTGCGTGACGCGAGGTACTCGCGCGCCGCCGCCCCGCGGTCGTCGTCCCACAGCGCACGCGTGAAGTACTCGGCGGCCGCGCCATTGATCTCCCAGAATCGCTCGCGCGGATCCGGCCCGAGCGCGGCCGCGCGAGTCACCTCGCGGACCTCGATGCCCGACTTGGCGCCCACGTACTTCACCGCATCCACGAAGTCGAGTCCGAGCCGCTTCTGGACGAACGTGAAGACGTCACCTTTTTCGTGACACACGAAGCAGACGTAGCCGCCGCGCGGGGACACGGAAAAGTTCGGATCCTTTCCCTGGTGAAAGGGACAGGGGCCACGGAAGCTGTTGCCCACGCGTTTGAGCTTCACGAGCTCGCCGACGATCGCGACGATGTCAGCGTGCTCCCGCACCCGTTCGACGACGTCGTCCGGAATCATCCCAGTTCCGCGATGGTGACGCCCGCTCCGCCTTCGTTCCACGCGCCGAGCCGGAACTGCTTGACTCGGGTGTCCTTGCTGAGCATCTCGCTGACCCGTTGGCGAAGCGCGCCCGTGCCTTTGCCATGAATGATGCGCAGCGCGGGGAGATCCGCGCGAATCGCGTCGTCCAGCGCCTGCAGCACCGTGCTGTCCAACTCGTCGGCCCGCAAACCGCGCACGTCGATTTCGCTGCGCACGTGAACGTCGGGGAGGTCGCCATGCCAGGCGACCGCCTGTTCGAGCTCCGCACGGTCCACCTTCTCCAATCGCGCGAGCGGAACGGTCAGTTTGACCGAACCCACGGCGACCAGCGCCTCGGCGCCACGGAGCTCGACGAGGCGTCCGGTCTTCCCGCCCAGCGTGTCCACGCGCACGGCGTCACCTTCCGCCGGCGCCTCCGTGTGTCGGACGGTTGCCGCGGCGCGGCGCTCCGCGCGCTCCTCTTCCGCGTCGAGCTGTTCGATGACCCCCGCCTGCCGCGCGGCGAGCCGCTCCGCGTGCTGTCGGGCTTCACGCGCCCTTTCCTCGATCTCGTCCGCGCCGGCCTTCCGAAGATCACGCAAGGTGCGCTCGATGTCGGCACGGGCGTTGAGCAGATACTTGCGCGCTTCCTGGCGGGACTCGCGTTCGACCTCCCGCTCGCGGTCGCGCACGTTGCGCTCGCGCCGGACGACGTCCTGCACCCGTCGCTTCGCATCTTCGGTGAGCACGGAGAGCTCCTGGTCGCGCTGCTTGAGCTCCGCCTCGTGCTGCTCCAGTCGCTCGAGGAGTGCCGCGATGTCACGCTCGGTGCTGGGCACACGTTCCTCCGCACGAGCGACCACCGATTCCGGGAGCTGGAGTTTCCGGGCGATGCTGATGCCGTACGAGCGACCCGGCACGCCCTTCACGAAGCGGTACGTCGGCGCGATTCGCTCGGCGTCGAACTGGAGAGACGCATTCACCACGCCGGGAACCTGTGTCGCGAGCTCCTTGAGGGCGCCAAGATGTGAGCTCGCGAGCGTCGTGGTTCCGCGCTGCGTCAGCTCTTCCAGGATCGCCCACCCGAGCGACGCACCGTCGAGCGGATCCGTGCCCGACCCGAGCTCATCGATCAACACCAGTGAGGATGGCGTGGCCGACGCCAGCACCTCGCCCAGATTGCGCAGGTGCGCGCTGAACGTGGACAGGCTGGCCTCGATGGATTGCTCATCGCCAATGTCCGCGAAACAATTGTCGAAGACCGCCAGCCGCGAGCCGCGGCCACACGTCGGCGGAATGCCGGCCTGGCCCATGGCGGAGAGCAGTCCGACCGCCTTCAAGAGGACGGTCTTGCCTCCCGTGTTCGGCCCCGACACCACGATCGTTCTCTCCGACGATTCCATCGCCAGATCGAATGCGACGACGGGAACGCCTCGAGCGAGCAAGAGCGGATGGCGCCCTTCGTGGACGACCCAGCCCTCGGCTGGCCGGCTGAACCGCGGCGAAACGCAGGCGTGCGTCATGGCGTACGCAGCCCGCGCATGCAACGAGTCGAGCTCCGCGAGGGTTTCCAGCGACGCACGCAGTTGGTCGCGCAGCGGGCGCAGCTCCTCCGTGAGCTCGGCGAGAATGCGATCGACCTCTTCGCGCTCCTCGACCTCCAGTTCGCGAATGCGATTGCCGAACTCCACGGCGGCCGGCGGTTCGACGAAGAGCGTGGCGCCGCTGGCCGACACATCGTGCACGATGCCGCTGACGGCACCACGCCCTTCGCGGCGCACCGGAATCACGTAGCGGCCGTTCCGCATCGTCACCGACATGTCCGGGACGCGGAAGGCCTCGTCCAGACGCGCGAGCTGTTTTTCCAGAAGTCGAACAAGCTCCCCTTCGGAGGCGCGCAGTTCGCGGCGGAGTCGCCGCAGCGCGGGAGACGCCTCGTCCTTGACGGTGGCATCATCGGCGATGCACCGATCGATCGAGGCCTCCAGCGCTCTCTCCACGAGGAGCCGTCCGGAAAACTCCGCAAGCATGGCCCGCGCCGCCGCGGGGCGCTTCTCGTCGGAAAGCGCATCGCGCGTCTGACGCGCGCTCCTCAGCAATTGGCCTGCCTGCAGCATCTGTCCCGGATTCCAGGACACGCCCGCGACGCGAAGGCGTTCGAGCCCGGGTCTCAGGTCCGGCGCAGGATCAGGACGCAGGGGCGGATCGGCCTCGCGCAGCGCACGAATCGCCGCGATTCGCGCATGCTCCCGCTCGATCCAGGCGACATCGGTCGTCGGAGTCAGCGCTTGTACGTGTTCCGCGCCCAGCTCCGAGATGGCGCGCGCGGCGACGTCATCCAAAACGCGCGGAAACTCGAGGACTGTCAGCGCATGGCGATTCACTTGCCAGCCAGTTCCTCGCGCACGATGGCGTTGATCGCGTTTCCATCGGCCTTGCCCTTCAGCTGTGGCATCACCTTCCCCATGACTGCACCCACGTTGCTCGCGCCCGCGGCGATGGCCGCCTTGACGATGGCGCGTATCTCATCCGAACCCATTTGCGCTGGCAGGTACCGCTCGAGCATCGCGACTTCGGCGCGTTCCTTGTCAGCCAGTTCCTGTCGGCCGCCCTTTTCGTAGAGGTCGATCGACTCCTTCCGTTTCTTGATGCCGCGACGAATGACGTCCATCACATCGTCGTCGGTGAGATCGCGCTTCAGCTCGATCGCGCGATTCTTGATTTCGGAGAGCGTCGTTCCAAGGAGGAGGGTTCCTGCTTTGTCCTGCGCCTTGCGAGCCGCCGTCAGCTCGTTCTGGAGCCGCGACTGCAGCGCTGACATCAGCCGTGCCTGGTGCGGCGATTCTTTCGGATCGCCGCGTTCATCTTGCGCTTGCGTCGCTCACTCGGCTTCTCGTAGTGCCGGTGCTTGCGAAGGTCGGAAAGGATTCCCGCTTTCTCACACTTCTTCTTGAAGCGCTTGAGCGCGCGTTCGAAGTTCTCATCGTCATGGATGATGACTTCAGACAAAACGAGGTCTCCGGGCTGGTAAGTGTGAGTGGCCGTTAAACTTAGGAATTGTTCGCGCGCAGTGTCAAGCTAACCTGGGGGCCACTTCATTCGCCTTCCGCCAAGGAGATGCAGGTGAATGTGGAATACCGTTTGGCCCGCGTCGGCGTTGGTGTTGATGACCGTTCGATAGCCGCGATCCGCCAATCCTTCGGCACGCGCCAGCTGGACTGCAAAAGCGTACATCGCACCGACCATCGCGGGTGTCTTCAATTCGTTGAGAGACGCGACGTGCTCGCGCGGAATGACCAGCACGTGCACCGGAGCCTGCGGATTGATGTCCCGGAACGCGACGAACTCCTCGTTCTCGGTGACGATGGTCGCGGGGATCTCATTCCGGACGATCCGACAGAACAGGCAGTCATTCGCCATCTATTCGCTCCGGGTTGAGAGCTGAGCGGCCCGAAGCACCGCCGCACTCGCGATGACGGCCGTCTCGAACCGCAACGTAGTTGTCCCGAGAGACGCTGTCATCCAGCCGGCCTGCAGCGCCGCTTTCACCTCGGCATCCTCGAAGCCGCCTTCAGGACCTACGGCAAACGCCGTTGGCCCGTTCCACACCAGGCCAGCGAGGGGCTCACCCGTCGAGTCGAGCAGCAGCCGCCGGGCAGCTTCGGGGACGGCCGCGAGAGCCTCGCCAAGGTCCAACTCCTCGTACGTGTCCGGCAGCCAGGCCGATCCAGACTGCTCGAGCGCTCCGCGCATGCGCGCCGCGACCTTGTCACGGAACTTTGCGCCCTCGCCGCGAGGGACAACGCTGCGCGACCGAGCGCAAATCGCCGGGCGCCACGCGGTGACCTGGAGTTCCACGCATTTCTCTGCCGCGATCAGCATCCGGTCGCGATCCGCGACTGGGACGATGGCCTCGAGGGTTGTTGGTCTGGGGACTTCGGCGACGTGATCGACCCTCACCGACATCGCGCTCTTGCCGATGGACAACAGCTCGCCGCCGCCAACGCGGCCGCGGCCATCGGCCAGTCGAACGGCCGACCCGGACGCCAGGCGCAGAACGCGGGCATGCTGGGCCGCCGTTCCTTCCACGCGCAGCTCGCCGGTCGTGAGCGGTGCCTCGCTGTAGAACGTCGCTAGTGTCGCGCGATCGTGGCGCTCCACCACGCTCCCTCCTCGTCGGTCGCCAGCACGTTCCAACCAGCCCGCTGAAGCTCGGCCTCCATTTCCGGCCGCTCGGTGGCCAGGATGCCGCTGAGAATGGCAACGCCGTCCGGCGTCAGGGCCGACTCGATGAGCGGCAGCAGCCGAATCAGCACGGACGAGACGATGTTGGCGAGGACCACGCGGACGGGCGCCACCAGCGGAAGAAGCGCAAACGCGTCGCCCTCGATGACTGATACTCGGTCGGCAACGCCGTTCGCCTCGGCATTGCTCTCCGCGTTGCCGATCGCGTCAGGATCCAGCTCGATCGCCACCGCTCGCTTCGCGCCCAGTTTCACCGCGCCGATCGCAAGCACGGCGCTGCCGGCGCCGAGGTCCGCGACAAGATCACCGCGCCGTATGACCGACGACATGAGGCGCAGTACGCCGCGTGTCGTCTCGTGCTCGCCCGTTCCGAACGCCATGGCGGGTTCGATCACGAGGCGTTCCTCCGCCGGAAAGTTCTCGGCAAGCCACGGCGGTGTCACCACCAGGAGGCCAACTCGATGCGCCGTGATGCGAGCCTTCCACTGAGCCGACCAGTCCACGGCTGGCAGGCTGGCAAACTCCACTGGCGCTTCATTGTCCGCGCGCACGAGCGCCGCGGTGACGCGCGCGCGATCGATGTCGCGAAAATGGGTGACGAGATCGTCACCGACTTCCTGAACGCCATCCGCGCCAAGCTCGAAGAGCGCGGCGATGACGGCAGCACGATTTGCGGGTCTTGCGACGCGTACCGTGGTCCAGCCGTCGTGGTTCACGCGCCGAGCGCGTCGCGCATGCGGGTCCAGAAGCTCTTGCCCCGATCCACCGGGACGCTCTTCTGCACCTTGGCCAACTCCTTGATGAGTTCCGCTTCGCGCTCCGTCAATCGGTCCGGCGTCCACATCTGCACTCGCACGTGGAGGTCGCCGGTGCCGGACGTGTTGACGCGCGGCAAGCCGCGCCCACGCAGATGGAAGATCTGGCCGCTCTGCGTACCTGAAGGAACGCTCAGGGCGACGCTGCTGGTGACCGTGGGGACGTTGACGTCCGCGCCGAGGACGAGCTGCGCATAAGTCACGAGCACTTCGGTATAGAGATCCTCGCCGTCGCGCTCGAAGCGCGGATCGTCCGCGACGTCGAAGACCACCTGCACATCGCCGCGCGGCCCACCGCGCGTGCCGGCATTGCCGACGTTGCGCAGCGCCATGTACTGGCCCGTGGCAACGCCGGCCGGCACCTGGACGCGAATCTCGCGATCCACACGCATGCGGCCGTCGCCCCGGCATTTCTTGCACGGCTGCGCGATGACGCTGCCCTGTCCCTTGCAAGTGGGGCATGGCGCGACCGTGATGAACTGGCCGAAAAAGGACCGCTGCGCACGCCTGACCTCACCGGCTCCGCCGCAGGTCTGGCAAGTCTGCGCATGCGAGCCTGGCTCGGCGCCCTCGCCGTTGCACCGGTCGCACGGGTCCAGAAGCTTCAGCGCAACGGTCTTTTCCACCCCGGTGGCGACGTCGGCCAGCGTGAGCTGGATCGTGATCCTGATGTCCGGACCGCTGCGCACACCGCCCGCGTCCGGCGCATCCCCGAACATGGACCCGAATCCGCCGCCGGCGAAATCGCGCATGAAGACGTTGAGCGCTTCGGACAGGTCGAAGTGGTGAAAACCGCCCGGCATGCCGCCAGCCCGCAGCCCCGCCTCGCCGAATCGGTCGTACGCGCTGCGCTTCTGCGGGTCGCGCAGGACGTCATACGCCTCGCTGAGCTCCTTGAACTTCTCTTCCGCTTCGCTCGAGCCGTTGTTCCGATCCGGATGCCACTTCAGCGCAAGCTTGCGATAGGCGTCCTTGATCTCGTCGTCGGTGGCTGTGCGGGAAACGCTCAGGACTTCGTAGTAGTCGGCCATGACCTCAATCGAGCAATTCCGAGAGCAACTGGGACGTGTGATTCACGAGCGAAATGACTTTCTCGTACGGCATGCGGGTGGGCCCGATCACGCCAATGACGCCAGCCAGCGGCCCTGCGTGATATTCGGCCGTGACGACCGTGAAGTCGCGCAGGCGCTCATCGTCGTGCTCCGTGCCGATCGTGATCGAGATCCCGGAGGTTTCACCGCGCCGGCGAAGCGCATCGGCCAGCGCCTGCGGGCGCTCCGTGAGCTCGATCAAGCGGCGCATCCGGTCCGCGGCGGCGAACTCCGGTTGTTCCGCCAGCACCGACGCCTGGCCAAAAAGAATCCGCTCGTCATTCAACGAGATGGTTTCGTCGAAAATCGCTTCCGCTTCCTGTACGAAGATGTTGAGCAGCTCACTGGCCTCCCTGGCGGACACGCTGTCTCTCAGACGCGCGCCAACGGACGTGCGGATCTCGTCGAGCGAGAGACCTGCCAATCGCTCGTTCAACACTTTCGTCACCTGCGAGAGCGCGGACCCCGCAATCGATCCCGCGACCTCGACAAAGACCGTGCGCACCGCGCCGCCTTCCAAAGCGAGCACCATGAGGAGCCGCTCATCGCTGACGCGGACGAGGTCGAGGCTGCGCAGCACTGATGTCGCGAGCCGCGGGCCCATGGCCACACCCAGCTCCTGAGTCAGAATCCCAAGGCTTTGCGTCGCGCGGCGGAGAATCGTTTCAATTGGCGAATCCTGCCGCGTGCTGAGCGCTTCCACGAGGTGATCGCGCTGGATGGAGGGCACCGGTGTGGGACTGCCGATGAGTGCGTCGACGTAGGCTCGATACGCCTTGTTCGTCGGGATACGCCCAGCCGACGTGTGCGGATGGAAGAGAAAGCCCTTCTCCTCCAGATCACTCATGGTGTTCCGAATGGTGGCTGGGGACACGCCAAGCCCGAACCGCCGCGACAGGGTTCTCGATCCGGCGGGCTCAGCGGTCTGGACGTACGTCTGAATCACTGCTTCCAGGACGCGACGCTCGCGCTTGGAGAGCTGCTCTACGCGGCTCATAAGTGCAAATGTATTAATGACTTCGGAGTGCAGTCAAGTCGGCGGCAATGCTGTCCAACCGAAGCCATCCGGATCCCGTCAGACGCAAAGTTGACTCCGCGTCGCTCCGCGCCCACCCCGAATCGACGAGGCGCGAGACACGCGCCGCCTGGGAGTCCGATGTTCGGAAACCAGCGGCGGTCCGCAGGCCCAGATACACCTCTTCGGCGTGCACCTGTTCCGGCGTGAGCGCTTCATGCCCTTCCACCGGGTCTTCGTTGCGCGCCGTGCGCGCCACCCACTCGGCGTACGCCGCGACGTTCCAGCGGCGCGCATTGCCATCGAACTCGTGCGCGGACGGGCCGAGCCCTCCATACGGCTTGCGAGCCCAGTACGCCCAATTGTGACGCGAATGGCTGCCCTGCTTGGCGTAGTTCGAAACCTCATAGTGCTCGAATCCGCCGGACGTCAGCGCGTCATGCGCGCGGAGGAACTCCGCCTCGAACGACTGCTCGCCTGCCTCCGCGACTTCCGTCCGCGCGACCCAGCGTCCGAGTGGTGTGTGCGGTTCGATGGTCAGGCCGTAGACCGATATGTGCGAAAGCTGCAAGTCGAGGGTGGTCCAGACATCTTGATCCCAGTCTCGCTCGAGAACGTCCGGAACGGCGAAGATCAGGTCGATCGAAACGTTGTCGAGGCCGGCATCACGCAACACGTTGACCGAGCGGATGGCTGCCTGGCTGTCATGGGTTCTGTGCATCCAGGCAAGAACCCGGTCATCGAACGATTGAACGCCGACGGAGACGCGGTTCACTCCGGCGGAGACCCATGCCCGTGCTGCTTGCGGAGTGATGTCCTCGGGGTTGGCCTCGAGGGTGACTTCGGCACCCTCGCGCACGCGAGCACGTCTATGCACCAGCTCGATCAGTCGGAATACGCCGTCGCCGCCGAGCTTGGATGGCGTGCCCCCGCCCATATACAGCGTCTCGAGATCGAACTCCGACGACGCGTGTCGAACGCTCCACTCGCGTTCCAGAGCCTCCAGATACTCGCGAACCGGCACCGCCGAGCGTACCGCTATCGAGAAATCGCAGTAGACGCAGCGTCGCGCGCAGAATGGGACATGGACGTAGAGATGCTCGGCTCGCACATCGAAAGATACCCCACAATCGCTCAACGTCGTCGAATTTCGCCGGTCAGTGCACACTCGATGGAGCCCGCGATCTCGAGTCGGGTCACCGCGCTGAGGCAGCGCGCGGCCGGCAGGCCGCTGCGATGGCATAGTGCATCGATGTCGAGGCCGCCGTCGGCAAGCGCCGACCAGACGCGTCCTTCGTCTCCCTCCGGCGCGACGGAGGGGGTCCGTGGCGGAGGCGTGAGGCCCGCGAGAGCGAGCGCGTCCGCGACCGATGCGATGATATGCGCACCGCTCGCAATCAGACGATTGGTGCCAGCGCTCTGCGGTTGATCGATGGGACCGGGCACAGCCGCTACGTCTCTTCCCAGCTCCATCGCGTGTTCGGCGGTGTTGAGCGCCCCGCTCTTCTCCGGCGCCTCGACGACGATGGTCAGCATTGCCAGCGCCGCGATGATCCTGTTGCGCCTGGGGAAGGTGAACCGCATGCCGTGTTCGTCGGCCTCGAGCTCCGTGACGAGAAGCCCCCGTTCTGCAATTGCCAGTTGTAACGGCTTGTGACCCGATGGGAAGAAGACGTCCAGGCCGGTCCCGAGCACTGCGATCGTAGTCCCACCGTCCTCCAGCGCGGTGCGATGCGCCGTCCCATCAATGCCAGTCGCGAGACCGCTGACGATGCATGCTCCGGCGCGGACGAAGGCCGCGGTCAGCTCGCGGGTGATGCGCTGTCCATACGCCGTGGCCCGTCGCGTGCCGACGATGGCCACGCGCGGCCGGACGTTGAACGCGCCCACGGCTCCGCGGGTCCAGAGACAGGTCGGCGCATTTTCCTGCAAATCATCGAGATCGCGCGGATATCTGTCATCGTGCCGCGGAATCCGTTCCGCGGGACCGATGTTCTCAGGGTAGCTCGATCCTCGCGGCAGCTCGTTCATTTGCCTTGCGCAGGTCAAGCAACTGACTCCACCACCCCGCAAGCAGGTCGTCAAGGCCCTGACGCGCGGCGGAGCTGACGGCGAAGACGCCGAAGGCCTCCGGCGCTTCGATGGGCGGCGACTCCAGCTCTCCAAGCAGGTCCATCTTCGTGAACACGACGCAGTGCGGTTTGCGCGCCAGCTCGTCGGAATACGCCGCCACCTCGCGCCGGAGCTGATCGTACTCGGACTGCCAGTCGTCGCTGTCGATCGGAATGAGGAACGCGAGCAGGCGTGTACGTTCGATGTGCCTGAGGAACTGCAGTCCGAGACCTTTTCCCTCGTGCGCTCCCTCGATGATGCCCGGGATGTCCGCCACGACAAAGGTCCGCGCATCGCTCAACTGAACGACGCCGAGATTCGGCGACAACGTCGTGAACGGGTAGTCCGCGATCTTCGGGCGCGCCGCGGACACGACCGATAGCAGGGTCGACTTGCCTGCGTTCGGCTGTCCCACGAGTCCGACATCGGCGATGAGCTTGAGCTCCAGCTCGAGCATGCGGACCTCGCCGTCCTCGCCCGGCTGATACTCGCGCGGCGCCTGGCGAGTGGACGTCGCGAAGAACGCGTTGCCTTTTCCTCCGCGTCCACCGTGCGCCACGATGATGCTCTCGCCGTCCGCCAGAACTTCGGCCAGCAGTTCTCCGCTCTCGGCGTCGCGCACGACCGTGCCCGGAGGCACGGGCAGGATGACGTCCTCGCCGGACGCGCCCGACTTGTTGTTTCCCGACCCGTGGTCGCCATTCTCCGCGGTCCACCGGTCGCGGTACGTAAAGTCCAGCAGCGTCGCCAGGTTGGCGTCTCCACGAACGATGACGTCGCCGCCGCGCCCGCCGTCGCCTCCGTCCGGGCCGCCCATCGGCACGAACTTCTCGCGGCGGAAGGACGAAATCCCCGATCCGCCGTCGCCGGCTCTCACATTGATACGTACTCGGTCAATGAACGTCATTGCGGATCCGATCCCAGAGTCGACGCGCGCGAGCCAGGGCGCTTTCGGGAATCACGCCCTCCATCGACGCCAGTGCATCTGACACGATCGAGGGCGCGACGCCAGCGTTGAGCGCTCCATGAAGGTGCGACTGGAGTTGGCGATCCTGCGCGGTTGCCGCGCATGCTGCCACAATGCAGAGCTCGCGCCGCGGCAGGTCGAGCGCGGGCCGGCTGAGCACCTTGCCGTACCCTTCGACGATCATCCAGTCATCCATGAGCGGGTGCAGCTGGCGAATGTTTGCGCGCAATCGCTCGTACATGGTGCCGTACACCGTGGCGCACGTAGTCTCCCCCAGACGTCTCAGCTGCGGCGCCTGCAGGGATTCCTCCGCTGCCGCCGCGGGAGCGGGCCGCAGTCGCCTCCATTCGCGCATGCCGTTGAGCGCACGCGGAAACCCGGCAAAGAGGTAGGTCTGGAGCAGCAGCTCCTCGATCCATACTGGCGGCGTTGCCCCCTGCGCTTCATTGAGATGCCTTCGCACCTGCTCCTCGGACCCACCAGCGAGGGCGGCCGCGAGCCGAACGAGCGAGCGCGTCGAGTCGTCCAGCCGTGTCAGTCTCGCACCGATGGCGTCGGTTTCCGACATCAAACGATTGTGTGTTGGGACGAGCCGTTGCTCAGGAGACAGGCCGGATCTCACCCACGGCTTCCCCACGCGTGTTGCGGATCTGTCGTTTGAGAAACTCATCGAGGCGCGGTGGCAGCGTCTCGGGGAGGGCGTCGAGGAGCTGCAGCAGTCGGACCAACGCGGGAAACTGCGCCCGCTGCGCTCCATCTTCCACTTTGATGGCGGCGCCGACACCCTGATCGAGAATGGCGACGCAGTGCACGCCTTCGGCGCCGATCTTGGCGACGAGGCGACCGTCCGACTCCTCGATCAGCATCGAGTCGAACCGATCGCTGCCACCGACGAGAAAGGGTCGAGTGCGCATCGCGCCGACGACGCGGCTCGGCACTCCCGAGCGCTCGGATGCGGCTCGGGCCAGGCGTGAGTACGCGCGTGCCATGTGCTCCAGCGGCATCGCAAACTCCACGACGCCGCACCCATCCACCGCCTGTCCGATCTCCGCCTGCGACAGGCCAGACCATTCCGCGACGGCGTCCAGGCAGCAGTTCTGCACGTCGTGCCCGGCGCGCTCGTAGCCATACATCGGCCATCCCGCCGTGTGCGCGCAGGCAAGCATGGCGGCGTGCTTGCCGGAGCAGTTGTTGTGCAGCCTGGTGGGTCGTTCCCCAGCCTCGCGCAGCAACTTGGCGCCGCGGCTCGACAACGGCTCGTGCGGCCCGCACGCCAGATCGCCTTCCTCCAGGCCGATGGCGGACAGCATTCGCTCGGCGATCGCCACATGCTCGGGTTCGCCGCCGTGGGACGCGCACGCCAACGCGAGCTCATCGTCGCCCCACTGCAGATCGTCGAAACCGCCGGACTGCAGAAGCGGCATCACCTGGAAGGGCTTTGCGCACGATCGCCAGTGCGTAAACCGCCGCGAGTCTCCGGCTCCTGCTGCGAGACAATCGCGGGCATCAACGACCGCGGCGTGCACGCGGTGCTGAGACTCGACAACCCCTCCTCGCGTCGCGACGACGTCGAGTTGGAACGATCTCATGGCGGGCTCGCGGCCTCCTCAACCTGGGCGGGCGTGACTCCCCGTAAACTAATCGAGCGTCACCGCTGTGGAGCCCAGCCCGATCCGAGCTCGGATGCACCCCAGGACTCACTTGCTTATCGTGATGATCACTGAGGTGAGCACGGCGATCAGTGGCGTGACTGCCGCGAGGACATTGACCCAGTTGGTCTTGTCACCCGGAGCGAGTTCCGGAACGATGACTTGAGACCCAGGCAGCGGCCGCGGCGGGCGCGGCGCCAGACGACTCCTCGTTTCGCGCTTGCCGCTCGGCTGGGTTACGTACGCGCGTTTGTTGTCACCGTTACGCGCGACGCCACCACCCTGACTGATGTAATAATCCATGTCTTTGCCGCGCACGTACGCCACCACGTTCGGCGCATTCACCGCTCCCTTCACGGTCACGACGTTCAACCGCACCGGAACGGTGATCTCGTCCCCGTTCATGAGGATGAGGTTTTCGGGCGAGCTGCGCTTCCGGAGGGCCTTGGGCGCGTCGATGGCGACTCGGCCGACACCGCCTTCCTTGCGCACGAAGGACAGTCCTTCGGGATACGCCTCTGAGGTCAGTCCGCCTGCCCGTGCAACAAGGTCAGACAGGCGCTCATCACGCGTCTTCAACGCATACGTCCCCGGAAAGTTCACTTCGCCGCTGATCGTCACGACACGCTGAAGCTCCCAGGACGGCTGATGCATGATCAACACGTTGTCGTAGGCCTTCAGTCCAACCTCGGCGGCGCCGTTCGATGAGGCCTGAAGACCCGGCGCACCCACATACGGCATGCCCGGCTTGCGCTCGAACAGGTAGGTCGAGTCCAACGGAACCCGAATCGTCACGGCGGTAGTCGTCCCGGTCCGCTCCTCGGGCAGCCGAGCAATTTCCGCTTCCTTCAGGTACGCGCTTTCCTGTACGCCGCCGGCCAGGAGCACCAGATCTCGCATCGTCATCCCTTCGGCGAAGGGGTAACGCCCTGGCTTCCGCACGGCGCCGCCGATAGCGACGTAGCGCTCCGGTCGAAAATCCGTGAGGGCGAAGAGCTGAATGACGTCGTCCTCCTGCAGCGCGAAATCACCGACCACCGTTCCCACGCTGTCGCCAAGCGAGGCACGCAGCTGTACGCGGGACTGATCGGGACGAAGCCGATCCACCAGGACTTGGCCGAGGTAGACGTCGGGCTTCGGGCCGCCGGCAAGCCTGATGGCGTCGGAGATCTTCATCCCCGGCGTCAGCCCTTGTGGCCCGGGCGACCACACGTTGCCCTTGACGACAATCGTGTTGCGAACGCGTTCCGCCACGGGAAAGACGCGGACGACGTCGCCTGCCTCGAGCGAGACCGGTGCCGCATTCGCGCCGGAAAGCAGCGACTGCGACTCCACGTCGACGGTCACCCGGTCGCGCCCGTCCGCCTGGCGCCGGTTCGGCGGCAGGATGCGATCGATCTGCACGCGCCGACGAGACGCATCGGCCCGGAAGCCACCGGCGGCGGCAATCAGCTCCGCGAGCGTCTCGCTCGGCTTGAGCTCATATGTTCCGGGCCGAACGACCTCGCCAATGATCCGTACGCGCAGACCGCGCGGCGGGACGAATACGATGTCACCGGTCTCGAGTCGTGCGTCGTGCGACGCGTCGCCACGCAGCAGGTAGTCATAGAGATCCAGCGAGCTGACGACGGTGCCGCCGCGCTTGATCTGGATGCCGCGGAGCGATGCGTTCGCCGTGGGACCGCCAGCCGTATAGAGCGCCGTGATGGCGGTACCGGCGCTCGACACCATGTAGCTACCGGGCCGTTCGACGTCGCCGAGGACGAAGACCTGGTTGGCGCGAAGCCGTGAAACGCTGACGGAGAAACGCGTGGTGGCCGAGGCGCCGCGCCTGACGCCCGAATACACGCGCCCCAGGCGACTGTACAGCAGGTTCTCCAGGTCACCCATGGTCAGGTTCGCCACGAAGAGCTGGCCAACTTGCGGGATCACGACGAATCCTTCCCGCGTAACGTCGAGCACGTACGAGGACTCCACATCGCCCGTGAGAATCAGGACCAGTCGGTCGCCTGGTCCCAGGCGATAGTTCGCGTCCACCGGACCGTTGAGGTTCGGCTCGAACCGCGACGGTGACGCGCGAAACATGTCGAGCCCGAAGATGTTGTAACCGCTGTCGGCCCGCGCGATCGAATCCGCAACGTCTTCGCGCTGGAGGCGCTTGCGACGCGCGTCTCTCAGCATGTTGAGCGAGTCCTGCTGGAATGGCGACGCGAACATGTTGTCGCCCTGTATGGCGCGGTACGCGGCAACGTCGGAGCTGTCGGCAATTCCCAGCTCGAGGACCGCGCTGTACAGCTCACTGCTTGGAGCCGTCGCCGTTCCGGTCGAACCGGGCAGGTAGGCGTCGAGCAGATCGGCCGGATACCCTTCGGCTCGAAGCCGGGAGCGAATCTGATCGGCCGACATGCCACTGGCGGCGAGACGCTGCCGGAGTTGCTGGAGGAGGTCGGGCCGGGCCTGCATCAACGCGCGGGCCTGATCGGGAGTTGGACGCGCACCGGGGATCTGCGCGCCAGCGTCGGAGACGGCGAACGACACTACGGCGGCGCCGACGACCAACAGATGTATGGACCGCATCATCCTCAAAAGGCTGGGTACCGTTCTCGGCGACGGCTCCGAGAACCCGCCATGGGCGGAGGACTGCGTACGAAGTGGTCGCGCAGGGACTCGAACCCCGGACCTCTGGTATGTGAGACCAGCGCTCTAACCAGCTGAGCTACGCGACCGTTACCCGCATCGACGTCGATGCGCTAATGCGTGTGAGCCCAATAACATAGCCGTGGTATTCCAGCCGGTCTAGTACCGTCATTTCTTGCAACCGACCACGCAAATCAGGCCCTTCGTGTACCGACGGGGATCGCGGCGGACGTCCGCCAGAACGTCACTCAGGTCGGCCGTGAGCTTGGTCAGCCGATCGTACAGCATCTGGTCGGTCATCATGCGACCCACGAAGCCGTCATGGTTTCCGAGCATCCTGACGAGAGAGTCCGCACCGCGTGAGATGCCGAGTACGCTCGCGTACAGGGTGGTATCACGCAGGAGCCGGCCAAAAGTGCCCTGATTCGAGTTGACGGCGACGAGGGTCGAGTCCAGCGACGCGACCACGTTGGTGAGCCGATTGTACAGCGTTGGGTCGTTGAGCATTCGGCCCAACGTTCCGTCGGGATTCTGCAGACCCGCGAACAAAGTGTTGGCGCGCGTCATCGCGCTCGTCACCTGGTCATACATGGTCCGATTGGTCAACAACTGGCCGAGTGTGCCTTCCCCATGCGCGAGACCGCGGGTGATGGTGCGCAGGTCTCCGGAAAGCGCCACGAGCACGTCGACCGCACCACCAACCTTGGCCAGCATCACTTCGTAGTCCACCGACTGTCCGACATGAATGGTGTCGCCAGGTTGGAGCACTGGTGACCCAGGCGTTCCCGGCGAGATGTCGAGGACCTTGTCGCCCAGCAATCCCATCGTGCGAAGCGTGGCCTCGGAGTCCCGCCGAATCTGATCCCGCAACGACCGATCGATGCGCACGAGCACCTTGAGATTGCGCGTCGTATCGAGATCGACCGGAAGAAACTCGATGTCCTTCACCGTTCCCACGAGCTGGCCCGCCAATGTGACGGAGCCGCCCGGTCTGAGGCCGTTCGCGGACGGCAGATACACCACCAGTTCGTAGCGCTTGGAGAAGAGGTTGGCGGTCTGGCCAAGCTTGTACACGCCGAAGCCAAGCACGACGATCGCGAACAGGATGAGACTTCCAACGCGCAGTTGATCGACCGTGATTTTCGCGGACCGCTTCATTCAAAACCCACCCAGGAAATCGCGGATATACGGGTTCTCGGTGGCCGCCATTTCCTCCGGCGTGCCGAAGAACACGATTCGATGGTCATGCAAGAGCGCGACCCGCGTCGCCATGCGAAACACGGATCGGATGTCGTGCGACACGACGATGCTGGTGACCCGGAGTTCGCGCTGGAGCTTGAGGATCAGGCGCGTGATGGTGCCCGTCGTGAGGGGGTCGAGCCCGGAGGTCGGCTCGTCGTAGAGCATGATCTCCGGATCGTTCGCCATGCCCCGCGCGATGCCGACGCGCTTGCGCATGCCACCGGACAGCTCCGATGGCAGCTTGTCGAGCACCTCATCCGGGTCGAGATCCACGAACTGGAGCTTCTCGCGGACGCGATCCTCCACTTCGTCGTCTTCCAGCTCCGTGTGCTCCCGCAGCGGGTACGCGACATTCTCGCGCACGGTGAGCGAGTCGAAGAGTGCCGCGCCCTGGAACACCATGCCCATCTTCTGCCGCACCTTGAGCGCGTCTTCGAAGGACAGATGGGTGATGTCGTCGCCATCGATCAGCACGCGCCCGCTTTCCGGAATCAGCAGTCGAAGAATGAGCTTGAGCATGGTCGATTTTCCGGTGCCGGACTCACCGACGACCACGACCGTTTCCCCTTCCTTCGCCGAAAACGAGATGTCCTCGAGGATCGGCTGGTCGAAAGCGAGGCTCACGCTATCGAGCTCGATGACCGGATGTCCATTGTGGACCGCAACCGCCTCGCCGTCGGCCGCCAGCTCACGCCGAATGGCTTCGCGAACCCGGCCCGATGTCCTGTCTTCGCGTCGTCGCTGCTTGGTCACGGGACCGGCAACACCGACAGCAGGAACTGCGTGAGGAAATAGTCCGAGACGAGGATGAGAATGCTCGCGGTGACCACCGTCTTGGTCGTCGCGGTGCCAACCCCTTCCGTCCCGCCCGTGGTGCGCAGCCCGAAAAAGCACGCGGTGATCGAGATGATCGCGCCGAACACCAGCGGTTTCGTGAGACCCTGGATGAAATCGTTCGGGATGTAGCCCAGCGCGAACCCGCTCGACGCGATCTGCTCCCAGACGGTGCGCCAGTAGAGCGAGGCCGGGAGCCCCACCATGAACGTGGCAATCAGATTTCCGCCGAAGATTCCGATCAGATCGTTGATGATGGTGAGCACCGGCAGCATGATGAGCGCGGCGAGCACCCGTGGCGTGACCAGCTTCTTGATGGGATCCGTGCCGAGCGTGTTGAGGGCATCGATCTGCTCGGTCACTTTCATCGATCCCAGTTGCGCGGCGATGCCGGAGCCCACGCGCCCAGCCACCATCAGGCCCGCGAGGACCGGCCCCAGCTCACGGATCATCGAGCCCGCGACCAGCCGGCCGATATACATCGTCGCGCCGAAGGTCTGCAGCTGCACGCTCGACTGCAGCGCGAGCACCATTCCCGTGAAGAGCCCCGTCAGCAGGACGATCCCGAGCGACTTGACGCCGATCTCGTCCATCTGCTGCACGACGTCCGCGCCGTAGAACGGCCGCGCAACAACGAAGCGCAGCGAGTTCCACGCGAGGGTGAAGTACTCCTGGATGCGCAGGACCGCGGACTTGGCCTGCGTGTTGAGTTGCAGGATGAGTTCAGACACGACTCGCCCAAGGTTTGGCGCGCGCTCGTCGTCCGACGATGCGCGCAGGTGCCGAGCCCGACAGGGGCAAGGGATGTGCCGGCTGCTTATCTTGACCGCATGCCGCTTACCATCAGTCGAGATCGCCTCGACCAACTGCTCGACGCCGCGAGCCGCACACGCATCGTAGCGGTCGGGGATGCCATGCTGGACGAGTATCTCGTCGGCGACGTCGAGCGCATCTCACCGGAAGCGCCGGTTCCCGTCGTCCGCGTTCGCGAGCGACGGTACGCGTTGGGCGGCGTCGCCAACGTCGCGCAGAACGTTGTGGCAACCGGCGCCGAGTGCATGCTCATCGCAGCCATGGGCGACGATACTGCTGGACAGCAGCTGGGCGCGATGCTGGGGGAGATGGGCATCTCGAAGCGCTGGATGGTGAGCGTCGCACGTCCGACGACGCGCAAGACGCGCGTCGTGGCGAGGTCGCAGCAGCTCGTGCGCATCGACGACGAGGAGGACACGGATCTCACGGTGGCCGAAGCACGACGGATCACCACGGCGATCGAGGCCGCCGTCGAGAACGCGGATGCGCTGATTCTCGAGGACTACAACAAGGGCGTACTCATTCCCACGGTGATCACGCACGCGATCGAGGTCGCGCGCGCGCGCAAGATTCCCGTGATCGTCGACCCCAAGTACCGGCACTTTTTCGCGTATCGCGGCGCCACGGTCTTCAAGCCAAATCGCCGTGAGCTGGACTCAGCGCTTGGCGCGGAAGTGGATCTCGAACACCCCGAAGCCATCCCCACTGCCATTCAGCGGCTGTCGGTCGAGTATTTGCTGCTGACGCTGGGCGAGCGCGGAATGCTGCTCGCCGGGAAAGATGGATCGCTGGAGTCAGTGGCGACCGTTGCGCGCGAGGTGTACGACGTCGTCGGCGCCGGCGACACGGTGACGGCGTACCTGGCAGCGATCCTGGGCGCCGGCGGCACCGCCGCGGAAGCCGCGGTGATCGCGAACTACGCCGCCGGCGTGGAGGTCGGCAAGCTCGGCGCCGCGACCGTGAGTCCCAGCGAGGTCGTGGAGGCCTATGAGCATTTCGCAACGCAGCGGGAGCTGCCGTCGTCCGATACTCGTACGACGGCGGAGGTGCTGAAAGGCTAGATTCAGAGCGAACGGTCCCGTAGCTCAGCCGGTTAGAGCAGGCGACTCATAATCGTCGGGTCGTGGGTTCGAGTCCCACCGGGACCATTTCAGAACGTCCGCAACAGCTGGCTGCGGAAAGCCACCTGCCCCAGCCACTCACTCCGCGCGGGGCCGCCCGTCGTCCACCTCCGGTTGTAGCCGAGCGTGACGCGCACCGCTCCTGGGCCCGAGGGGCGCTCGAGCAGAGCCACGACTCGGCGGCGTCGCACGTCTGGGTCGTCCGTGACTCGCTCCAGGCGGAAGTCGCTATCCTCCGGTGCTGTTGCGGTTGAGCGATACAAGCTGGGATCGCGCCGCTCGTCGCCGACCTCGATCGCGAATTGCGACGCCGGTGATGGTTGCCAAGTGAGGCTCATCGCGCCAGCTGCGGCGTGCGGGCCGAGCGGGCTTCCGATGAGGCGATCGCGATAGGTCAGCCCTGACCGGAACTGCGTGTGCTCATACAGCCGGAGCGATGTGCGGACCCACTCGGCACGCCACGCCAATTGTCCGTTGCGAACCAACAGCGGAAGTCGCGCACCGACGACCTGTCCAGCATCGTCCACGAACGACGAGCGCAGACGACGCAAATCGAAGTCATCGAACTGAAGCTCGTAGTAGAGATCCAGGCCGGAGAGTTCGGGTACCCGAACTCGCAGATTCCCGCCGGCAAACTTGTTCGAGAACTGCAAATCCACGTGCTGCGGGGCCAAGGCATCGATTATTGGGAACAGGTCGATGGCACGCTTGAAGAAGGTCGCTGGCGGTGCGCCGTTTCCTCCCTCCTGCGCCAGAACCGAGACACCGAGCTCGAAACGCGACGACGGCTGAACGCTCGCCAGCCAGCCCGCCAGTTTCGTGTGGGGCGGATCCTGCGCGCGTCCGAGGTCGGCCACAAACAGCGTCGCGCGCACCGGGCCAGCAAATCGGAGCACCCACGGCAGCGTAATCGACGTGTCTGTCGACACACGGATGGCGGGAAACGGCGCCGCGTTCCCTGACACGAACAGCGCCATTGTTGGTGACTGGCCCCAGCGCAGCTCCTCGGCGCCAATCTGGAGCGCGGCGTTGTGCCAGACGCCTCTGCCGTACACGCGGTGCAAGCGCGCATCCGGCTGCCCGCTGTCCACTCGGTTGACGCCGAAGAACACCGGCTCCACCGCGAGTGCAACCTGACTGCCGAAGCCAAGCAGTCCGGTGAGGTCGGCAATCCCGCCGGCGCCCCGGCCGACAGGCCAACCGTGACGCCCTGGCTCGAACGGGTGCGAGATCGCATCGATGATCCCAAGACCATTTGGCGCAATGACAACCGGCTGGGCATCCGACGCGGATGCGTCGGCGCGGCTCGCGATCGCGACGACGTTGCGGCCCGCGCGATGCACGCCGAACGTCTCATTCAGGGACGCGGTGACCAGGTTCAGTTCGCGGCGCGCCCATCCGGCGCGCTCGATGGCTCCGCGGCGCTGGGCGCTGTCAATCGCGGCGGACAGACGTTCCACGATCCGCCTGACGTCGCGCTGCGACAGCGGCCGCTCGCCGAGAAAGACGCCCCGAACCGGAAAGTACGCACTCACCGACTCGAGTCGGTCGTAGAGAGCGCTGGAGGCCGGTACGGTGGCCGCCGCCTGTGCGTCGAGGCGGGCTCCCGCAAGCAGCAGGAGCGCGCTCCAGCATCTAAGTTGCCTCAGTTCGTCCTCGCTGACCCGCAAGCCAATACATGCTCGAAGTCTCCCTCAGCATCGATGTCGAGCCGGACTGTCCGCCATATCTCGCGACACAATATCGCGGTGTCGTCGACGGATTGCCGAGGGCTCTGGATACCCTCGACGGCCTAAGCGTTCCAACGACGTGCTTTTGCACGGGCCAGGTGGCGGAGCGATATCCCGATCGCGTCCGGGACATTCTTCGGCGTGGTCACGAGCTCGGATCGCATGGCCATGCGCACATGCCATTCGACACGCTCACCGAGGCGCAGGCACGAGACGACCTTGCGGAGTCCAGCGCGGTGCTTCGAGCGTTCGGGAATATCACGTCCTTTCGCGCGCCCAACCTGCGGTTCCCGGATCCATATCTGCCGCTGCTGGAGGAGCAGGGTTTTCTGGTGGACTCGTCGCACGCCAAGTACAAGCTGGCCTACTACGCCTCGCGAGCGCGGACATCGCTCACGCGCGTTGCCGCGTCCACAACGTCGTCGGTATTGCGTCTGCCTCGATGGATCAGGGACCCATGGCTGACATCGCTCAGGTCGCCCGTTGTGTTGTTCGTGCATCCATGGGAGTTCGTTGATCTGAGGCACGAACGCCTGCGGCTGGACTGTCGCTTTCGCACGGGCGGCGAAGCGCTGCGGTGTCTCGTTGAGGTGATCGCGCTATTCAAGGCGCGTGGCGCGCGATTCGTTCGCATGCGGGAGTTGGGGGGACGCGCGACCTCTCTCGCCGCATGAGCAACTCAGCGGAAGGCATCGCCTCAGAAGAGCAGCGGCCCCGGCGGGTGGCAGCGAAGTGGTTGCTGCCCGCAGTATGGCTGGTGCTGACGGCCAGCATCGTGTTGGGCGCCCGCTCCCTGCCGTGGCGCGGCGCGCTCGATCAGGTCAGACAGATCGAGTCGGGTTGGCTGGTCGCGGCCGTTCTCGCGAACGTCATGATCATCGTCATCTGGGCGCAGGAGTGGCGACTCCTCGCACCAGGCGCGCTCCGGGTTCGTTTCGCCCGGATGTTCGAGGTCGTATCGGTCGCGGCTGCCGTCCTGAACTCGGTGCCATTCTTTGCCGGTGAAGCCACTGGAGCCGCCATGCTCGTCGGCCGGGCCGGCTTGTCGCGTGGCGCGGCCATCTCGGTGCTCGCGATGGATCAACTGCTGACTGGCGTCGTGAAAGTGGTGCTCCTCGCGGCAGCGGCACTCCTCATTCCGATTCCGAGCTGGCTACGCGCTGGTGTGCTGGTGCTGGTCGTCGGCGTCGCGATCCTGCTTGGCGTGCTCGTGCCGCTCGCGCACCAGTGGGAAGTGATCCGGAACCGGCTTCTCGAGCGACCCTCCGTCGCGCGTCGGCTCGCCGCCCGGCTCGTCGCGATCGGCAGGCACCTCGACGCCGTGCGCGAGACGCATCGCGCGTCCAAAGTCACGCTGCTCTCGATCGTAAAGAAAGGCATCGAGCTCCTGGCCGTGCTGGCCGTGCAGATGGCGTTCGGATTTGGTCCGTCTCTGCCAGCAGCTGCGCTCGTACTCGCCGCGCTCGCGATTGCCACGATGATTCCCGTGGCGCCGGCCAACCTGGGTTTCTATGAGGCCGCCGTGTTCGGGGCATATCGGTACGTCGGCGTATCGACCGAAGCCGCCCTGGGAATGGCTCTCGTGCAGCATCTCTGCTTCCTGCTGCCGATGTTGGCGACCGGCTATGTCACGTTGACGCTGCAGCACGTCTCGCTCCGGCAGCGCGCGCAATAGCCCGAGCGTAGATGGCCTCGTGCAGGGCGATCACCGACGACCAGTCGTAGCGGTCCGCGCGGGCTGTTGCGCCAGCAAGACATGTGCGGAGCGCGCCGTCCGCGATGAACCGCGCCAGCGCAGCCGTCAGATCGTGATCGTCCTCGCACAACAGGGCATTCACCTCGTGGTGGAGGAACTCGCTGCTCCCCGCTTCACGCATCGCGATCACCGGCAGTCCAGCGGTGCGCGCTTCGAGCGCCGATATCCCGAACGACTCGCGCAGCGACGGCAGCACGAATCCGTCGGCCTCCGAGTACAGCGCTCGCAGCGCCTCGGCCGTCACCCAGTCACGAACCTCCACGCGGGTCGGTCCACGATTCAGGCCGAGCAGCGCGACCTCGCGTTCGATGGTCGAACGCAGCGGGCCGTCACCCACCAGCAGCAAGGTGGCTGGCCGCCGGACAGACGCGCTCGCACGGGCGAACGCCCGAATCAGCTCGAGAGGACGCTTCTTCCTGGCGAAGCGTGTGGCCGAGACCAGTGTGACGGCGCTGGACGGGCCCCTGCTCGTTCGTGACGTCGAGCGCCAGAAGCCGAGGTCGATGCCGTTGGGCAGCACGGACACGTCGGCCGCCGGCAAGGCGTCGCGAACCTGAGCCGCGACCACGTCGCTGACGGCGCTCCACTCCACGGCACTTCGACTCAATCCGGTCACCGCGTCCGCCGCGCGAAGCAGGTGTCGCTTGTGCCTCAGCACCGAGTGAAACGTGACCGCGGTCGGAAGATCGAGGGCTCGCGCGACCGCGGCGGCGGCGTACCCTACCGGCGACACGACGCTGACGTGCGCGTGCACCACGTCGTACCCATTGCGCAGCCGACCACGCAGGGCGGTCACCAGCCTGGGCGAGACCGCCACGTGAAGTCCGGGAAGGGCGAACGCGTCCAATGGACGAACGCTATAGGTCTTCCCGCTCACGGCGCCCGGAGTCGTCGTGAGAACGTCGACGTGATGACCGTTGGCGCCGAGCCGTTCCGAGAGGCGTGTCAGCTGCGCTTCGATGCCGCCGCGCCGCGGCGCGAACCAGTCCGTCGCGATCGCGATTCGCATGCGGCGTCAGATCACACGTCGCTCGTAGATGCGCCAGCGGCGATACAGCCGGCCACCCATCTCCTCCATCGGCTGTCGCATCGCGTAGTTGTCCTCGAGAATCCACGACGCCTCGGCGCCCGGAGAGCCCCACGCAACTGCCCGTCGCGCCGCTTCGTACAGGAACAACGGCAGGATGCTCCCCGAGCGGTACGTGTCCTTGATGCCGAGGGCGAGGACCCGCCCGCTACGAAGGCGCCCGATTCCGAAGAGAATCTTCGCGAGTCCGAACGGAAACAGCCGACCGCTGGGAATCCGCTTGAAAATGAGATTGAGGTCGAGCGTTGGGAGGAGGAAACCCGCGGGCTGGCCGTTCACTTCGGCCACGAAGGCGAATTGCCGTGGGAGCAGCAGCTTGAGGCTCTTTGCCATGTGAAGGAACTCGTCGCGCGCCATCGGCACGAAGCCCCAGTTCCGCTCCCACGCCGAGTTGTACACGTCCCAGCAGATCTCGACCTCATCCCAGAATCGCCGAGGATCCAGATCGCGAAAAGTGAGATTGGCCTTTGTCGCCGCGCGGCGAGCGAGCGCCTCGAGGCGATTTGGCACCTGATAGCCCGGTTCGCCGAACGGCAGCCAGTAGCCGACGAGGTCTTTCGCTCGGACGAGCCCCGCGCCCTCGATCAACGCCTCGTAGTACCGCGGGTTCCACGACGTGAGGAATTGCGGATGCTGATCGAAGCCGTCCACCAGCAAGCCACAGTCGTGGTTGGTGGACGGGTTCATCGGACCGCGCATGACGTCGAGCCCGCGCTTGCGCAGCCAGGTCTCCGCCGCCGCAAGGAGCGCCTGCGCGACCTCGGCGTCCTCGATTGCCTCGAAGAAACCGAAGAAGCCGGTTCGATCGCCGTGAAAGCTGTTGTGCGCCTTGTTCTCGATGGCCGCGATGCGACCCACCGGCTTGCCGCGCCGACGCGCGACAAAGAGCTGTCGTTCCGCCTGTCGATAGAACGGATTGCTCTTGGTGTCGAGCAGGTCACGCACCATCATTCGCAGCGGCGGGACCCACTGCGGATGAGAGACGGCGCCGGGAATGTGCCATGGGACATCTATGAACGCGGAGAGCTCGTTACTGCGCTCCACCGGGACGACTTCGAGTGACATGCGCGCAATATGGGCAGGCAAACTCCTCGTCGTCTATCTCACGGTCACCGGGGCGCTGCTGCTGTTGGGCCACGCGCGCGTCGCAGCCTTCGACATCGCGGTCCACTTCGCCGTTCTGACGTTCATTGCCGCAACGGTCGCGGTCACGGCCTTGCCGGCGACGTTACGGCTCTGGGCGCCGCTCCTCGTGCTTCTCTTTCTGTACGCGGAGATACCGCGGCTGATCCAGGCCGCCGGACACACCGGGCAATACGACGACGCGGTGATGGGCTGGGAGCTCGCCGTCTTTCACGCGCAACCCGCGTTGCGGTGGGCGGCCGTGTGGCCATCGCGCGCATTGAGCGAGCTGTTGCACGCCAGCTACCTCAGCTACTACGTCATCATCGTGGCCGTCCCGCTGGCGCTGTACCTCACCGGACGACGAGCCGAGTTCGATGAAGCGATGTTCGTCTTGATGCTCACGTTCGTGGTCTGCTTTACGGGGTACGTGGTGTTTCCGGTGTCGGGCCCACGATATCTCTGGCCGTCGCCCGCCGGAACGACCGCCGGCCCGTTCCGCGCGACCGCGATCTGGCTTCTCGAGGCGCGCTCATCTCGCGGAACCGCCTTCCCGTCGTCCCACGTGGCCGTCTCGGTCACACAGTCGATCCTCGCCGTTCGCTACTTCGGAGCGCGGGGCCTGCCGATCCTCATCGCGACCATCGGCCTCGCACTCGGCGCGATCTACGGCGGGTTTCACTACGCGATCGATGTGGTCGCCGGTCTGGTCGTAGGTATGGCAGTCTGCACGGTTGGGTTGCGGATGACCGCGATGCTGCGCGCGCGCCCTCAGGCAAACGCCAACGCGCCGACGTAACTCTGGTCTTCGGGACGTCCGGGCAGCGTCTCGAGCAGGTAGTCGAGCGACATGGCGTCGACCGTGTGCAGGGGAGCGCGTGCGGCACCCGAGATGCCCACTCCCAGGGCCTTGAGGCGCGCCTCCTTGAGGCTCCAGAGGCGGAGAAACGTGTCCGACGCGCCGGCGCCGCGCTCGGTGTGCGCCGCCATTTCCCGCCGCTCGCTTTCGGTCAACCAACGGTCCACGAGCTTCTCCACGCGAAAGACGTCACGCCGCCGCTCGACGTCGACGCCCACTGGTCGCGTGCCGCACAGCGCCAGCAGAATCAGCTCGCCCGAATGGCTGACGTTGAAGTGCACGTGGTCACCGCCCAAGATCACCGGTTTGCCCGTCTCCGTGCGACTCACGCGCACGTTCCGGGGTGTCTCGCCCAGGTGTGCACCGAGGACGATTCGCACGAGCGAGCGGGTCAGGACGTACCGTTCTGCGGCGCTGGGGCTTCGGTAGGTCTGCAGCCGACTCAACTCCTCGTCAGAGAGAAACTCGCGGCTGAAGCGCTCCACATCGCGCGCGTGATCCCCCACCCACGCAAACCAGACGTCGGCCCAGTCTCCGCCTCCCGGAATGCTTACCTGACCAAGGCGCGCGCCCACGTCGCTCGTGCGCAAGGGATTTCGTCCGTCAGCGCACCACGTCGGGGTCCCGGACTTCCCAGCGCTCGCCGTCTTGCGCGCGGCTCATACACGGGCCTCGAGCAGCGACGCAATGGCATCCATGGCGCGACGGATTTGATCCTCGGAGTGCATCGAGGACAGGAAGAAGCGCAGGCGCGCGCCCGACTCGCTCACGGCAGGCGCCACCATCGGCTGCACGTTGATCCCGCGATGCAGGAGCTGCTGGGACAACCGCACCGCCTGGACGGAGTCGCCGGTGATCACGGGAACGATCCCCGTGCCGGCACACGACGAACCCGTGTTCAAGCCGTTACCTCGGGCGAGCTCGAGGAACAGGCGCGCATTCTGGTGGAGCCGGCGAACGCGCTCGGGTTCGCGCCGGAGGATACGCAGGGCTTCCAGGGCAGCGGCGACATTGGCGGGCGCCATGCCGACGCTGAAGACAAACCCGGGCGCCGTGTACTTCAGATACTCGACGATCTCGCGGCGTGCGCCTATGTACCCACCGACGCTCGCCAGCGATTTGGACAAGGTGCCCATCCAGAGATCCACGGCGCGCGGAGACACGCCGGCGTGTTCCGCGAGCCCGCGGCCCGTCGCGCCCAGAACACCGATGGAATGCGCCTCGTCCACCATCAACCAGGCCTCGTGCCGTTTCTTGACGTCGACGAAGTGCTCGAGATCCGGCACGTCGCCGTCGGCGCTGTACACCCCTTCAATGACGATCAGCGCCCTGCGGTACCGGTGCCGCACTTCGGTCAGCAGGCGGTCTGCGGCGCGCGCGTCGTTATGCGGGAACGCCAGACGATGCGCTCCCGAGAACGACGCCCCCTGCATCGCGCTGTTATGCAGCAGCTCGTCGCAGAGTACGACGTCGCCCGGTCCCACCAGGTGCGAAATGGTCGAGACGTTGGTCGTCACGCCACCGATGTAGAGAATGCAATCTTCGACGCCGATGAATCCGGCCAGCTCCTGCTCGAGCTCCTGGTGAATCGGCCGCTCACCCGAGGTGACGCGGCTGGCGGACACCGACGTGCCGTAGCGATGCACCGCTTCGACCACCGCGGCGTTCACCCGTGAATCGCCCGACAAGCCGAGGTAGTTGTAGCTCGCGAAGTTGATCAGATCGCGGCCGTCTACGCGTACCGTGCTGCCAACCGTCGCCTCGTGGACGCGGAAGTATGGATTCTCCAGGCCGTTGCGCTCCAGCTCCTCCATGCGTGCCTGCAGGAGGCGGTATTCCGGAAACTCGGACGCGGGGAGCGGTGAAACCAACCGATCCTCGCGGCGCGGGACGGTCGGACCTTCTCCGCCGGTGCGCGCCAGCGGCGCCAGCGGCGCCTGTCCGCCCGCGTCGAGCGCGCGCGACAACGACCGAATCGACCGCTCGCGCCACAGGAGCGACACGTCTACGCGGTGGCCCAGGACCTGTTCGAGCTCGGTGACCAGCCGAACGGCGGCGACGGAATCGAGCCCATATTCCCGCACCGACGCCGTGGGATCCACGGTGGCCATGTCGATCTGCAGCTCGTCGGCCACCCAACGCCGCAGCCAGGCCTCGAGGGGCGCGCTGTGCTCGCCGTTTTCCCGAAATGCGAGCGACACGTCGTCGATGGTCTCGTCCGATCTCGCGATGGTGTCGAGGTGGCCGTCGAGCAACATCGCGCGAGTGGCTCTGCGCTGCACCTTGCCGCTCGACGTACGTGGAATCCCATTCTGCCGCACCAGCACGATGACGTCGGGCAGGATGCCTTCCCGCTCGGCGAGCGCCCGTCGCACCGCCGAGAACACCGTCTCGTGTTCGCTCTCGCGATGATGCCGTGTCACTTCGAGCGCGATGGCTAGCCGCTCTCTTCCCTCGCCATTCAGCGCAAACGCGGCGGCGTGGCCGGGGCGCAAACTGGGATGGCTGCGTTCCGCGGCGATCTCGAGGTCCTGCGGGTAGTAGTTCCGGCCGCCGAGGATGATGAGATCCTTGAGTCTCCCCGTGACGAACAGTTGTCCGTCGTCGATGAACCCGAGGTCGCCTGTCCGCAGGTAGGCACCGTCGTCTTCACCAGCCACGGTGGCACCAAAGCTCTGCGCGCTTTCCAGTCCGTTATTCCAGTAGCTGCCAGCCACGCTTTCGCCGCGGACCCAGATCTCTCCCACGCGCCGCTCGTCGCACGCCGAGCGCGTGTCCGGATCCACGATGCGCACAACCTGCCGACCGGCCGGTGCGCCGGACGAGATGAGCCGCAGCCGATCTCCGACCGTCGCCGGCGCAACGCGTTTCTCTTCCAGCGCCGTGCGCGAGACGTCCAGCGTGTACGGTCCGTGCCCCCACGGTCCGCCCGACACGAACAGCGTCGCTTCGGCGAGGCCGTAGCAGGGGAAGAACGCTTCCCGACGAAACCCCGCATCGGCGAACGCGCGCGCGAAGCGCTCGATCGTTTCCGCGCGAATCGGCTCGGCCCCGTCGAACACCGTGTGCCAGGCCGAGAGGTCCAGGCTGCGAATCTCCTCTGGCTTGATCCGCTCGACGCACAGATCGAATGCAAAGTTCGGTGCCGCGCTGGTGGTCGCGCGGTACCTGGACATCGCCTCGAGCCACGCCAGGGGCCGCTGCAGGAATGTCGCGGATGACATGAGCACCGCACCGCGACCGACGTAGCACGGCTGAAGAATGCCACCAATGAGTCCCATGTCGTGGAACGGTGGCAGCCAGAAGACGCCGACGTCGTCCGAAGCGTGCGTGACGTTGAACGCCGATCGGATCAGCGAGAGGTTGTGGAGCAGATTGCGGTGCGTCAGCACTACGCCCTTGGGCGCAGCTGTGGACCCCGAGGTGTATTGCAGCATCGCGATGTCCGGGCCGCGCGCTCCGACGTCGCGCCACGCCGACGCCGCATCCTGCGCGTCGCGATCTACCGCGATCCAGTGAAGCGCCGCGAGACGCTCGTCGCCGCCGCGCCAGTGATCCAGCTTGGCCAGCAGCGGCGACGTCGTGAGTGCCACGACGGGCTCGCAATCCGCAACGATTCCCGGAATGCGCGGATCGGGCCGACGCGGGTTGGGCGGATATGCCGGGACAGCGATCACGCCCGCGAACAGACAGCCGAAGTACGCCGCGACGTAATCCAGTCCGGGTGGCACCAGCAGCAGCGCGCGATCGCCACGCTTCGCGCGCTCCGAGATCAGCGCGGCCAGCGCCCGCGCGCGTCCGTGCAGCTCGCGATAGGAGATCCGCAGCTCCACCTTGCCGTCCCCGGGCAGGAATCGATACACCACGCGCTCGGGGCTCGCTTCCGCGCGGAACGTGAGCAGATCGACCAGGGACTCGCACCCCGCCGCGCGCGCATCATCCGCGGCGCGCTGATCGAGGGGCGTGGCTTGTGACGGCGTTGCGGCCATTACGATTAGTTCAGGGCCGGTTCATGCGGTGCGATGCGCGCGGCGCATCCATCCGCTTTGGAGATACCAAAGGTACGTGTCACGAACCGCCACTGGGAGTGAACGGGACTCGGTAAATCCAAGCTCGGTGCGCGCGCGGTCCCCGGAGCACACCCAATACGGATACCGAGCCAGCGCGGCCTTGCTGCGGTTGGCGAGGGTGACGCGCCGCGTCAGCCTGCCGATCCACTCGCCGGCAACGGAGGCGGCCTGCACCGCCGGACCGAACACGTTCAGGTGTCGCACCGGGACGCCGGCAGCCTCAGCGATGTGGTCGCCGAACGTGCGCCATTGAATGGGTGCGGTGGACGACAGAAAATAGATTCGGCCCGCCTTCCCTTCTCGGGACGCCGCCAGGATACCCTCCACGACGTCCTCGACGAACAGCAGCGAGAGCCAGTGATCGGCCGTGCCGGGATAGACCACGAGGCCGCGTCCCGCGAGGCGAAACAGGGTGAGGAAATCCTGATCGCCGGGTCCGAACACCGCGCAGGGGCGCACGATGGTGGCGGACAGCCGATCCCCGTAGCTCGCGACGACCCGCTCTGCTTCGAGCTTGCTCAGCCCGTATGCCTCGACGGGATGCGGTGCGTCAATCTCGGTCGTGGGTGCCTCACGAGCGGTGGCGGGCCCGGCGGCCGCTTGCGACGAGACGAAAACGAAGCGGCACGCTGTCCGCCGCGCCACGAGCGCCTCGAGCAGGGAGACGGCTGGGACGACGTTGGCCGCATGAAACTCACCCCAGCCGTGGGCCTTGGTCGCGGCGGCAAGGTGAAAGACGACGTCGACACCATCGAGGGCCCCGCACTGCCGGACTGTGTCGGCGTCGTCGAATCGCACTACATGTCGCTCGGATCCCGTTTCGACTTCCCCCGACGTCGCTCGAACCAGGCACCGTACCGTGGCGCCATCCGCCACGAGGCGGCGCACCAGATGCCGGCCGATGAAGCCGGTGCCGCCGGTGACGGCCGCGATCATGACGCGGTCGCGCGTTCTCTCTCTACAATCGCTCCGGCACGACGCAGTCGAACAGCCAGCCGCTCTCCGACACGAGCGCGCAACACGAGCCGCTCACCCACGGCGCGTTGATCGATCACCTCACCGTACTGGTGGATCTCGGCCAGCAGCTTTCCGTCCGACGACGACAGGTGGATCTCCGCGAGCGGCCGGAGCGCCCGGACCGACGCGAGCAACGCGCGCTTCAACGGCTCCATCCCGTGTTCCGCGACGGTGGAGACAAAGACGGCTTCCTGCCCTTCCGATGCGATCCGCTCCTGCATGGACAGGAGTGAGGGCTCGGGCAACAGGTCGATCTTGTTGAAGACCAGGAGCACCGGGCGCTCGTCCAGCTCGAGCTCGCGCAACACGCCGTCGACCACCTCTCGCTGTTCCGCCCACGAGCCGTGACTCGCGTCGATCACGTGGAGCAGGAGGTCGGCCTCACGAGCCTCCTCGAGCGTGGCCCGGAACGACGCCACCAGGTGGTGCGGAAGCTTCCGAATGAATCCGACGGTGTCGGTGACCAGTGCCTTGGCGTTCTCGCCCAGCGGGACTTCGCGCGTCAGCGGGTCGAGCGTGGCGAACAGGCGGTCTTCGACGAAGATCTCGTCCGCACCGGCGAGGGCGCGCAGAATGGAGGACTTGCCGGCATTCGTGTACCCCACCAGCGACGCCTTGAATTCCTCGCGTCGGCCACTGCGCTGCACCGCGCGGCCCTTCTGCAGCTCACGCAGCCGCTCGCGCAGCACCTTGATGCGGTGGCTGATCAGTCGGCGGTCCGTTTCCAGCTGCGTTTCGCCAGGACCTCGAACGCCGATGCCGCCGCGAAACTTCTCCAGGTGGGTCCACATGCGCGTCAGTCTCGGCAGCATGTACTCCAGTTGCGCGAGCTCCACCTGCATCCGCGATTCCGCGGTGCGCGCGCGCGTCGCGAAGATGTCGAGGATGAGCTCCGCTCGATCCACGACTCGCTGGCCGATGGCATCCTCGATGTTCTTGGACTGTGTCGGCGACAGCTCGTCGTCGAAGATCACCAGCGTCGCTTCGGTTTCCGAGACCTTTCGCCGCAGCTCCTCGATCTTCCCCGCCCCGAGATACGTGGCCGGGTTAGGCCGATCGAGCTGCTGGGTGACCTCGCCGACGATGACGGCACCAGCAGTATCGGTGAGACGTTCCAGCTCCTCGAGATGCTCGCGCAGGGTCGCGCGTGCGCGTGCGCGCTTGAGCGGCGCCCCGACAAGGAGCGCGCGCTCGACCGGCTGCTGGATGCGGATCAGTTCCCGTGCTATGACAGCCTCCCCCCGACTACCGCGCCATGGTGTTGAACTGCCCGGTGGTCGAATACGGCACCGTGAAATTGCCGACCACCGATCCGACCGTCACGTCCCCGGCAACCTTGTAGTTGACGGACCCCGTCCGAAGCAGCTGGGTGGCCGCCGTCCCAAGGCCGGAGTACGTGAACGATACCGGAATCTTCACGATGGTCGAGTCGCTCGCCTGTACGGTAGTGCGCGTGTCCAGCGCGCCGCTGGCCAATCCCACGGTGTCTCCCACGAAGACGCGGTAAGTCATTCGCGTCGCATCGAGACGATAGTTGTTGGGATTGTACACGGCGAGGGCCACTTCGAGCTGGCCGCCGGTGGTTCCCAGTCCGAGGACGCGCACATCGCGCAGGTTTACCGTTGGTTCTCTGAACGCCTGTCGCCCAAGCGCGGCACATGCGGCGAGGCCCAGGGTCAGTGCTGCAAAGGTCAGCTTCCTCATGGCGTTTCTCTCTCCTCTTCGGCCTTTCGCCGCTTCAGGTCTTCCCACCATGCCAGGCGCTTGGCGATCTCCTTCTCGAAGCCATAGGGGCCCGGCTGATAGAACGTGCGACCCCGCAGTCGGTCCGGCAGGTACTCCTGCGGGATATATGCCTCGGGAACATCATGTGCGTACTGATACCCCACGTTGTAGCCCAGTTCCTTCATCAGCTTGGTGGGTGCGTTCCTGATATGCATCGGGACACCCTCGGCTGGCGTCTCCCCCGCCGCCTTCATCGCCGCGCTCAACGCCATCATCGCGCTGTTCGACTTCGGCGCCGTCGCCAGGTAGACGATCATCTGCGCGAGCGGCAGATAGCCCTCCGGTGCACCGAGCATGTGATACGCGTCACGCGCAGCCACCGCGAGCTTCAGCGCCTCGGGATCCGCCAGACCGATGTCTTCCGCGGCCATCGCGAGCGCACGACGGAACAGGATCATCGGATCACCGCCGCCGACGACGAAGCGCGCCATCCAGTACAACGCGCCCTGGGGATCGCTGCCACGAAGGCTCTTGTGAAACGCGCTGAGCATGTTGTACGTCTCTTCGCCGCCCTTGTCGAAGCGCGCGAAGCGAAGCTGAAGCGCCTCGCGCGCGACACGCGCGTCGACGACGCCTCCTGCCCCGACGTGGGCTGCCGCAGCTTCCAGGGCCGTCAGTGCACGGCGCGCGTCGCCGTCGGCCTCCTCGGCGATGAGATCCAGGGCGGCCGTCTCGACCTGGAGATGCACGTCACCCAGCCCGCGTTCGGGCTCGACGATCGCGCGTTCCAAAAGGGCGCGAATGTCTCCCGGGGACAATGGCTGGAGCACGAAGACGCGAACGCGGGACAGGAGCGCGCCGTTGATCTCGAACGACGGATTCTCCGTGGTCGCGCCGACCAGCGTGATGGTCCCGGCCTCGACATGCGGCAGAAAGGCGTCCTGCTGCGCCTTATTGAGGCGATGAATCTCGTCTGCGAAGAGAATTGTGCCCCGCCCCAGTCCGAGGCGCCGCTGGGCCTCGGAGACGATTTCCCGAATGCGCGGAACGCCCTCCGTCACGGACGAGAACGGAACGAACTCGCGGTCCGTGTACGACGCGATCAGACGACCCAGCGTGGTCTTCCCCGTGCCGGGTGGACCCCAGAGGATGATGGAGCCGATGGATCCCTGTTCGATCGCATCGCGCAGCGGCTTGCCGCGAGCCAGCAGATGCTCCTGTCCGACGAATTCCTCCAGCTTCGCGGGGCGCATGCGCGAAGCCAGCGGCTGCGATCGATCAGCCACTTCCTGAAAGAGCGTTGGTTCGTCCGACGGCCGTCTTGGAGCCACGTGCATCACCCTCACAGCAGCGCGCGTGTTGCGAAATATGCCGCACTACCGGCGAGGAGGGTGAACGGGGTCTCCCATCCACCGCGGGCCTGAAGCTCGGGCACCAGGTTGGACGCGCCCACGTAGATCGTCACGCCGGCGGAGATCGCCAACCCGTAGCCCTGCAGCGCCACGAAGTGATCCGTGAGCATGACGCCCATTATGGTAGCGATGCCCAGCGCCGCGGCGGCGGCGATCGCCTGCGTGCGGTTCGCGCCCGCCGCCAGGAACATGCTGGAGATCGCAAGGCCTTCGGGGAACTTGTGCAGCAGCACGCCCACGAACACCAGCGTGCCCACGGTGCCGTTCACGAGCAACCCGCTGGCGACAGCCACGCCGTCCACGAACGTGTGGAGCAGTAGTCCGAGCAGGGCGGACGTGCTCACTGCGCGGCTGACGCTGTGCGTCTCCTCGCCGAAATGGAAATGGCGACCGAATGTGTGCTGGGTGAGGTGGACGAGGAGGTACGCGATCAACGCGGCCACTGCAGCCGCCGAACCGTTCCGCGCCAATGCCTGCGGAAACAGATCCACGAAGGCGACGGAGAGGAGGAACCCGGCCGCGAAGGACAGCATCCGGTCGAGAGCGCGCACGCTCCAGCGCCGGCCGGACGTGATCGCCACGGCCCCGACCACGTTTGCCAACGCCGCCGACAGGCCGTACGCCGCCTCGACCGTGCTCACGCGCGCTTGAGACCGAGACGCTCCACTGCAGTTTGAATCGCGTTCACCAGGTCAGCCGCCGCCGGGAACTGCGCGCGGCGCTGCTTCCAGCTCTTGGTGTGCATGCTCTGGCGTTCCTCGAGACCCTTCCCCTCGAGGAGATAGTACCACCGGTCCGTTCGCGCGTAGATGAAAAGCTCCAGGTAGGGATCAAGCGCAAGCTGGTCGGCCGACGTGTACACTGACAGCTCGACACCGCCGTACCGAGCGAGGAGCACCTTGAGCCGCGCAACCTGTTCGCGCACGTCGTCGAGCGGAAGCGCCTCACCCTTCCACGTGCGACCGGACCGTCGGTCCTCCAGAGTCACATCCACCGCGGGCGGCAGGTGCTCCGACAGGGAGTGAAAGAGATCGACTACCCGTTCGGAATTCGCGGCGACGTGCGCCGAGTACAGGCCGTCCGCCTGGCTGAAGGTGAATCCGTCAGCGCTTGAGCGAAACCGCTGCCATACCGAAGCTTCAGCCTGTTTACCTCGAAATAACATTAATTGATCCCCGGCCCATGATCGGTCCTCACTTTCCACCCGAGTGCAGCCGGCGTGCCTCGTCGAGCAATCGTTCCCGGGTATTGAGACCTGGGTCACCAAGAACCAGATCCAGCAGCGCCGCGAGAATTCTACCGAGCTCCGGCCCGGGTGCGATCCCCAGCTGGCGCAGGTCGTCTCCATCGACGGCCAAATCACGAAGGTCCACCGGCTCGCGAAGCGCGGCTCGCAGCGCCCGGCGATACAGAGAGTGCACAGCCCGGGCCGTTGGGGCCGGTTCAGTCAACCGGCGTTCATCGCGTCGCGCGGACCAGCGTGCCGACGCGAAGCGGAAAAAGGCGGCAAGGTGCAGTCGCCCGACAGCGGCGATCCACCGGCGGAGCGTCTCGTCGCCGGGCTCGCCGCGCGGCAGCGCCTCGGACATGGACGCGCCGACGGTGTGCCATCGGTCGACCAACCCCGCGATCCACTGCGATTCCTGTTTCGAGAACCGCAGCCGAGTCGCCGCTTCGAGCGCTTTCGCGGACGTCGTGTCGCTGAAGAGGAGGGCTACGCGGCCGAGACGGCGGCCCGGCTTCCGCCCTGTGCCAGGCTGCGCGGCGCAATCCAGCGCGTGCAACGCCTCGTCGCTGATCCCCGCCACTTCTGGCAAGAGAACCTGCAGCGCTCCCGCTTCACGCCACAGGCCGAATGCCCGCGATGGCGCAGCCACCTGGTCCATCGTCTTCACGATTTCCTGCTGGACCCGCTCCGCCGACAGGCGCGTCAGGTTTGGCGCACTGTCACGCACGGCATCCCAGGTGGGCGCGTCGATCGAGAAGTCGAGGCGCCCCGCGAAACGAATCGCGCGAAGCGCTCGCAGCCGGTCCTCGCGCATTCTAAGGACCGGATCACCCACCGCGCGAATGACACGTGCCTCGAGGTCAGCCTGGCCGCCAAATGGATCGTGCAGCGCGCGACGACTCGGGGAATACGCCATTGCGTTGACCGTGAAATCGCGGCGCGACAGATCCTCGTCGAGCGACGCGCCGAACTCCACCTCCGCGTGACGCCCATCTGTCTTCACATCGCGCCGAAACGTGGTGACCTCGTGCGCGGCCTTGTACTCATCGAGCACCTTCACGGTCCCGAACTCGATGCCGACCGGGATGGTGCGCTTGCGTCCAAAGATCGAACGCACCTGGTCGGGCGTCGCGTTGGTCGCCAGGTCCCAGTCCAGGTGGGGATGCCCAAGCAGCGCGTCACGCACGGCACCGCCCACGCACCATGCCTCGAAACCCGCGGCCTCCAGATCGCGAGTGATCTGGAGGACGGTCGCCGGCGGCCGCAGCAGGGCGGGCTGTCGCGAGGCGGACACTCGATACGCGTGCGCTATACGCCTACGGCCGCGAGATCCCGGTTCATCCGACCAGGACGCTGCCGCCGTTCACATTGAGTATCTCGCCCGTGATGTGGCGCGCCAGGGTCGAGCACAGGAACACGATCGGCCCGGCGATGTCGCGCGGGTCAGCGACACGGCCAAGCGGGATTCCCGCCGAGATCTTCGCGCGTCCGCCACTGGCATAAGGAAGCGCGGCCATCTCGGTGTCGACCCACCCCGGAGCCACGCAATTCACCGTGATGTCGCGACGCGCCATCTCGACGCACAGCGATTTCACGAACGAGATCATCGCCCCTTTGGAAGCGGCATAGTCGGCGTGATAGGCCTCACCGCGCTGTCCGGCCGTGCTGGCGACCAGGACGATCCGGCCACGATCGTTGATCACTCGAGCCGCGGCCCGGGTGGTGAAGAAGACCGAGTCGAGATTCTCACGCAGCGTCCGGTGCCACTGGTCGTCCGACATCTCCGTGAGCGAGACGTCGTTGGGCACCCAGATGCCCGAATTGCCAACGAAGAAGTCGATGCCGTTCAGCTGCTTCACGGCCGCGCCAATCAGCTGCTCGGCACCCTCGCGGTCACCGATGTCCGCCGCGATGGCGGTGGCGTTGACGCCCAGCGCGCGAGCGCGCTGGACCACCGTGTTCGCTTCGGCGGCGCGCGAACGGTAGCCGATGGCTACGTCCACGCCCCACTCGGCGAACAGCAGCGCCGTGGCCGCACCAATGCCACGCGAGCCGCCGGTGACCAGCGCCTTCATGCCGGCCAACTCCTTCATAGCTCACGCTCCACGAGCTCGCAGATGATGTGCTGAATGCAGAGGTGAAGCTCCTGGGCGCGATCGGTTCGATCGGTGGGGATGACAACGGTATGCGTCGCGAGCTCGGCGATCTGCCCTCCCCCGCGTGCGCTGAGCGCCAGCACGGGCACGCCCTTCCTTTCAGCTGCTTGCGCCGCGCGAATGAGATTCGGCGAGTTGCCGCTCGTGGAGTGGATCACCAGAAGGTCGCCCGGTTTCGTCAGCGCCTCGACCTGCCGGGCGAACACCTCGTCGAATCCGAGATCATTGCCGGCGGCGGTCAACAGCGACGAGTCGGTGGTGAGCGCGACGGCAGGATATGCCCGGCGAGTGCGCCTGTAGCGTACGACGTATTCGGTGGCGATGTGCTGCGCATCGGCGGCACTGCCGCCATTTCCGCAGAAGAAGAGCGTTCCGCCACCACGAACGGTGGCCCGCACCATTTCGAGCGCGCGGTCGAGCGCCGGTCCGAGCTGCTCGCTCGTGCGCTTTGCCGTTTCGGCAAGATCGTTGAGCGCCGCGGAAAACGATTCAGACACGTTGGTCGAGGGTATGGCCGAGTGTGACGGCCCCGCGCCGGGCGAGATCCGCCAGCCTGACCTTGCCGGTTCCGGTCGCACGCGGCTGACTGGCGTGTTCGTACGCAAACGTCGTGAGGGCGTCGATGGTGAGGAGGTCGAGCGCGTGGCGGCGATCGAACCGGCCCTCGCTGACGAGGGTTTCGAGCGACCGCGCCGCCGCAGCGAGGCAAAGTTCTCCCGCGCGCGAGTCGGGCGCGCTGGCATCGTCTCCGAGCGCTTCCAGAATTCGCTGGGTCAGCTCGGGCAGGGTCGTCGGTGTTCGGCTGACAATCCAGTCGCGGACGGTCACGCGAGATCTGGGCGAAGTGAAGGGTGTGGCACTCGCTAGCGCTTGAGGTGTGGACGCACGATGGCCAGCGCACCCCGAATGGCGTCGTCGAGCTTTTCGGAGTCCGGCAGTCCAGCCTGGGCCATGTGGGGCTTCCCACCGCCACGGCCTCCGGCAGCCGCGGCGATCTCGCGCACGAGCGTGTCGGCGCGGACGCCGCGATCGCGCAGGTCATCGGTGACGACCACCAGCAAGGTCGTCTTACCGTCGGCAAACACGGTCCCCAGGACGCCGATGCCGGACGAGAGCTGATCGCGCAGCGAGTCGCCGAGTGCCTGCAGTTCCTTGAGATCACCGGCGTTCACGCGCTTGCTGACGAGGCGAGCACCGTTGCCGTCGAGGGTCTCCGCCTCCGAGAGCCACTGCTTCAGCTGGTCTCCGCCGCCGCGCATTGCTTCATCGACGCGCCGCTCGAGGGCGCGGCGCTCTTCGAGCAGGCCCATCACGCGCCGCTCGACGCCATCCTCCGGCGTCTTGAGCAACTCGCCCACGCGCGACAGGGCCCGTTCGCGGTCCCGCATGAGCGTGAACGCACCCGGGCCGGTGGCCGCTTCGATGCGCCGGACGCCAGACGCGACTCCCGTCTCGGCCAGGATGCGGAAGAGACCGATCTCCGCTGTGTTTCGGACGTGTGTACCGCCGCACAGCTCCATCGAAAACCCCGGTACGGTCACCACGCGAACCACGTCGCCGTATTTCTCGCCGAACAACGCCATGGCTCCCGCCGCTCGCGCTTCCGCGAACGGCATCTCACGGAACGTGACCGGCAACGCGCGCCAGATCTCGTCGTTCACCAGGCGTTCGATCTCCTCCAGGCGATCCGATTTCACGGGGCCGTGGTGCGTGAAATCGAATCTGAGCCGATCGGGCGCCACCAGCGACCCCGCCTGGTGTACGGCGTCACTCAGGACTTGGCGCAGCGCGGCATGCAGCAGGTGGGTAGCCGTATGATTGCGCTCGGTGTCGCGCCGTTGGCGGCTGGGGACGCGCGCCATGACCCGACCGAACGCGAACGTTCCGGTGAGCTTGCCGACAGCGGCGGACCGGCCTTCCACCTTGCGCACATCGTCGACCTCGACGCGCCAGCCGTCGCCAACAATCTCTCCGTGATCGGACACCTGTCCGCCGGACTCCGCGTAGAACGGCGTCTCGCGCAGCAGAAGGGCGACGCGATTCCCATCCAGGCGGCGAATCGCCGCCACCTGCGTCTCGATCTCGACGGTGTCGTAGCCGACAAAGGCCACCTCGCCCGTCTTACCGCCCTTGGCGAGCTCCCATTGGGACAGGTCGCCAAGAGCGTCCGCCTCCACTCCCACTTTTTTCGCGCGCCGTTCTTCCTGGGAGCGTCGCCGCTGGGTATCCAATGCAGCCTCGAAGCCGGCAATGTCCACCACGTAGCCGCGCTCGCGCGCCATGAGCTCGGTGAGATCGATCGGAAACCCGAAGGTGTCGTACAGGCGGAAGGCATCTTCGCCGCTGATGGTACCGTGCAGGTCCGGGCTGCCGTCCGCCGTTTGGGCCGGCGCCACCTGATCGAATCGGGCGAGGCCGCCTTCGATGGTGGCAAGAAAGCTCTTTTCTTCGGCCAGCGTGGTGACCAGCAGGTGCTGGCGACGCTGACGGAGCTCCGGATAAACTTCTCCCAGCGAGTCGATCACCGACTCGACCACGTCCACCAGCGTCGGCTCGCTGCGACCGAGCAGCCATGCATACCGGACGGCGCGTCTCAGGATGCGTCGCAGGACGTAGCCCCGCCCTTCGTTGGACGGCAGCACGCCGTCAGCGAGCAGGAATGCCACCGCGCGCGCGTGATCCGCGAGCACGTGGAATCCCGCCGGGTCGACGACGATCCGGTTGTTCTTCACCACCGTGGATCGCTGCGCGGCTCCGGTCACGGGAAGCTCGTACCTGTCGAGTGACGTCCGGCCGCGATACTCGAGACCAGTGGTCTTCTCGACCCTCGCGATGATCGGTGCGAAGATGTCCGTGTGATAGTTGTTCGTGACGCCCTGCAGCGCGGCGGCGATACGCTCGAGTCCAGCGCCCGTGTCCACGGACGGCTTGGGCAGCGGCACCAGCGCTCCATCCGGCTGCCGATCGTACTGCATGAACACCAGGTTCCAGATCTCGAGGAAGCGGCCGGCCTCAGCTCCCTCCACGAAGGCGTCGAGTGAAAACTCGGCGCGCTTCACGTCGGTCCACTCGCCCGTGGCGTTGGCGGGAAAGCGCCAGTCCTTGGCGAGGTGCGCCAGGTCCACGTAGATCTCGGAGCACGGGCCACACGGACCAGTGTCCGCCATTTGCCAGAAGTTGTCCTTGTCCGACAATCCGTAGATCCGGTCGTTGGACAGGCCGGCAATCTCGCGCCAGAGCTGACGCGCTTCGTCGTCCTTGTGGTGCACACTCACCCGAATCAGCCCGGGATCGATGCCCAGCTCGCGCGTGACGAACTCCCAGCCGAACTTGATCGCATCGCGCTTGAAGTAGTCACCGAACGAGAAATTCCCGAGCATCTCGAAGAAGGTGTGATGTCGGGCAGTGTGTCCCACCTGTTCGAGATCGTTGTGCTTGCCGCCCGCGCGCACACACTTCTGCGCCGTTGTCGCGCGCCGCACGCCACCCTGGGGCTCCTGCAGCCCGAGAAACACTTTCTTGAACTGCACCATCCCCGCATTCGTGAACAGCAACGTGGGATCGTCCGCTGGGACGAGTGACGAGCTGGGGCGAACGGCGTGTCCGTTCCGCTCGAAGTAGTTCAGAAACCGACTGCGAATCTCTGCGGCGCGCATGGATGCGCGGAATATACGAATGGGAGGACGATTCCCAAACGCGCGCTAGAGCGTGATTTCCTCTCCAAGTTGCGCAAGCGCCGATCGGATCTCTTCAGGGTTGAAGCCCCGACGCGCCAGGAAGCTGTACAGCCGGCGCCGCCGCGTGAACTCGTCGAGCGACGCGAGGGCTCGCCATTTTTTCTCGGCGATGCGATGGATGGTTGCCGATGGATCGACGCCCTCCATCTGCTGCAGCTCGGCGATGGCGCGCTCGGCGTCGTCGCGCGACACGCCCTTGCGTGCGAGCTCCTGAATGATCCGCAGCCGCGATGAGCCCGGTCCAAGCAATCGGCCACGGACGAACGCCAGCGCGAATTCGGCGTCGTCGAGGAGCCGCTGGTCGCGCAACCTGATGATGGTGTCCTCCACCTCGTCCAGCTCGCGCCCCTTGCGCAGCAACTGACGCCGGAGCTCGGCCACCGATCGCGCCCGGAAGGCCAGGAGCTTGAGTGCCAGGTCGTAGGTGGAGGATGGGGCCACCAGCGTCACCTGGTGAAAAAAGAACCGGGGATCGACTCACGGTCGCAACGGGAGTTTCCGGGTCCCGTCACGTCCAGTGCGTCTCTCCCCGGCCCAGAAGGCGGAGTGACCCTCACCTATTCGTCCTCGGCGACCTCCTCGGGACCGGATTTGGTGCCGGCAACACCGAGCAGGACCTTCACCTTCTCCTCGATCTCGGAGAGCAGCGCGGGATTGTCTTTGAGATACAGTTTCGCGTTCTCGCGGCCCTGGCCGATCTTCTGACCGTTGTAACTGTACCAGGCGCCCGACTTCTCGATGATGTTCGCTTCGGCACCGATGTCGACGAGCAGCGACGTGTGGCTGATGCCCTCCGCATACATGATGTCGAACTCGGCCTGACGGAACGGCGCCGCGACCTTGTTCTTCACCACTTTCACTCGGACGTGCGAGCCCACCACTTCTTCCTTCTCCTTGACCGGTCCGATGCGACGGATGTCGAGCCGTAGCGACGCATAGAACTTGAGCGCCTTGCCGCCGGTGGTCGTCTCCGGATTGCCGAACATCACGCCGATCTTCTCGCGCAACTGATTGATGAAGATCACGGAGGTGCGCGACCGGGCGATGGCGCCCGTCAACTTCCGCAGGGCCTGACTCATCAGCCGAGCCTGCAGGCCGACGTGACTGTCGCCCATGTCACCCTCGATTTCCGCCTTCGGCACGAGGGCGGCCACCGAGTCCACGACGACCACATCCACCGCGCCCGACCGCACGAGGATCTCGCAGATCTCGAGCGCCTGCTCACCGGTGTCCGGCTGTGAAATGAGAAGGCTGTCCACGTCGACGCCCAGCTTGCGCGCATACTCGACGTCCAGCGCATGCTCCGCATCAATGAACGCCGCCACGCCGCCCTGACGCTGTGCGTTCGCGACGACGGTCAGCGAGAGCGTCGTCTTTCCGCTGGATTCGGGGCCATAGATCTCGGTGATCCGCCCACGGGGGATTCCCCCGACGCCAATCGCCGCATCCAGGTTGATTGCCCCAGTGGGAATGGCCTCGACTCGAATCCTGTTTTCGGAGCCGAGTCGCATGATCGAACCTTTGCCGCAGCTCTTTTCGATCTGCGCTATCGCCAGGTTCAGCGCTTTCTTCTTGTCGTCGGCAATCGTCGAAACAGCCATTCGTCATCCACCTTTTGGTTGAAAGGTCCGCGATTCTGGCCTGGCTGGCTAGCGGTTACTTTCCGCCTGCCACGTTCGAACCCCGAAGAAAATACGAACCTGGCGATATTTTTCAAGCGGAAGGAACGAGGGCGAACGCGTTCTCGACGTGGCAGATGCGAACGACGGCGTCATTGAGCAGCACGCCGACCACGTCGAACCGGTACGACTCCGCTTCCCGCCCGTGACGATCGATCCATACCAGCGCTGAGCGCTCTAACTGCTTGCGCTTGCGATGGTTGACTGCCTGGACCGGGCCACCGAATTCCGCGCCGCGCCGAGCTTTTACTTCGACGAAGGCGACCGTTCCCTCGCGCTCCACCACCAAATCGATGTCGCGATGACCAATCCGAAAGCGTCGCTGGATGACCCGCCATCCGCGCCGCCGGAGCCATCGCTCCGCGATTCGTTCCCCGAGCTCTCCAAACGCCTGCCGGGCCGCTGACATGGGGCGAGTCTAGCCCCGAATTTGGACGGAAGCGCTACCAATTCATCGCGAGCGGGCACGAACGAGCGCAGCGGGATCGTCTGTGACGATCCCGGCGACTCCCGCGGCCCAGTACGCCTTTGCGGTGACGGGATCGTTGACGGTCCACACCTGAGTCGGCATACCCATGCGACGTCCTGCAGCGGTGAGTCGCCGTACCGGTATCGGGATGCCGTGAAACGTGGGCGTGACCGACAGGAGGTCATACCGCGGCTTGGGCGGAGTCAGCCCGGCCAGCGCGAATGGAATGAGAAGAATCGCGTCCAGCATCGACGCGCAGGTCGCGAGCCCGGACCGATAGAACCTCTCGATGACTTCGACGCTCGTGGAACCGATGACGACGCGGCTTTCGACGCCGAACCGACGAATCATCCGCTCGGTCGAATCGACGGCTCCGGCTTCCTTTACCTCGATGACCATCGGGGTGTCGCGGAAACGCTCGAGGACTTCACTCAACGCTGGTACAGTCATCGGCGCGCCCGTGGCGTGCGGCGAGCGAGCGCTCGCGTCAGCCGCCCGCACCTGATCGAACGTCAGCTCGGCGACGGTGCCAGTCACGTTGGTAGTGCGATCCATCGTCGCATCATGGATCACCACGGGTGTCCCGTCCTTCGTCGCGCGGACATCGAACTCGATGGCATCGGCTCCCTGCGCCACGGCCTGGCGGAGCGATTCCACGGTGTTTTCCGGTGCACCAACGCGATTGCCGCGGTGGGCGATGACGAGTCGCGCGTTGGGGTCGAGGAGCGGGTTTTTCATGCTAGTGTCGCGGATCCGGGGCGGCGGTGGCAGGCGGCACGCGTAAGCGGAATTCGAGCTCGCGGCCTGCGTTCAGGCCAGGCGGCAGCGCTTGTCGCACCTGCAGGATCTCGCCCGAGTCCCGGGCCATCCAATAGAGCACCATTCGCTCACTACTGCGAAGCCCAACCACCCAGCTCGGGCGCGCCGCCACCGAGTCCGTGGACACGTTCTCTTCGCCAATGACGGCGAGCTCGCCTGGCCACACCGTGTGCGACACGGCGCCCACTTCGAGCACTCCAACGGAATCGGACCATGCCGGCGTCAGGGGCAGAAGCGGAAGCAGGAGTTCCACCATCGACTCGGACACCACGAGGTCCGTGCGCCCGATCGCGACGACGTTCTGTCGTCCGGCTGGCGTCGTGGCCACTCCGTAAATGGAGTCTCCCACGAACTCGAGGCCCAGGCGCGACAAACCCAACGACGACGACAAATGGAGCGGTCGGAAATCGGGAGCGAGGTACAGCGATTCCGCAGCGGGCACCAGGCCGGTGCGCGTCTCGACGAGCAGCCACGCCGGCGATCCGGAGTACTCGGACGACGTGAACGTCAGGTCGCGTGCGCCAATGACGATCGCGGAGTCGGCCGTCCGGATGATCATGTCGTACGCGCGATGAAAGGGCTGGAGCCGCGAGAGCTCCAGCGACAGCAGGTGCCGCGGGGTCGCGGTGGAATCCTGCCCGACGGCAGCGCGCGGCAGGATCAACAGCAGCGTCAGGGCAGCGAACGCTCTGCCGCTGAGGACCTTCATGTCCGAGGTCCGCAGATCCGGTCGAGGTCGTCCAGGCCAACCATGACATCGCGCGGCTTCGGGCCGTCGGGCGGACCAAGCACGCCTGCCGAGTGCAATTGATCGATGATGCGCGCGGCACGGCCGTAGCCGACCTTGAGGCGGCGCTGGAGCAGCGATGTGGATCCCTGCTGATGCTGGATCACGACTTCGGCGGCCTCGCGGAACAGCTTGTCGCGATCGCCAATGTCGGCCGCTTCGCCTTCCGCCAGACTCGCCTCCATGGCCTCGCGTTCACGCACCCGGGCGATGATATCGTCCTCGACGGACATCGCTTCGTCGAGCACGAGGCCCTGGGCGGCGATCGCCGCCCGTTTCGCCGCCCGCCGAGCTTCGTACCAGCCCATCAGGCGCTCGGTGTCGTCGCTGGAGATATAGGCGCCCTGCATGCGCGCCGGCTCCGACTTGCCCGGCGGAATGAACAACATGTCCCCGTTCCCGAGCAGCGACTCCGCGCCCGCGCCGTCGATGATCGTGCGGCTGTCCACCTGCGACGCCACACGAAACGCAATGCGGCTGGGAAAGTTGGCCTTGATGAGGCCCGTGATCACGTTCACGCTCGGCCGCTGCGTCGCGAGAATCAGGTGGATCCCGATCGCGCGAGCTTTCTGCGCCAGCATCGCGATCGGCGTCTCGACTTCGCTCTGGACCGTCATCATCAGGTCGGCCATCTCGTCGATCACGACGACGATGTACGGGAGGATGCTGCCCTTGTAGGTGAGGTCTTCGAACGCGACATCCGACTTCTTCGGCAGCTTGAGGGCGGCGCCGTCCTGCACCCGTCGATTGAAATCGTGCATGTTGCGACAG
>DASTVV010000053.1:0-8311 GCA_035758925.1 Gemmatimonadaceae bacterium
GAGAGGCGAGATTGCCGGGATCGGTGAGACGCTCCGTCACCAGGCCGTCGAACGGCGCTCGCAGGGTCGTAAACGACTCGGTCGCGGTCGCGACGCCGAAGGCGGCTCGCGCTGACGCGAGCTGCGCGTCGGCGCCTTCAACGCCCGCCTGTGCGCCCGCGAGCTGCGCCGCCGCCGCAGAGAGCCGGGCGTCTGCCTCATCGCGTTCCTGGTCCGTGGCCGAGTTCCGTGCGTGCAACGCCGCGATGCGCTTCTGCCAGGCCGTGGCCAATCGATGCTCGGCCTCGGCGGCGCTCTGCTCCGAGCGGGCTCGCGTCAGCCCCTTTTCGGCAGCCACCGCGCTGGCGCGCACTTGAAGGGCGTGCGCTGTGGCATCGCGCGCGTCCAACGTGACGAGCACATCGCCAGCACGAACGCGCTCTCCGGCTTTCACGCGGACGCTCACAATCGTCGCGAGGAGTCGACTGGACACCGATGCGGATTCCTGAGCGGCGACGACGCCACCGGCCTCCAGCCGCTCGGCGCTGTCGCTCGCGACCACGGGAACAACGGTGACCGCGATCGGCTCACGCGCCTTCACGTCCGATACGCGCTCGCCTCCGCCGCAGGCGGACAGGCCACCCACCGCGAGACTCAGCGCGATGACTCCGATCAGTTGTTTCATGTGTTTCATGACGGCCATGTCCTTGGGGCCGATGGGCATCGTTCCTACAGCCGCCCGAGCGCGCGATCGAGCGCCACGGTCCTGAGCACGACGTCCATTTCGGCTCCTGTCGCACGGGATTCGGCATCCAGCGTGGCTTCGGCGGCCCGCAGCACGTCAGTCACCGAGGCCAGCCCGCCCTCGTAGCGGTCACGGATGATGCGTTGCGATTCGCGAGCCTGACTCAGCGCTGCCCGCCCCGCCTCTTCGCGAGCGCGAGCGGCGGCCAGTTGCGCGAGGGCCCCGCGTACGTCTACTTCGATGCGTCGCGCCACGCGTTCGCGCTCGGCGATCGCGCGGGCGTGGGCATAACGCGCTTCGCTGATCTGCGCGGTGTCAGCAAATCCTCGGAACACGTTGACGCGCACCTCCGCGCCAATCACCCAGCTCGATTGCTGGGCGCCGAGTGTCTCGCCGTTGAACTCCCAACCACCCTGCACCGCGACGGTGGGCCACAGTGCGGCACGAGCGGTATGCCGCCCGTTCTCGGCGAGCTGAAGATGAATGTCGGCCTGCAGAAGCTGCGGGTGCTTGGTGAGCGCTTCCCGGACGAGGGCGTCTCCGTCCGCAGGAGCCGGCCGCGGTACAGGACGCACCGGGACCACCGAGGCGGTGAGCGGCAAGCCGACGACTTCGGCGAGCTGGATGCGCCCGACCGCGAGGTCCCCGACCGCCGTGATCTGCCGCTGCCGCATGTCCGCCAGGTGCACGTCGACGGCGAGGACATCCGCCTCGGTGACGACGCCAACCTCGCGGCGGTCACGAGCCCGTCGGCGATCGCTCTCTGCCGCCGCCACGGCGGCGTCCGTCGCTCGCACCGCCGCCTCGAGCTGCAGGACGCGCACGAACGCCTGCGCTGCCCGGAAACCCAGTTCCTGGCGCGCGGTATCACGCGTCGCCGAGGCCATATCGCGCTCCAGCGTCGCCGCCTGCACGCCGAGCCGCGTCAGGCCGGCGTTGTAGATCGGCTGCTCGAGTGCGACCGCCGTGCGTGTATTGGTGACAGGATCGGGATGATTGAGCGCCGGAATCGCGAAATTCGCAGCGGTGAACTGTCGCTGCGAGAGCAGCGAGCTGAAGACGAAGACCGGTTGATTGCCGCGCTGCACTGTCTCGGCCAGGTCCACCCGAGGCCAGAACCCGGCGTGCGCGCGCTGGATACGCGCGTTCGCCTCCTCGATCGACGACGCGAGCGCCCGAGCGTCGGGGGTTTCTCCCTGGGCGCGCTTGATCGCGTCCTCAAGGGTCAGCGTCTGGGCAAAGGCGGCGTCCGCCCCTCCGATCCCCACAATCAGCACAGCCAGCACCAACCTCATGACCAGCCGAACGCCCGTCACGGTGTCATCTCCTCGCTCCTCGTCCACAGCCGGTGAGAGCCCGTGGACGCCCAAAGGGTTCAGTCAACATGGGTGCCCGCTCCGACCGAATCCGGGTTGGCGCGTCGGGTAGCCCATAAGCAGCGGTGGGAGCGGGAGTTGCGGTTGCGTGTCAGGTCCCCGCGCGCCGACACCGGGCGGGCGAGCAGGGCGGATCGTGTGAGAATTCACCCATGGGCGCGGACATTCCATCCAGCCATGCGGCCGGCTCGTCGAGCGACGACGAGCTGGTCGCGGCCGCGCGCCAAGGGGACAGCGCTGCGCTCGAGAGGCTGCTCGTGCGGTATCAACCGCACCTGTATCGGTTTGGCCTGAGGATGTGCGGCAACGTCGAGGATGCCGACGACGTCGCCCAGCAGAGCCTCATCTCGATGGCCCGCTCCGTCCGCGACTTTCGCGGCGACTCCTCGGTCTCCAGCTGGCTCTACACCATCGCGCGCCGGTTCTGCATCAAGAAGCGGCGCCGAAGCAAGTTCGCCCCTCCTCGCGAAGAGTCGCTGGACGCGTCCCCGACGGACATGGCCCGGCAGCTCGTCGATCCGAGACCGAACCCCGAGCAAACCGCGACCAATCAGGAACTGGCGACCGCTCTCACGCGCGCCATCGGCGCACTGGAACCCTCCCAGCGCGAGGTATTCGTGCTGCGCGACGTCGAAGGGTTATCGGCGCCGGAAGTGGCCACCATCCTGGGCACGAGCGTCGATGCCGTGAAGAGCCGGCTGCACCGGGCGAGGGTCGCCATGCGAGCGGAGCTTGCACCGGCGTTGGGACGCCAGGCAATCGCACCTCGCGGGGCGTTGTGTCCGGATGTCCTAACGCTCTTCTCGCAGCATCTCGAAGGCGAGATCGATCCGAGCGTGTGCGCGACGATGGAGGCACACCTCGCGCAATGCCGTCACTGCCGCGACGCCTGCGAGTCGCTGAAACGCACCCTGGCGATCTGTCGACAGTTGCCGACGCCGGACGTGCCCACATCGCTGGCCGCATCCGTCAAAACGGCCATCAACGCGTTCCTCAACCGGCGCTAACGAGCCAATCCGCGCGCGAGATTGCGCCGGCATGGGGATTTTTCCTGCCTGTGCGGGCTTCGTCCGACCACAAGTGCGGCGTTCGGGCGCAGTTCGGACGATCGGCGTCCGGGCGCCGTCGGATCACCAGTTGCACACCTTGTCCCCGGGCGTCCCGAACCCTTTCAGGCGCGATTGGCTCCTACACGTAGGAAACGCCAGGGCGACGGCGAACGACTAACGGCGTTCGTGCAGCGATATGTCCAAAGAATTGGGATTCAACGTCGAACTCCCGCTTCCCTTCGAGGCTGCGGTGACGCGCGCACGAGAGGCGCTCAAGCAGGAGGGATTCGGCGTATTGACGGAGATCGACCTGCGAGCAGCGTTCCGGGAGAAGCTTGGCCGGGATTTCCGTCCTTACGTGATTCTCGGCGCCTGCAATCCGTCGCTCGCGTTCAGCGCGATCTCGGCCGACCCGTCAGTCGGACTGCTGCTCCCGTGCAACGTCACCGTCGAATGGCTCTCAGAAGGACGCACCGGCGTCCGACTGACCGATCCCGAAGCGCTGCTCAGCACGGTCGTGCTTCAGGGAGCTCCCGAACTGTCAACGGTTGCGCGTGACGCACGCGAGCGAATGGTGCGGGTGGCGGAGTCACTCGCGAACTGGTAACACTCGGCTACGGTCTGCCGGTGCAGGAGGCGGTCATGACGAAACGGCTTCACACGACATCCTTCTTTCAGATGCTGCTCATCGCGCTGATCACGGTCACGCCCACGTTCGGACAAGGCGCACGTGGAGGTCGAGGCATGATGGGCGATGCGGCACACGCTGCCGACATGCAGCTGTTTCACCAGCTGTTCGAACATCGAACGGAAATCAACCGACAGGTTGTCGCGCGAGCGGACGGCATCGAAACCGTCACTGAATCGAGGAACCCGGAGGTCACACACCTGTTGCAGACACACGTCGCGGCGATGCTGGCGAGGGTGAAGGAGGGCCGACCGATTCATCAGCGGGATCCGCTGTTTAGGGAGTTGTTCAAGAACGCGGACCGGATTGACGCCAGGCATGAGCTGACGGCTGGCGGAGTACGAGTGGTTGAGACCTCGAAGGACGCGTACGTCGTCAAGTTGTTACAGGCACATGCGGAAGTGGTCAACGCATTTCTCGCGAATGGCATGTCGGAGATGATGAAGAATCATCCGGTTCCGCCGCGGTAGACACTCACGAATTAGGAGTACAACCTCGGCCATCGGCTGCGGTCTGATGATCGACAGTTCGTCTTCAGGCGGCTCTCGGCGAGCGTTCCACCGGCGACACCGCGCGAGCGCCCCGTCTCGATTCGTCCGAGCGTACGCTCGCAATCCCTGACAGCACAAGGGCGGCGGCCGCCCCAGAGCGACGCCGAACGGGGAACTCGCCTTCAGGGTCGGCTAGCGTTCGAACCGTGGCGATCGAGCGACTGGAGACTGACCCACGCCACTAACCTCGCGCCATCCCTGCGCGCGCCAGGCCTGCAGGAGTTCGTGTTCCCGAGAAAGCATGTCCGCGACGCTGGCGAACGGCTCGCAGCGCTGTCTTCCATGCTCCGTCACCAGCAGCTCGTACCCGTTTCCGGTGGGGTTGAGACGCGTTTCGCAGGACAGGGCTTCGGTGCCGCGTCGAAAGAAATAAATCATTGCAGTCTTAGGGGTTCGGCGGTGCGGAGCAGTTCGAGAGTCTTGTCCAGATCGGCTGGCTTTGAGTTGAGAAGTCTGGCACGTTCCGTCGCCCGCCAACAACTAGGGAAAACCCCGGGGGACTGCACAGAAACGGCGTCACCGCGTAAAATGATCGGAACCAGACAACATCGATGTCCCTGACCCGAGGCCACTCTCTTTCGGCTCGGCATGATGAACCTCTCGTTTCGACGGGTGTGCCGCCCGACGTGTCTGTGCCCACAACATCGCCGGCCTTTGATAACCGCCTGTCCGAAGCTCTCGAGCACATCGATGGCGCCTTCGTCATTCTCGATCGGAAGTGGAACTTCACGTTCGTCAACAGCAACGCGGTGCGGCCGATCGATCTCGTGCCGGCTGATGTCATTGGCAGGAACATCTGGGAGATGTTTCCGGAATTCCGCGACACGACCACCGCGGCGCAATATCAGGAGGCGATGGATCAGCGTCGATCGTCTCGGTTCGAAGATCGCAGTCCCGTGAATGGTCGCTGGTACGAGATCTCGGTGTACCCCGTGCCGGAAGGGGTCGCCGCACACTGGCATGACGTCACCGACCGCAAGCTGGCGGAACTCGCGCTGGCCGAAAGCGAAGAACGGGCTCGAATGACGGCGGAAGCGGCTCTCACGGGATTGTTCGATTGGGAGCCGCACAACGGTCGGATGTACTGGTCCGATCAGAATTTCCGCACGCTCGGGCTCGAGCCGGGAGATGTCGAGCCGAGTTATGCCGCCTGGGCCGCGCGCGTGCATCCAGACGACCTGCCGCTCGTCGAGGCGCTGCTCCGCGCCGCCCAGGCCGAGCACCGTCCCTACTACGGTGTGCACCGCGTGGTCTGGCCGGACGGCAGCATCCACGTCATGGAAGCGCGGGCGCAGTTTTCCTACGATGCCGCCGGCACATGCACGCGCATGCGCGGCACCTACGTCGATATCACCGATCGGGCACTTGCCGAGCAGGCGCTCCGCGAAAGTGAGGCCCGTTTCCGCGCCATGGCCGACGATGCGCCGCTGCCGATCTGGGTCACGGATGCCGACGGCGCGGTGCAGTTCATCAATCGGGCGTACCGGGAGTTTTTCGGCGTCGGGGACGGCGACGCAGGCCTCGTCGACTGGCCGTCGCTGATACATCCCGATCACCGGGCCTACGTGGCGTCGTTCGCCGAGTGCGTCCGTGACCGCAGGCCGTTCAGAGCGGAGGCGCGCGCTCGACGTTGGGATGGCGCGTGGCGATGGATTGCCTCCCATGGCGTCCCGCGATCGACGAACGATGGCACGTTCCTGGGATTCGTCGGGACCAGTCCGGACGTGACCGAGCGCCGCCTCCTCGAAGAACACGCCCGCTCCGTCGCCATTCACGCCCATTTCCGTTCGCTGTTCGAGAGCCTCCCCGGGCCGTATGTGGTGTTGACGCCGGACGACTTCCGGATCGTTGCCGTCAGCGATGCGTATTTGGCCGCGACCGGCACGACCCGCGAGGGACTGATCGACAAGACGCTGTTCGACGTCTTTGCCGACGACGCCTCGTCGGGCGACGCGCTCATCAGCCTTCGCGCCTCGCTGGCACGCGTCGTCACGCATCGCTGTGTCGATGTCATCGCGGTGCACCGGCTTCCGGTTCGCCGACCCGAAGCCCTGGGCGGCGGCATCGAAGAGCGCTGGTGGAGTCCGGTGAGCGCTCCGGTGTTCGACGCCGAGGGTCGCGTCGCGTTCATCATCCACCGCGCCGAGGACGTCACCTGCTGCATGACGGCACTGGACGGGCGGGCCGCCGCCCCCGACGTGCGTCACTGGGCCGCCGAGATTGTCTTACGGGCGGAGGAACTGCAGCGCTCGAACGAGCGCCTGCGCGAGGAGATGGATGACCGTCGCCGCCTCGAGGAGCAACGCGCAGAACTGATGCGGCAACTGGTGCTGGCTCAGGAGGCGGAGCGCCGGCGTGTCGCCCGAGAGCTGCACGACGGACTGGGGCAGCACCTCACCGCGCTCCAACTCGGCCTGGAGGCGATGACGGGCAGCATCCCGTGTGCCTCGGAGATGCACGGCCGTCTGTCCCGTCTGCAGGCGCTCGCGCACACCCTCGATCACGAGGTCGACCGGATCGCGGCCGATCTTCGTCCCGCCGTCCTCGACGATCTGGGGCTCGACGATGCTCTCCGCCGGCACGTGCGCGAGTGGGAGCAGCAGACCGGTGTCACGACCGACATCCACACGCGCGGCCTCGAGGAGCGGGTCGCGCCAGTCCTTGAAACGACGGTGTATCGGATCGTCCAGGAGGCCCTCACCAACGTGCGCAAGCACGCCCGCGCGACCCGCGCCGGCGTCGTCGTCGAGCGCCGCGATGGCAGGCTCGTGGCGATCGTCGAAGACAATGGCGTCGGGTTGGCTGCTGCCACCGGCACCGGCCCGCGCGCCGGCCTCGGTCTGTCGACGATGCGCGAACGGGCGGTGATAGTCGGCGGTGATTTTCAGGTGGAGAGCGTGCCGGGCGTGGGGACAACCGTGTATTTCCAGATGGCGGTCGATGGCTGAGACCCATCCGCTTCCCCGGCCAATCCGAATCCTCCTTGCAGACGATCACGCCCTGCTTCGCCAAGGTCTGCACCACCTGCTCGATGCGGAGCCCGATCTCGAAGTCGTGGGGCAGGCGAGCAGCGGTGATGAGGCGACGGCGCGTGCCTGCGTCCTCGCTCCGGACGTGGTCGTGATGGACGTCTCGATGCCGAACGGAGACGGCATCCGGGCGACCGCGAGGATCCGCAGCCAGTGCCCGGGGGTCCGCGTCCTCGGACTGAGCCGCCACCTCGACCCGGGTTACGTGCGTCGCCTCTTGAATGCGGGGGCCTCTGGGTACGTCGTCAAACGCGCGCCTGCGGTGGAGCTCGTGAAGGCGATTCGCACGGTGTTCGCCGGCGAGATCTACGTCGATGCCGCGGTTGGGCCCGTCCCCGCCGAGAACCGCGGCCCTTCGCTGCGCGGAGCGATCAAGCGCAGCGAGTTGACCGCCCGGGAGACCGAGGTGCTCCGCTTGATCGCGAGAGGCCGCAGTAACCGGGACGTCGGGACGGCACTCCGCATCAGCATCAAGACCGTGGAGTTCCACAAGGCCCGGTGTGCCGCGAAACTCGGCTTGCGCGGCCGCGCCGACATCGTGCGGTATGCAATCACCCAGGGATGGATGGAGGAGTAGGCAGACTCGCCGGACCATCCAGTGAAATCGACCACGCGCGCGAAGCTCCCCATTCTTCACATGGAGGGGATGAAGGACTGGGAGCGATGGCTGACGGGCCATCATGAGTCCTCACCCGGCGTCTGGCTGAGGATCGCGAAAAAAGGGAGCGCCCTGACCTCGGTCTCGTACGCGGAGGCGCTGGAGGCGGCGCTCTGCCACGGCTGGATCGACGGACAGAAGCAGGCCCACGACGCGGAGGCGTGGCTGCAGAAATTCACGCCGCGCGGCGCCCGAAGCATCTGGTCGAAGATCAACAGGGAGAAGGCGGAACAGCT
>DASTVV010000034.1:0-2165 GCA_035758925.1 Gemmatimonadaceae bacterium
AGATTCTCGAGGGGGCTGCCACCGCGGACGATGATGTCGTTGCGGAAGTCGTTGGTGCCGATCACCACGCCCGGCAGGCCCTGCACGTACCGCGATACGTCCTGCAGGGCCGCGGCGCTCTTCAGAATCTCGCGCGGCTCCACGAGGAAGCCCGAGTTCTTCACCTCCGCAGGCGCCTGGAAGGCAGGCGCCGTCACGGTGATGGTTTGCTGGAAGTTCTCCACCGTGGGCAGCGTGATTTCCACGGTGCCGTCCAGCCCAGCGCGCACGTCTACGGGATCGCTGGTGAACGGCAGGCCCTCGAGCGGCAGGACCTCCAGTCGATAGGCGCCCGCACGCAGCTCGCCGATGCGGAAGGCGCCACGGGCGTCGCTGGTGGCACACGAGGCGGTGTCGAGGGCGCACACGCGCACGCTCTCGGCCGGCTGGCCAGCCGCATTCACCACCACGCCGCTGATGGCGCCGACGCCAGTGGTGTCCTGCGCGGACGCAGACGTGGCGGTGAGCGTCAACAGCGCGGCCGTAAGAACCGACGGCACGCATGAACGCACAAGGAACGGGATGTCGCTCAATCTCATGGGTGTGACGCCACCCGTCCGCCGATGCGGGCGAGCTCCCGCTGGTATGCGCTGTAGTCGCGAAGGACCAGTCCGCGCGGGCTGACGAGTGCGGCGTGACGCTCGGCGCCGCGCCCGCCGGCCCATAGTTCGACATGCTTCGGAAGGTCGCGGACGATCGTGCGAAGTTCGCGCTCCCTCGTCTTCCCTGCTGATGTCGTCGTCAACCCCAGCACGAGCACCCGTGCGCCGGCGGGCTCCATGCTCTCGACGATTTCGCCTGCGGGGAGATCGGGTCCGAGATACGCGACACCCAGGCCGCTGCTGGCGGCGAGCATCGCCGCACCGAGCGTGCCGATCTCGTGGCGCTCGCCGGCCAGGGTGGCAAAGAGCAACCGGGTCGACACGTCTGGGGGCGCGTACAGGCGGAGGAACGAGCCTAGGATGTTCCGCAGCGTCGAGGACATCAGGTGTTCATGCGCGATGCGGGTCGCCCCCCGGTGCCACTCATCGCCCACCTGCGCCAGCACCGGCATCAAGACATCCCGGAGCAGCTCGAGCGGAGGCAGGACCGCCGCGAACCGGCTGATCTGCTGGTCGATGGCCGTGGCATCGTATTTCTGCAGTGCGGCGGTGAGCGCGGCGGTATCGAGCGATGTCCGTTGCGTGCTAGCGACCGCGGAGGCAGTGTTCGCGTCTGCGGTGGCGCCGAGACGGCGCAGGTCCGTATCGGTGAGCCCTGCGAGGCGGCCGATGCTGTGCCCATGCTCCACGGCACCGCGCAGCAACCGCAACCGCGAGATGTCGGCGTCCGTATACATGCGGCCGCGGTCGTCGCGGACGGGCGTCACCGCGCCATAACGCCGCTCCCACGCGCGCAGCGTATCGATGCCAATCCCGGTCAGCTTGGAGACCACGCGGATCGGGTAGCGCGCGGACGTCTCGGGTGTCTTGCTCACCGGGCCGCAACCCTCACGACCGCCGCGCACGCGGCCGACGCCGCCATGCCCCACGCCACGTCGACCAGCACCAGGACGAACGGCCACTGGCGGAGCGTCGAGTAGTTGGTGAAGTCGTTGACGCCGTAGACAACAAGGCCAAGCACGGCGCCGTAGCCGGCCGTAGACGAGATGGCCGACGCCCGAGGTATCACGAAGAGGGCGATGCCGGTCCCGAGCAGGACGTAGACGACGAACGCCGCGGGCCAGTTGGGCGCGATGCCGCCATCGGCGAGGCGGACAATCGGGGCGAGCTGGTCGCGGTAGAAGCTCTTCATCAGCATCCCGAGCCAGATGCCGTCGAGCGCCATACAGGCGACCGCGCCGACCGCCGCGAGCGTCAGTGTCTGTCCCATCAACCCCTCCGTGAACCGAACAACCCCTCAGCGATCACAGCGTACCGGAGGCCACCATTGTTGTCAATGGCTTGTCATGGACAAACAATTGACGCATGCTGGGCTGGTCTTCCGCGCGATGTTCATCGCCATCGGATCCGCGCTGACACGCTGTGTGCCGAGCGGCATGACGCGCGCCTGAACTGTTTCGGCGTGAACGCGTCGCAGTCGCTCGCCGTCTGGCGTCGCAGCGGATGGATCCACACGCAGGATCC
>DASTVV010000157.1:0-3930 GCA_035758925.1 Gemmatimonadaceae bacterium
CCCACCGCCGGATCCGGCGCCGTCGGTAGAGGCGGCTGCTCACACGCCCCCACGAAGGTTCCAGCAAGAATGACGGACAGGAGTTGCCGCATTTGCGTAAGGACGGATGCCTGCAAATAGAACATCGCACGACCGCAGTCACAAATTCCGTCCAAGCCGGCATGTCGTTGGAGAAGGAAGCGTGGGTCAGCCGCGACGCGCGCACCAATCCAGCACGCCAAGCGCGCGCAGCGTGATCCAGCGATTCGGCGCGCCCACGGGGCCAGCCAGCTCCTCGTGCAACGTGTCCTCATGTTGCACGTCCAGCAACCAGCGCCCGTCGGGCTGCCGGCGCTCCAATACGATCGCGACGGCCTCCTCGACGCGGGTCTCCGGCCGCACGCCGGCCGCGCGCAGATAATCCAGTGCGCGCAGGACGTCGTAGTGCCACAGCGGCGGAAACGCGAACCGGGTCCACGTCGGCTCGATGACGTCACCGGTCGACAACCGGCGGAGCAGGCGACGCTCGAGGAGATACTCCTGCGCACGTGTCCGCGCATCCGTCACCAATGGTGCGGCGCCGAACGCCCGCTCGAACGCGAGCAGTCCTTCGAGCACGCAGATCGTCGTGTGGAATGACGAGCGCACCGAGCCACGCTCCACCTCACAGTTCCAGCCACCGTCCGCCAGCTGCTCGGTCAGCAGTCGATCCACCAGACGGTCGCTGCGCACGCCGAAGTACGCGCCGAGCGCGACGACGCGGCCATTGATGCACGGCTCGACTTCGCCCTCGAAGAACGGAGAGTCGCCGAAGTAGGGTCCCCAGGTGACGTTGTCGCGGACGCGATCGATTGCCGTCCGCGCGCGCTCACTCGCCGGGTCTATTCCCAAATCGCGCATGAACAGCAGCGTGTACATGTTCGACCACCAGAATGGCGTGGCGACTCCGTCGCCCCACTGGCCGTCCGGCCGCTGTTGATCGAGCAGTCGCCGGCCCCACCCCTCTGACGCGACGCGCGACCGCTCGGCCGCGACGACGTCAGGCGGCGTGTCGGTGAGGTCGCGCATGACGTGCCAGCGGATCGACGGGTCGGAGTCGAGAAGCCACTCGATGACGGGGCTGGACATGCAATAGCTATATCGCATCAACGGTCTGCCCGGTATAGCTATGAGCTGTGAGCCATGGGCTACGAGCCGTCAGCCCACGACAACACCTTTAGTCAGGGTAGTAATGAATCGGTGGCTGAGACGCGTCCGCGGTGCGGTCGGCATGGGGCTCACGTGGGCAGTCGGATGGGCGCTCGTCGGCTTGATGATCGGGCTGACCAGCAGGCTCCTGCCCGGGCTTCCGTGGTGGAATTCTTTCTTTCGGTTCTTTGATGCCCCGTTGCCGGCGCTGGCGGTACCGGGGTTCGTCGGTGGCGCTCTCTTTTCAGTGGTGCTCGGGATCGCGGGGCGCCGTCGCAGATTCAGCGAGCTGTCGCTGCCCCGATTCGCCGCCTGGGGGGCCTTGGGCGGTTTGCTGCTGGGTCTCGTTCCCGCCACCATGGTGACGCTTGGGTTGGCGACGCTGGCACCTGGTCTCGACCTGTGGCGCCTTACGGGCATCATCAGCGTTCCTTGCACCCTCCTGAGTGCGGCTTCCGCCTCCGGCCAGCTGCTGCTGGCCAGAAAGGCTGAGAAGCGGGACGCCGCGCTCGCCACGGAACGCATGCGCATCTGAGCGTTACTGCTTCTCTTCAGATGTGGCTTCGTTGAGTCTTGTTCTGAGTTGCGCGAGAAATGCGTCGAGCCATGCACCATCAGGTGTCGCGCCCAATGCCGCCAGCACCAGATCCGGCGTGGCAGGCCCCTGGATGGCGAGCTTGCTGCGCAAGGCATCTTCTCCGATGCGCTCGAGATGACGGCGAACTTCAGTCCGAAACTCGCGACCGCCAAGACGTCGTGGATTCCCGCGCGTGGAATCAGCATGCAGGCGGCGACGAAGGTCCTCGCTCGATCAGCTCAGTTTCGTTCACTCGGGCGAGCGCTCCGGAGGGTTCACTCCAATAGACTCCGGGTCCCTGTGAAGGGTTGGGTTGGGAAGGCCGTCAGGCTGGATCTGGAGGCTTGACGAAGATTGCATCGACGTGCTGCGATGCGGACGTCGCCTCGAAACCATGCTTGGCGAAAAGCGCCGCAGCTGGGCTTTCCTGATCCGCGAGCAAGGCCAGCAGCACGTGTTCTGAACCCAGGTACGGGTCGGCCCGCTCGCTCGCGATTGCCAGTCCCTGAGCAACGATGCGTTGCTAGCCCGACGTGGTGCCGACACAAACTTCACCTGGCCGGCAAAACCCGGGCGGCTCTCCAAGTGCGCGCTCGATGTCGACGCGAAGTCGGGCTGTAGATACTCCAGCGTGTTGCAGGGCCGCCACCGCTGGATTCTCTCCCTCACGCAGGATCCCGAGTGCGATATGGAGAGGCGTCACGTCGTGGTCTCCGCGCGCAGCGGCGAGTCCACGCGCGATCGCGAGCGATACGCGCAACCTGGAGGTGTACGAGAGAAGCGAGGCGTCAGGCATCGTGGGCAACCTCTTTCATCCGAATCCGTAGCCGGCGACGTAAGCCAGGAGGTAACTGGCTGGCTTTACGTGAATGAGCAATCATGGCTGGGGTCGCCCCAGGGCTCAACTCCGCGCCGAATTGCTGGAACGAACGCCCCGGACCCCACGTTAGTATCCATACCGTGACCGATCCGTCCGCCGAGTTCCTCGATCTGCAAGCTGCTCTGGCCGGCGAGTACTCGCTCCAACGCGAGCTCGGCCGTGGGGGAATGGGTGTTGTCTACCTCGCGCGCGATGTGCAGCTCGATCGCGACGTCGCCATCAAGGTCCTGCCTGCCCACCTCGCGCAGAACACTGAGGCGCGCGAGCGATTCATCCGAGAGGCCCGAACGGCAGCCGGTCTGTCGCATCCACACATCGTCCCCATCCATCGCGTCAGCGAGGCCGGCGGCTTCGTCTTCTTCGTCATGAGCTACGTGGACGGAGAGACACTCGGCGACCGTCTCCGCACTCGAGGTCCCCTTCCGCCAGCCGAGGCTACGCGTGTGATGCGCGAGGTGGCGTGGGCGCTCGCCTACGCCCACGGACGTGGCATCGTCCATCGCGACGTGAAGCCGGACAACATCCTGCTCGAGGCGGCCACCGGCCGCGCGCTGGTGACCGACTTCGGCATCGCGCACGGCGGCGCGACCACGGTCACCACGACCGACCCGGGCAAGGTCATGGGAACCGCGCACTTCATGAGCCCGGAGCAGGCCGCTGACCAACCCATCGATGGTCGCAGCGACATCTACGCGCTCGGTGTGGTGGGCTATCTCTCCGTGAGCGGCCGACTGCCTTTCGAGTCGACCAACCTGCCCGCCCTGCTGCTGCGGCAGGCGACCGAGACGCCGCCGAGCGTGATGCGTGCTGCCCCCGGATTGCCTCCGGCGTTCGGCGCGGCAATCGACCGGTGTCTCGCGCTCGATCCAGACGAGCGCTTCGCGGACGGCGAGGCGCTGGCTGAAGCTCTCGCCCCGCCGCCCGACACCCGTCCCGCGCTGCCGACGTCGCTGCGCGCGTGGTTGGGCGCACGGAATCCCCTCCTCGTGCCTTACATGGCGTGGTCCGGCGTCTTCGGTACACTCACCACGGTGAACCTCGTAGTCTGGCTCGCGGGCAAACGGCCGGCCGGGCCGGCGGACATCGTGCTCCTTGCCGGCATAGCGTCGTTGCCGCTCTTCCCGATCATCGGGTTCCACCTGAACCAGGCATACCGGCAGTTCCGGGCCGGACACACGCTCGCCGACTTGCGTTCAGCCCTCGAAGTCGCGCGGCGTGAACGGGCCGAGACGGAGGCAGCGGTCAGCGTCAAAACCGAGAACAGCATCCATCGCATCCTGCGTGTCGCGACGGTCGCCTCGGCGAC
>DASTVV010000182.1:0-12396 GCA_035758925.1 Gemmatimonadaceae bacterium
GATTCGCCCGCAACGGTCCGGTATTTCTGATCGTGCGGGTCGTGACACGACGTACACGTCATGCCGCCGTTGAGGTAGCAGTCGCTGTACTGATGCCCTTCCTGATACGCGAACGTCCGGACGCGTCCGTCGGGGAACAGCGGCCGGTCGCCGAGCAGAGGGAACCTGGTGGAGTAATACCGCGCCAGCGTGTCCCCCGAGAGGAATCCGTCGCGCAACTGATCCTTCACGGAATGGCATTGATAGCAGACGCGGAGGGAGGCGTCCTTCTCGAACGTCGCCAGTGAGGCCATACCGATGTCCGCGGTTCGATTCGGCTGGCCTCCCGCCGTCGCGATCCGCTCGATGATCTCGATGTGCCTCCGGCCGGGCCCGTGACAGGATTCGCAATTGATGGCGAGCGACGTCATGCGCGTCGTGTATCGCCGGGCAACACTGTCGAGAACCAGTGTGGCCTGGCTGGCATGACAGCTCTGGCAGTTTGCGAAGCGTGCGTTGTCGCCAAGGACCCTGACGGGAGGCCAGTCGCCGCACTCTTCGAGCCGGGTTTCGCGTGTGATGCGTGCCCAGCCTCTGCCCGATCGCGAGCTCGTGTTGCAGAACCACGCGCCGGCCTGGCGAGACCATTCGAACGGCAGCAGACGCACGGTGCCGTCCTCGTTGGGCGTCACGAAGGCCTGCGTGCCGCCACCGAACATGTGTCCCCCACCTACGACGCCGCTCACGCGGAACGAACGAAGTGGCTCGCCGGGTTGCTCGACCGTGAACTCGTATGTGCCGGAGCGCATCCTGGGCGTGACGACGGCATTCCGAAAGACGATCGGTGCGCTGAACGGCGCGATGACCGTTGTCGGCGAGGGCGGCCCGCCGGCACGTCCGTGCGTCGAGCGCGACCACGCGGCGTACTCGGTGCGGTGGCACGAAGCGCATCGTTCGGCACCGACGAAGTCGTCGTGCGATACCGACGCCGTCGCACGAAGCGATTCCTTCGGCGCCGGCAACGGCACGTCTCGTGTGTAGAACACCCAAATTGCGGCGACGACAGCCAGCGCGAACACGGTCAGCGATGCAATGATGGCCGGGCGCGGCCAGCGCCGCGTCACCGGACGTCGCGCGACCACGCGGGCCCCTGGCACTGGCACAGTGACCTGACGTATGACACGAGGGCGCGGATCTGCGATGCCGACAGCGTTTCTCCGAACGCCGGCATCCGTGGACTCATTCCCATGATCGCGCCACCGCCCGCGATCGCATCGAATAAGGCATCATCCGATCGGGCACTCATCCGTTGCGCACTCGAGTGGACGGCGGGTGCTACAGGGAGGAACTTTGCGTTGGGGCCCTCCCCGTCGCCGCGTACGCCGTGACAGGCCGAGCACCACAGCGCGTATGTCACGCTCGCGTCCGTAACGGTCGCCCGCGGATTCGGCGTGTTGGCGGCGCGGTGGACGGTGGTATCCGCCGGAGCCAAAGGTCGCGCCCCGCGAGCGAGATATCGGATGAGCAGCTCACGGGTGGACGCCGGCATCGGCGTCCTGGGCATGGGCGCTCCTGGAACCACCGCCTGAGGATCGCTGATGATCGCGCGGATGTAGACCGGATCGCGACGCTGTCCCACCGTGCTGAGAGACGGAGCGATGCGCCCGCCTTCGCCGGCGAGCTCATGGCAGCCGAGACACGGAAGTTTTTCGCGCAGGAGAGCCAGGGCCTTTTGCTCCTGAAAGGGAGTCAGCCCGGCATCCTGAGCCGCCAACGGCGCCGCGACGAGCAGGAGCAGCAGGACGAACATGAACCGGCGATAATAGGGCGGCGAGGCTGCGGACGTAACCGGAGTGCGGTAAGTTTGCACCGTTTTTGCGGCACTCCACGGAAATCCCGATGTGCCGGCCACAACCCCATTCCCGGTTCTTCCCATGCATGGACAATTCGTTTGGTATGACCTGATGACGTCCGATGTCCCAGGCGCGAAGCGATTCTACACGCAGATCGCCGGCTGGAAGACCGAGAACTTCGAGTTTGCTTCGCCCGATCAGCCGTACACCATGTGGACGAACAAAGGCAAGGCGCTCGGCGGCGTTGGCCAGCTGCCCAGCGAGCAGGCAGCGCATGGAGTCCCGCCGTACTGGGTCTCGTCCGTGCAGGTCAACAACGTCGACGACACGCTGCGCAAGGCCACATCGTTGGGGGGCCGCGTCGTCGCCCCGGCGATGGATATCCCGCAGACCGGCAGATACGCGGTGATCGCCGACCCCCAGGGCGCGAACATCGCGGTGTTCCAGCCTAGCGGACCCTATGAGGGCTTCGACGGAACGCCGACGATCGGTCGGCACTCGTGGAACGAGTTGATGACCACCGATTACAAGCGGGCGTTCGATTTCTATCGCCAGCTCTTCGGATGGGAGCAGGTCAGTGAAACGGATATGGGCGGCGGGATGATGTATTTGATCTTCGGTCTCAACGGCAAGCAGTACGGCGGGATGTTCAACCGGATGCCAGACATGGCGTCGGTTCCCCCGTTCTGGCTGCCGTACATCAACGTGAAGGACGCCAAGGCGACGACCAAGACTGCGGAGCGCGCTGGAGCGAGAGTGGTGCGCGGGCCGATGGACATCCCGGGCGGCTGGATCAGCATCATGGCCGACCCACAGGGAGCCGCGTTCGCGGTGCACTCCGTGAATGCTACGATGAGCGCGAGCGGCGGTGCGAAGCCTCGTGCAAAAACAAAGGCGAAAACAAAGGCGAAAACAAAGGCGAAAACAAAGGCGCGCGCAAAGGCGTCCAGGAAGGTCGCGGTGAAGAGAAAGTCCGCTGGCGCCGCTAAAGCAAGACGGTCCAAGACAAGGGCCAGGACAAAGACAAAGGCCCGGACAAAGGCGAAGTCACGTCCAAAGGCAAAGGCGCGCCCAAAGGCTCGCGCGAAGAAGAAGGCGCGCCGGCGCTAACGGCCGGGACCGGGGACAGGGAACCAGGGACAAGGGCAACTACAAGGGCGGGAATGGAGGAAGGGACCGGTTGAGGGGAACGGTTGCGCCCGTCTCGTCGACTGGTCCCCTGCTCCGTTCCGGCTGTTGAAGTTGCCCCTTTCCTCTGTCCCTTGTCCCATTTCCCATGTGATAGTTGCTATCCCGTGCCCGAGATGCCTATCCTCAAGCATCACACGGAGATGGCGTAATGCCGAGACAAAGGACCGCTCCCGGGTCGTATGCTCGCCTGACGCAACCGCTCGTGCGCGAGAACGGCGTCCTTCGCAACGCGTCGTGGGATGAAGCACTGGACGCGGCCGCCGAAGGGTTCCGCCGCAACCTCGCCGCGCGTGGCGCGAACTCGCTCGGAATCTTCAGCTGCTCGAAGGCGACGAATGAGGTGAACTTCCTGGCGGGCAAGCTGGCCCGGGTGGCGTTCGGTACCAACAACATCGATAGCTGCAATCGGACGTGACACGCACCTAGCGTCGTCGGTCTGGCGACGGTCTTCGGTGCGGGCGGCGGAACGAGCTCCTATCAGGAAGTGGAAGAGACGGACGTCATCTTCCTCTGGGGCTCGAACGCGCGCGATGCTCACCCGATCTTCTTCCATCACGTCCTCAAGGGCGTGCGGAACGGCGCGCGCCTCTACGTCGTGGATCCGCGTCGCACGAGCACCGCGGCCTGGGCAGACGTGTGGCTTGGCATCAGAGTGGGCAGCGACATCGCGCTCGCCAACGCCATGGCGCGCGTCATCATCCACGAAGGCCTGGCCTGCGACGAGTTCATCGGTCGCGCCACTACGGACTTCGACAAGTTCCGCGCGGGCGTCGAGACGTACACGCTGGATTTCGCGGAGCAGGAGACCGGCGTTCCCGGCGACGTCATTCGTGAGGCAGCCATTGCGTACGCCAAGGCCGACCGCGCGATGATCTGCTGGACGCTGGGCATCACCGAGCACCACAACGCGGTAGACAACGTCCTGTCGCTCATCAACCTCGCCCTGCTCACCGGCAAAGTTGGCCGATACGGGTGCGGGCTGAACCCGCTGCGCGGGCAGAACAACGTCCAGGGCGGCGGCGACATGGGAGCGATCCCCAACCGACTTGCCGGATTCCAGAACAACGAGGACGAGGCGGTACGCGCGAAGTTCGAGCGCGCATGGAACGTCACCATCCAGCCACGGCACGGCTGGAACCTGACGCAGATGTTCCACGCAATGGATCGCGGAGACCTCACGAGTCTCTACGTGATCGGTGAGAATCCGGCGCAGTCCGACGCGGACCTGCACCGAGTGGAGCGTCTGCTGACCAATCTCGACCACCTCGTCGTGCAGGACATCTTCCTGACGCGCACCGCCGAGCTGGCGAACGTGGTGCTGCCGGCGTCTGCGAGCTGGTGCGAGGCCGAGGGCACGGTGACCAACAGCGAGCGCCGCGTGCAGCGTGTTCGGAAGGCCCTCGAGCCGCCGCACGATGCACGCGACGACATCTGGATCATCGCGCAGATCGCGAAGCGGATGGGCAGGGACTTCGGCAATCCATCCGCCGAAGACGCCTGGAACGAGATGCGGTCGCTCGCGCCGATGTTCGCGGGTATGTCATACGAGCGACTGGAATCCTGTTCCGGCTTGCAGTGGCCATGCGAGGACGAGGCACGCCCGGGGCAACAATACCTGCATGCGCGCCTGTGGAAGACCCCGCCGGAAGGCCGGCTCGCACCGTTCCATGCGGTAGAACACGAGCCACCGGTCGAACGACCGGACGATGACTATCCATTCGTCCTGACGACTGGCCGTCGGCTGGAGAACTACAACACGGGCGTGCAGTCGAGCGGCTACACCTCGCCAATGCACCGCGGCGAATCCTTGGACATCGCGCCGGAGGACGCCACGAAACTCGGTATCTCCGATGGTGATCTCCTCAAGGTCACGTCGCGGCGCGGCAGCGTCGAAGCGCCCGCGCGCGTAGACCATGCACTCAAGCCCGGCCTCGTGTTCATGACGCTGCACTTCCCTGATGAGGTGCCGACGAACTTTCTTACGATCGACGAGTTCGACCCGAAGTCCGGGACGGCCGAATTCAAGGCGTGCGCCGTCCGCGTCGAGAAAGCGCACGTGCGGCAACAGCGGCGCCCCGGAGCGGTGAGTCATCGCGGCGAGCGCGTGGTCGGAGACTGACTGAGAGCCGTGGCTGGCTTCTCGGTTGTCACACCAAACCCGAGTGAGAGACTGAGAAGCGGATGGACCTGCGGATAGGGGAAGCCGAGCCGACGGCGGAGGAACGCGTGGCGGTCGACGCGTTGCTCGGCCCGCCCTCGAGCGGCTGGGACGGCGGCACGCGAGACCCGGTGCGCGACACGCATGTGGCGTTCGGCGGCCACGACGCGCGCGCGCGACGGCATCTGCTGTTGCCGGCCCTGCGGGCGGTTCAGTCGCGCGTGGGTTGGATCAGCGAGGGCGCGCTGAACTACGTCTGCACGCGTCTCACCGTCCCTCCCGCAGATGCCTGGGGTGTCGCGACGTTCTACGCGCTCTTGTCCACGACGCCTCGGCCGAAACGGGTCCTGCACGTTTGCGACGATATCGCGTGCAAGTGCCGCGGCGCGGACGAGTTGATCGCGCGGATCGAGAAGACGGTTGGCCCTGAGCACCACGCGCCGACGAACGGCGACCCCGTTCACGTCGGCGACTTCACGTGGGTCCGCTCGCCGTGTCTCGGGATGTGTGATGTCGCGCCAGCGGCCTTCCTGCAGGAATTCGGGCCTGAGCCGCGCGAGACGTCGATCGGCCGACTCGACCAGGCTCCCAACTTTGCTTCCGCCGCCGGTGAGTCCTCGGCCCTTCGGCCCGGGGATTCCAGCGTTGGGCACTGGAATGAATACCGACTGCTCACGAAGCGGTTCGGCGCTGTCGATCCGACGAGCCTCGAGGACTACAAAGGCGCAAAAGGCTATCAGGCCCTGAAACTCGCGCTCGAGATGGGACCGCAGGCCGTCATCGACGAAGTGAGCGCGTCAAAACTGCTCGGGCGCGGTGGAGCGGCGTTCCCCACCGGGAGAAAGTGGGACGCCGTCGCGAAACAATCCGCGCGTCCGCACTACCTGGTCTGCAACGCAGACGAGTCGGAGCCGGGCACGTTCAAGGATCGCGTCCTCATGGAAGGCGATCCGTTCGCGCTCGTCGAAGCCATGACGATCGCCGGCTTCGCGGCCGGCTGCGAGCACGGTTATCTGTACGTGCGTGGCGAATACCCGCTAGCGGAACAGCGCCTCGAGAATGCGCTCCGGCAGGCGCGCGGTGCCGGGCTGCTTGGCGACGACATCATGGGACGCGGCGTGCGGTTCGACATCGAGATCCGCCGAGGCGGTGGCGCGTACATCTGCGGTGAAGAGACTGCGCTGTTCAACTCGATCGAGGGGCTTCGGGGTGAACCGCGGAACAAGCCCCCGTTTCCGGTGCAGGAGGGGTTGTTCGGCAAGCCGACAGTCGTGAACAACGTCGAGACGCTCATGAACGTCCCGCCGATCCTGCTGATGGGCGGCGCCGAGTTCGCGCAGATCGGTACGGCGCAGTCCACCGGCACGCGGCTCTTCTGCGTCAGCGGTTGCGTCGAGCGTCCCGGGTTGTATGAGGCTGCGTTCGGGCTCACCGGTCGCCAGCTGCTCGAGATGGCAGGCGGTGTCGCGCACGGACGGAAGCTTCAAACGGTGCTGCTCGGCGGCGCTGCTGGCGTCTTCATCCGGCCGGACGAGCTGGACATGCCGCTCACGTTCGAAGACACACGCGCTGCGAAGGCGACGCTCGGCTCGGGCGTGTTCCTGGTATTCGACGACGCGATCGATCTGAATGACATCCTGCGGCGCATCGCGGCGTTCTTCCGCGATGAGTCCTGCGGACAGTGCGTGCCGTGCCGCGTCGGTACCGTTCGACAGGAGGAAGCGCTGCACCGCATCCTCGTGGGCAGAACGCTGGGCCGCGTGAACGACGAGGTTGCACTCCTCGACGAAGTCGGGATGGCCATGAAGGACGCATCCATTTGCGGCCTGGGCCAGACGGCATACAGCGCGGTGGAAAGCGCGATCCATCGCTTGCATCACTTCGGAAAGCCGACGACATGACCGCGATCCAGCCTGCTCCTCGAGGTGATGCGCTGCATCGCATCGAGCGCCGCCGTGCCGACCGTCCGCATGTGCAGCTGACCATCGACGGTCACAAGGTCAGCGTCGCCGAAGGCATGACCATTCTTGGCGCCTGCGCCACGATCGGCATCGAGATCCCGACGCTGTGTTTCCTGGAGACGCTGAAGCCGGTGAACGTCTGCCGCATCTGCGTGGTGGAGCTCGAGGGCGCGCGCGTGCTTGTTCCCGCGTGCTCGCGGCCAGTGGAACCCGGCATGGTGGTGAAGACGCGAAGCCCGCGTGTTGACCTGAGTCGCAAGCTGGTGCTCGAGTTGCTGGCGTCGTCCGTGGACCTGGACACGACGCCGCGCGTCGCCGAATGGATAAACGAGTATGGCGCGCGGCCGGAGCGATTCGGCCCGCCGGCGCCGCCGGCCGCCGCCGGCGAGCGCGACGCCCTCGTCCCCGGACATCACGCGCCGCCAAGTGCCGAGTTCGCGGCCACGGTGGCGCAGCCGCCGAAGGTGGACAACGACCTCTACGTTCGCGACTACGCCAAGTGCATCCTGTGCTACAAGTGCGTCCAGGGGTGCGGCACCGATCACCAGAACACCTTCGCGCTCACCGTGGCCGGGCGCGGCTTCGACGCTCGTATCTCCACGGAGTTCGCCGTCCCGCTGCCGGATTCAGCGTGCGTCTACTGCGGCAATTGCATCGCGGTGTGCCCCACGGGCGCGCTCATGGCCAAGCGCGAATTCGACGCGCGCGCCACTGGAGAATGGAACGAAGCGCAGCAGACGACGACCGACACGATCTGCCCATACTGTGGCGTGGGATGCACGCTGCGCCTGCACGTGCAGGACGGCGAGATTCTCAAGGCGACGTCGCCGTTGGAAAACCCCATCACGCTTGGCAACCTCTGCATCAAAGGACGTTTTGGGTGGCGGTTCGTACACGGGACGGCTGACGGCGGAACCAAAGGCGAGTCTAAAGGCGGCGCTAGCGGCGGAGCCAGCAGCGGTGATTGAGGCGGATGTGAAGGCGGATGTGAAGAAGGAGCCTGAGGAGTTTGGGAGGCTGGGCTATGCCTCGCCGACAGCCGCGTCATCATTTTCGCGCCTCGACGAGGCGACCACCGAGGAAAAATCGGCGCGGCTCGCGGTAGAAGTGCCTGTGGCACTCGTGTACAACGGCCGGCCGCACGTGGTGATGATGTGCACGCCCGCCGACCTCGAGGACTTTGCGTACGGGTTCACGCTCACCGAAGGCATTGCGCAGGCCGCCGACGTGAAGCGCGTAGACGTGGTGAAGTACAGCCGCGGCATCGAGCTGCAGATCGAAATCCCAAACGCCGCCGCGGAACGGCTGGTCGAGCGCGGGCGAGCACTGGTTGGTCGTACTGGCTGCGGGTTGTGCGGCGTGGAGGCGATTGCGGACGCGTTGCGCGAACCCCCGCTCGTGCAATCGAGCCTGACGCTCTCGCGCGACGCCCTCTGGCGGGCCAGCGAAACGCTCGGATCGCGGCAACCGATGAACAACGACACGAACGCCATTCACGCCGCGGCGTGGGCGTCGAGTGACGGAACGCTGCGCGTCGTGCGTGAAGACGTCGGCCGGCACAACGCCCTCGACAAGGTGCTTGGTTCCCTGGCTCGCGGCGCCACCTCGGCCGGTGACGGCTTCCTCATCGTCACGAGTCGAGCGAGTTACGAGCTGGTGCAGAAGGCGGCGGTTGCGGGCGTGCCGCTCCTGGCCGCAGTATCCCGCCCGACCGCGCTCGCCGTTCAGCTCGCGGACGACGCCGGCATCGCCCTCGTGGGACTGTTGCGCGGGCGAACAGCCAACGTCTACACGCACAGGGAGCGTATTGTGAACTAGGACGTACTGCGGAATGGGAAATGGGAATGGGAATCGGCGCGTGTGACAGGCCCTCTCAGACCCATCGGATTTTCCGGACCCCGCCCATTCCCATTCCCATCTCCCACTCCGCCTTTAACGAACCATGGAAGTCTCCTCCATTCCCTCCGACATCGAAATCGCCCAGGCAGCGCGGCCGCTCCCGATCACGGAAATCGCCGCCGATCTGGGATTAGGGCCGGACGATCTCGATACCTACGGGAAATACAAGGCGAAAATCCCGCTCGAGATCACGCGCCGTCCGGTGAAAGGGCGTCTCGTGCTGGTGACGGCGATGAACCCGACACCGGCGGGCGAAGGCAAGAGCACGGTCACCGTCGGCCTGACGCAGGCACTGCGGAAGCTTGGACATCACGCGATGTTGTGCATGCGCGAGCCGAGCCTGGGACCCGTGTTCGGCATGAAGGGTGGAGCGGCCGGCGGCGGCTACTCACAGCTCCTGCCCATGCAGGACATCAACCTGCACTTCACGGGCGACTTCCACGCGATTGCCAGCGCGCATGCCCTGTTGTCGGCGATGCTCGACAATCATATCCACTGGGGCAACGAGCTGAACATCAATCCCAAGAAGATCTCGTGGCACCGCGCGATCGACATGAATGACCGCGCGCTCCGCGAAGTGGTGGTGGGCCTCGGCAAGAGCAACGGCGTCACGCGGGAAGAGAAGTTCGTGATCATTCCCGCAAGCGAGATCATGGCGGTTGTCGCGCTGGCCACCAGCTACTCGGACCTCGAAGACCGGCTGGCTCGCATCATCGTCGGCTCGACGCACGGCAAGAATCGCCGGACGGTGCGCGCCGGTGAGCTCAAAGCCGCCGGCGCCATGGCGCTGCTGCTCGCGGACGCGATTCGCCCGAACCTCGTGCAGACGCTGGAGGGTGGACCGGCCTTCGTGCACGCGGGGCCGTTCGGCAACATCGCGCACGGCTGCAACTCGATCCTGGCGACGCGGTCCGCGCTCGCGCTGGCCGACCTGGTCGTCACGGAGGCCGGATTCGGCTCTGATCTCGGTGCCGAGAAGTTCTTCGACATCAAGTGCCGCTTCGGCGGCCTGAATCCCGAGGCGGCAGTGCTCGTCGCCACGGTTCGCTCGCTGAAGATGCAGGGCGGCGCGAACAAGAAGGTGCTCACGAGCGAGGATCTCGGTGCGCTCGAACGGGGCCTGCCCAATCTCGAGAAGCACATCGAGAACGTCAGGCAGTTCGGGGTGCCGGTCGTGGTCGCGATCAATCGCGTGTCCGCCGACACGGATCGCGAGCTCAAGATGGTCATGGAATACGTGCAGCGGCTTGGCGCGCCGGTGGCGCTCACGGAGGTCTGGTCGCGCGGAGGCTCCGGCGGCGAAGCGCTGGCTCGCGCGCTCCTGGGGCTGCTCGACAAGAAGGGCGCGGAGTACCGGCCACTGTATCCCGCCGAGCTCCCGATCAAGGACAAGATCGAGACCATCGTGCGGAAGGTGTACGGTGGCGAGGGCGCGGAGTATTCGCCCGAGGCCTCGCGCGCGATCGAGTATCTCGAGTCGGTCGGACTGGGACAGACACCGGTGTGCATCGCCAAGACGCAGTACTCGCTGACGGATGACCCCACGGTGCTCGGACGGCCTTCGGGATTTCACATCACGATCAACGACGTGTGGCCTGCCGCCGGCGCGGGTTTCGTCGTGGCGCGCGCGGGCGAGATCATGACGATGCCCGGCCTGCCCAGGGACCCCGCGGCGGAGCGAATCGCCAAGTTGTCGACCGGCGAGGTGGTTGGCCTGTTCTAGATTTCGGTTGAGCTCGCTTGATTGGCACTTTGTCTGCCCCTGCGAGTACGACCCACTCAACCGGAGGACGCACGTGAACACCAAGCATCTGTCTCGCGGGGCTGCGGCCGCGCTCATGGCGCTGGCGCTGGCCGCGTGTCAGTCGTTGCAATCCAACAAGGCGAAGGGCGCCATTGTCGGCGCGGCCGTCGGCGGTGCGGCGGGAGCCGCGATTGGCAACGCCAACGGATCCACCGCGAAGGGCGCAATCATTGGCGCCACTGTCGGTGGCGTCGTTGGTACGATCATCGGTCATCAGATGGACCAGCAGGCCAAGGAGCTGGAGCAGAACATCCCAGGCGCGATCGTCGAGCGTGTGGGCGAGGGGATCCAGGTGACATTCCCATCGGGCCTGCTGTTCGACTTCGATTCCGATCGTATCAAGGCGGACGCGGCGACGAATCTGCGGAATCTCGCGTCGAGCCTGGACAAGTACCCCAACTCGAGTCTCCTGATCGTCGGCCACACGGATGCGACGGGGACCGACGACTACAACCTGGGCTTGTCCGAGCGTCGCGCACGCTCCGCCGCGCAGTACCTCGCGAACCAGGGCGTCACCGCATCGCGACTGCAGACGGTTGGCCGCGGCGAACGGGAGCCCGTGGCGTCGAACGACACCGAGACGGGCATGCAGAAGAATCGCCGTGTCGAGGTCGCGATTTACGCCAGCGATGCCTATCGCAATTCGCTGAAATCGCAGTACAAGTCCGGTCTGTAGAACCCTCAGAACGGCTCCAACGGCAGAAACGTGTACTCGGCGGCCCGCGTGACCGAAGAAACGCGGGCCGTCACCACGCTGCCGAGTACCTCTGTTCAAGCGCGAACTAGTCGATCACGTCGGACGGACTGCGCCAGTTCGACACGTTGATGTCGATCGGCAGCGCGACGTCGGCGACTTCCCTGACGACGTCGATCACACCCTGCCACGCGCCGGCGAACTCGTGCCCGACTTCCTCGGGTTCCTTTTCGGGCGAGAAATCGCGCGCGCTCGCAACCCAGAACCGCGGTGCCGTCTGCACGCCGTGGGCGACGAACGTCGGCCGCACGTCATCGTAGACCATGCGCGCGTTGTGCTTGTGGACGTAGTAGCCAGGCTGGAACCTGCCGTCCGCGAAGACTGCTTGAGTCCACGCCTTGTAATAGTCGCGCATCGCCTGCGGCATGTTCTCGCTGCGCTCGATATCGAGAAAGATCACTGTCCCCTTGGGGAAGCCCTGGGCCCGTGTCAGGTCCGCCGCTTCCTTCCCGTCGCGCGTGCCACGCTCGGCGCTGAGGAGGTTCGCGTTGCAGGCCTGGCCAGTCCGCTCCAGCCTGGCAACCTGCGCCGGCGTCAGCGGGCGCGGCTTGCGGCCCCACGTCTGCTGACCGACGTATACCACCGCGATGCCCCAACCCATGTCCACGAGTGTCTGCCGCTTTCCATCCCAGGTCTTGCCCCTGTGGCATGGCGCGCCCGGCAGGTAGAAGCCAACCCACTTGAACGGCGCCTTGGGCGCGTTCTTCCACGCGCGCATCTTCGCGTCACCAGGGTACGCGAACGTGTCGAATCCCAGGTACGTCCCCCGCTCTGCTTCATCCGCCAGCGGCGCCTTC
>DASTVV010000204.1:0-3294 GCA_035758925.1 Gemmatimonadaceae bacterium
GAGCCGCTCGTTCAGAGTCCTGTCGCGATCGCGTTCGACGAGCGCGGCCGGATGTATGTCGCCGAGAATCGCGGCTATCCGGATCCACTCGAAGGCGAGCCTGCCTCGGCGCCGCAAGGAATTGTCGCGCTGCTGACCGACACGGACGGCGACGGGCGATATGACAGACGCACGGATTTCGCCACGGGCTTGACCTATCCGAATGGCGTCATGCCATGGGCTGGTGGTGTGTTCGTGACCGTCGCGCCCGACCTGCTCTACCTGAAAGATACCGATGGCGACGGGATCGCTGACGAGCGGCGCGTCGTCCTCACAGGATTCAACGCGACCAAGACCGCGCAGATCCGCTTCAGTCATCCGACGCTCGGGCCCGACGGCTGGATCTATCTGACAACCGGTTTGAACGGCGGCCGCGTGACGTCGCCGGCGCATCCGGAACGTCCGCCGATCGAGTTCTCGTCCAGCGACTCCCGTTACAACCCGAGGACAGGCGATTTCCAATTGGTTGGCGGACAGGGCCAGTTCGGCCTCACCTTCGATGATTACGGACGACGGTTTATCTGCGCGAACCGCAATCCCGTATGGCACGTCGTCCTCGATCCGCAGCAGCTCAAACGCAATCCGCATCTCGCGTTCTCCGACACGGTGCAGGACGTGTCGGGATCTGGTGGCGACACGACCGTGTGGCCGCTGAGTCGCGATTTGACCACCGCGTCATTTCATCCGTCGCTCATGAGCGCTCCGCACGCTGGCACATTCACCTCGGCGAGCGGCGTGCATATCCACCGCGGCGACGCGCTGCCCGATGGACATCGCGGCAGCATCTTCATCGCGGAATCCGCGCAAAACCTGGTTCAGCGTCAGGTGCTCGAGGCGGATGGGGTCAGTTTCAGGTCGCGACCGGCGCGGAAGGGATCCGAGTTCCTGGCGTCGCGCGACACGTGGTTTCGTCCAGTGTTTCTGACGGATGGCCCAGATGGCGGGCTGTACGTCGTTGACATGTACCGAAAGGACATCGATCACCCTGCGTACGTGCCGCAGCCGAGCAGGCGCGAATTCGATTTCATCGCCGGCAGGAACCGCGGACGGATTTATCGTGTCGCGGCAGAAAATCGACCTCCCCGCGGAACGCCGGTGAATCTGGCGGATGCTTCGGTCGAAACGCTCGTGTCGAAGCTGCAGGATCCGAACGGCTGGTGGCGAGACACAGCACAACGGCTGCTCACGGAGCGCAATGAGCGTATGGCGGCGGCGAAGCTGCGAGAGTTGGCCGAGAGGGGATCGGAGTTTGGCCGGCTGCACGCCCATTGGACAATGGATGCGATCGGCGTGCTGCGGGACGACGATCTCGTCCGTGCGATGCACGATCGGGTCGCGGGGGTGCGCGAGAATGCGGTGCGTATTGCGGAGCGGTACGAGGACGCATCCGGTAAACTGCGCCACGCCGTAACCGCGCTCGCGAACGATCCTGACCCGCGCGTACGGCTGCATGCGGCGCTTGCTCTGGGCGCCACCGACGATCCGCGCAACATCGCGCCGCTTGCTGCAATCGCGCGACGTGACGGCGACAACCGCTGGACACGCGCCGCCGTGTTGAGCAGTGTGCGGGAGCATACCCGCGCATTTCTCGACGCGTTCACCGCCGGCGCCGCTGCTTCTCCGGCAGTGCGCGGAGCCGTCATGCAGGACGTCGCTCGTGTAGTTGGCGCGAGCGAACCAGTCGGGCGCTGCCTCGCATTGGTGACGCAGATCGCCGAACCTGGCGTCGAGCTGACGTGGCAGCCCGGCGCACTCGCCGCGCTCGCGGCCGGCCTGCGCGCACGCGGCGTCGGATCCGGCGTTGACTCCGCGCTGATGGCACTTGTGGCATCGGATGTCCCGGAGGCGCGAGTCGCGCGCGAGCGGTTGATGCGCGTCATCGCCGGAGCGGCTGACCTCTCCGTGCGCGATCAGGCTCCGCTCGATCAGCGTCTCGGTGCGATTGAGTTACTCGGCCAGGCGCAGTGGAGCATGTCCGGCGCGACGTTGCTTCAATTGCTCGAACCACAGCGCGCGACCGAGATTAAAATCGCGGCGGTGCGCGCGTTGGCGCAGACCCGCGATCCTGCGGCCGCCACCAGCCTCGTGACGGCAGCGCGCTGGCAGACGTTCACGCCGCGTGTGCGCGAAGCCATCCTCACCGCGTTCTTGGCGGAAGAACGACTCGTGTCTGTCCTGCTCGATGCGATCGAGCGCGGCGATATTGCCGCCTCCGCGCTCGGTCCGTCGCGCTGGCAGCGGCTGAGGGAACATCGCAACGCATCGATCCGGCAACGTGCGGAGGCGTTGCACACCGTGGCTGACGCCGGCAGTCCGGTCAAGGTGTACGACCGACGGCTACCGGACGTGCTCGCGCGCAATGGCAACGCCGAATCCGGGTCCGCTCTATTCACGAAGTATTGCGGCGCTTGTCACACGTTCGATGGCGCCGGTGGACGCGTCGGTCCTGATCTCAGCGGCGTCCGCAATCAGCCGGTCGACGCGCTTCTGCTGCACATCATCGTTCCCGACTACGAAATCGCGCCGGGTTTTGCCGCATATGCCGTCCAGACGCGCGACGAGCACACGCTATTCGGCCGCCTCGAGTCCGAAGCGCCCGGCAGCATCACGCTGAAAGACGCCGCAGGTCAGTCGCACACGATTCTGCGTGCGGATGTGAAATCCATGACGGCGGCGACATCGTCGCTCATGCCCGCTGGTCTCGAGCAAACGATGTCGTCGCAGGACCTTGCCGATCTAATCGCGTATCTGAAGCGTCTTCAGCAGCCGTAGCGCCTCGGCGACCAGCTGCTCGCCGCCGCCCGGCTCGATGCGCGAGTTGACGGTCTCGTAACCGCCTTCCTTGAACGCGTTCTCCGTTGGAATGTAGGCGGGATTATCGTTGCTCAGCTCGATGACGAGGGTGCGCTTGAACGGCGAGGCCTGCTTTATGGCGAGCCCGAGTTCGACGAAGATTTCGCCCGGCAACAGCACGATCGCCATGTCGCGATTCAGCCTGAAGACCTGCACCTCTGCATCCAGTGCCGCTCCGCGGCTGACGAGATCGAGTGTCGTGACGGTCTCGACTTGTGTGAGAAACGGCAGGTCGCTGGTTCCTATTTTCGGCGCGTTTGCGCGCGCGGCGGTGATCTGGGTGTCGGAGACCTTTCGCAGCGGCAGTGTGACGCGGCCGGACGCGGCGCCGAGGGCGACGTTGGCGACGGGCTCTCTCTGCCGCATGGAAAGTACCGAGACCGCGAGTTGGTCGCCAATCAA
>DASTVV010000035.1:0-3142 GCA_035758925.1 Gemmatimonadaceae bacterium
GGCGACAACCGGGATTAGCCACAGCCACATACGGGCCGACGGCGCCCGTGGGTTCAGCAGAAAGAACACGGAGCACCAGACGAAGGCGGCGAATGGCACGTCCACCGGCTGCCTCGATACGTCGGCGTGCCAGCGCATGGCCACGACAACCCCCAGGCAAAGAACGACCGAGAGAATGTGCGGAACGCCGACGGTCCAGAAGTCGAGGGTCTCCACACCCTTCAGCGACAATTCCGTGAAGAACGTGGTCCACGTCGAAGGCACGACGAATTCGTTGTGCGTCAGGGCTCCCAGTCCCTCGCGCGCGATGATCGGCAAGTAGAGGAGAAGTGTCAGTAGGCCCGTAAGACCAAGACCGAGGGCCAGGTGGCGCATGCGCGACCATTGTCTCCGATAGACGTTCGCCGCGAGCAGCCAGACGGCGACCGTACCAAGCGGCAGCAGCATCAGGGGAATGGTCCACAGGCCGAGCGCGGCGATGATGGCGAAGACAACCCACCCTTCAGTGGCGTTCTCTTCCTGCAGCCGGGCCCCGACGATGATCAGCAGCAGGAACGCCAGCGTCACGATCGAGTAGCCGCGGGCATCGGTCGAATACCTCACCATCTCCCGCGACGTCGCCACGATGGCCGTCGCGATGATGGCGGCGGGCGACCGGTACATCATGCGAACCGCGACATATGTCGCCGGCACGATCAGGAGGCCCGCCAGGAGCGCCGGAAGCCGCAGCGCCCAGATCGAATCGCCAAGGACAGCGATCGAGGCCTTGGCGAGCAACGTGTGAAAGACGTGGTTGTTCGGGATCGGATACGCCGATATCGCGTAGCTCCACGGCTGCTTCACGAAGTCGTAGTACGTCGTGCGTTCGTCGAATCGAAGGATGCTGCGCATGGCATCGATGCGCGCCGCGAGCGCAACGACGGCAAGAAACAGCAGGACGAGACGGTGCTGTATCGGCTCGTCCCGCCACTTGGCGTATGTCGCGCGCGCGAGGTCGCGCGTCCACGGCAGACGGTGCTTCAGCTGCATCGGGGAGCGTCGGAGAGCGTGAGGAATCGTTCAGCGTCAGCGCAGCGTCGCTCCTCTGTAGACGAGGCGGCGGGCAGGCCGGAAACACATGCGGCGTGGATCACGGCGACATGCGTCGTGGATCACAGCGGCAAGGCGTTTGAATCGTTACACGCGGTCGCCGTGGTGACGTGTGGGAAACCCGACCAGTCCCTTAAGGATGCTGGCTCGCCGGACGTTTCCCCTCGTTCTCATCGCATTTTCCGCCTGCGAGCGCGTCACCGCTCCCCAGGCCCGCGACAGCGCCATCGCGCTGACGCGACGGATGGAACGGGGAGACTGGCCAGTGCCCGTTTCGTTTCTGGCCGCCCATCAGGCCCTTGGCTACTGGTCCACGCGACCGGTCATCGAGGTCGCGCGCGATGGGATGCCCGAGACAGTGGGCGCACTTGTCATCGAGCAGGTGGTCGTGCCGCGCGCGCATCGCGGAAGTCCGCGCGTCCGTCGCACGGTGCTCGCCTGGCCGGAGAACCGTCGTTTCTTCGTCTATGCCGAAGCACCTCGGCTGCCCGTGAGGGTGACCAGCTGGGAACACGACGAGCAGTCCGGACGCCTGTGGGCATCTCCGGGGTTCATGCAAGTTCGCGCCACGACGACCTCCGAGACTTGGCAGTCGCGAAGCGGCATCATCGACATCGGCGATGGCACGAAGGACCGCGACTGTCCGCTGGATCAACGGAACGAGCGCCGGGATGACAGCAGACGAGAACGAGTGACGTGCGAGCTCGTTCTCTATCCCGTTCAGCTCAACGGCGAGTTCGTCACGGAAGGCGACGTCCGCGACCGGATGCTCCCTGAACGCGACATGCGGAGGCACAGCCTGGACTTTCCGCGACAGTCAGTGCCTGGCGTGCGCTTCACGACGTACTGCGGCGAGGCGCCGCGCGCCCGAGCCGGCGCATCGGACGACTGCCGGGGCGACTTGGCGTTCTGGGCCGACAACGGTCTCTACGATCCGTCCTTGGGCGTCAACGTCGACGAGATGCTCCAGTTCCCTGGTTTTTATCCATATCGCAAGGTCATCGCGGGTATCCCCGTGCCCCGGACCAACTCGCCTCCCGAGGATATGCGCGGCCCTTGGATGATCCGCTGGACCATCTTCACGCCCGACGGCAAGCTCGTCGAGCGGGACTCCGCGATGCGCGACGGGCCCGTGTTCTCGAAGTCGAAGCTCCTCGAGATCGGGGGCCTGCTGGGTGGAACCAATCCGGGTTGGAGAAGCCGCACTCAGTTTCTCGTGCCGGCCAGCCTTGTCGACGCCAGCGCACCATCGGGACTGGTGCATGTGCTGAACGTGGAGTTGGCGCCACCCAACCAGCCTGCGCTGTCTCCGTAGTTTCCAGAAGGTTACTGCGGTAGCAGCAGCAGCACGCCGGTGACGAGCGCGAAGCCGACGGCAATGTGCTCGATGCGCCGCTGGAAGGCATCCATGCGCGGCGACCGCTCCAGCAGCCACACCAGGCCTGCCCCCGCTGCACCAGCCGCAATCGGGATGAGCCACTGCCACATTCGGGGCGCCGGCGCTCGCGGATTGAGCATCAGGAACAGCGAGCACCAGACGAGGGCCGCGAAGGGCACGTCGAATGACCGTCGCGAAACGTCATCGTGCCAGCGCACACCGATGATGGCGCACGCGCCCAGCGTCAGCGCGAGGAGGCCCGGCATCCCGAACGTCCAGTAGCGCATGATGTCCACGCCGTTGACGACCATTTCCCCTATGAATTGCTGCCACGTCGAAGGCGCCACGAACTGATTGCTCGTGATCGCGTGCACGCCCTCGTGCATGACGACGGGCAGGTAGAGCAACGCCGTGACCGCGCCCGCGAGGACGAGCGCCAGCCCGAGGTTCCGGACTTCGGTCCATCGCCGCCGAGCGGCGCTGGAGCCGGCCAGCCACAGCGCCGCTGTGCCAAGCGGGAACAGCATGACTGGGATGGTCCAAAGCCCGAGTGCGGCGACGATCGCAAAAAGGATCCAGCCCTCGACCGACTCGTGCTCCTGCAGGCGCGCGCCCACGATCAGCAAAAGCAGGAAGGCAAGCGTCATCATCGAATAGCCGCGCGCCATCACGGAA
>DASTVV010000059.1:0-2549 GCA_035758925.1 Gemmatimonadaceae bacterium
GGACGCTGGCCCGCGAGCGCCGAGAATGAAGGCAGGATGCTCGCGGCGTGAACGATGCTGGGCGCCTCGCCCTGTTTTTCCAGCGTGGCATCAGTCAGACGATACGGCTCGAGCGCCTCGAAGCTGTGCGCGTTCGCCTTCCACGCAGCGACCACGCGACCCATGGGCGTGACGATCACGTTCATGCCGGTGTTATTGCCCTGCGTCGGCTGCTGGTACACCAGCACGATGCGGCTGGCGTCCGGATACGCGATCGGGTTGAGCAACAGGTGGTTTACGACGCTGAACATCGCGGAGTTGGCGCCAATACCGAGAGCGAGCGTCAGGACGGCAACGGTGGTCCATCCTTTCTGGCGGCCCAGGGTTCGGGCGGCGAATCTGACATCCTGCACCAGCGCATCGAGGATCTGTGCGCGATTCATGCGACGTTGCCTCCGATTTGAAATGGCCAGGCAATCCTTGCGGGTCCTGGCGAGATCTCCGAGCCGTTCAGTCACGGCGGCGCGGGCGGCAGACTCGGACATCCCGCGCGCCATGAGCTCCGCCACGCGCATGTCGACATGGAACCGAAGCTCATCGTCCAGATCTGCCGCGCCCGTCGGTCCAAAGAAGCGCCGGTAGCGCCGCCAGACACGCGCGTGTTCCGCGCGCGGCGGAGGACTGTCCTGAGGATTCTCACGCATGCGCGATGGTCAGGCCGTCTTCGGAGACATCTCGAGCACGCGCGTCAGCGCGCCCGAGAAGCGCGCCCAGTAGGCGTGTGACGCCGCCAGCTGCTTCTTGCCGGCGGCCGTGAGCCGGTAGAACTTCGCGCGGCGATTGTGTTCGGTGACGCCCCAGTCCGCGACGATCAGACCATTCTCCTCCAGCCGGTAAAGGGCCGGATAGAGTGAGCCCTCCTCGACCTGGAGCACGTCATCCGTGCATTGCTCGATCCAGCGAGCGATCCCGTACCCGTGGGCCGGGGCCCAGGACAGCGTCTTGAGGATCATGAGGTCCAGCGTGCCCTTGAGGAACTCGATCGACGCGTCCGCCACGGCCTTCACTCCATTAGAAGTTCGAGGTATACATACCTAGAACTTCTAATGGACGCAAGAGCCGCGTTCGCTACCTACCGCGCCGGGCGTTGCACCGGTACCTGATCCTCGGAATGCTTCGCGTCCCGCCGGTCTTCCTTGATGACGCTGATGCGGCCGTCGGACTCCAGACATGCCCGCTTGACGTGCGCGACCTCCTCGATGCCATGCTCTCGCAGTTGCTCTCTGAGCTCCGCCATCGTGATCAAATTGGCGCGCAGATTTCGGTGTATGACCTTGCCGTTGTCGATCAGCCGAATCGCCTGTGGCTGGAGGAAACGCCGCAGCGCTGGAATGCGGTAGCCCATGTAGTCCAGCGCATAGTTCCAGAAAATGATGGTGCCCACGAGGACCGCACCCTCCGTCAGCGACTTGTAGCCACTGGCCATCGCGTTCTGCGCGGCGTCGGCGACGAGGACCACGAGAAGAAGATCGGCAATGCCGATGGCACCAGCCACGCGCGGGAACGTCCGGAACGCCGCGAAGATCGCGAGATACATGAGCGTTCCGCGCACGATCAATTCGGGGATGCCAACGGTCGGCACGAACAGGGCGCGCCAGTCGATGCCGACGGATGGAAGCAGCATCAGTCGATCTCCAGTCCGATGATGGAGGGATCGGGCGGCGGGTATCGCAGCTTCAGGCCGCGCATCGTGTCCGCAATGACCTCCGCGACCAGCCAATCGCGCACGGGCTTGTCGTCGGCCGGCACGACATACCACGGCGCCCACTTCGTGCTGGTATGCCGCAGGATGCCCGAGTAGGCCTTGGTGAAGTCATCCCACAGCTGGCGATCGTCCAGGTCGCCCAGCCGGAATTTCCAGTTCTTCGATGGGTCCGTGAGCCGCTCCTTCACCCGTCTTTTCTGCTCGTCGCGCGAGATGTGCAGCAAGAACTTGAGGATTATCACGTTGTTGTCCGAAAGCAGGCGCTCGAACTCATTGATCTGGCGGTAGCGCGCGAACCACACTCTCTGCGGTACGAGCTTGTGGACGCGCGGGACGAGGATGTCCTCGTAATGCGACCGGTTGAAGATGCCGATCATGCCGCGCGGCGGGACGCGATAGTGCACGCGCCACAGAAAGTCCTGCGCCCGCTCGGCCTCGGTGGGCGCCTTGAAGCCGTAGACGCTGCATCCCTGCGGATTCACTGCCGTGAATACCTTGCGGATCGTGCCGTCCTTTCCCGCGGCATCCCTGCCCTGCAGGACGATCAGGAGCGCGTATCGCGCATCGGCGTACAACACGCGCTGCTGCTCGGCGATGCGCTCGATCTCCTTGGCTGTTGCGCGCTCGATCGCGGCGCGAGGCTGTGTTTTTCCGGCCAGCCGCGCATCCGCGTCGTCCAGCCGAATGTCATTCTTCGACGTGACCGGCTTGAGCGTCATGAAGCTGTATGTCCGTGCATGGTCCGGACCGCGCGCGACAGGGCCCCCGAACATGCGGGAGCCTAAACGACGTGTCGAGCTAAGCG
>DASTVV010000063.1:0-20632 GCA_035758925.1 Gemmatimonadaceae bacterium
TCCCGCACAACATCAACATCGATGAGCGCGGTGGCGTCTGGTTCACGGGCAACCGGAACGGAAACCTGTACTCGATCAACCCGGCATCGGGAGAGCTCAAGAAGATCACGCTCGACCCCGCCGTCAAAGACCCGCACACCATGATCTGGGGCAAGGACGGGATTGCATGGTTCTCGGCCCAGGGGTCCCAGCGAATCGGTCGACTGGACCGGGCCACCGGCGAGCTCCGCTACTGGACGCCGTCTCAGCCGAGGTCCAACCCCTATGGTGTCGTGCTGGACTCGAAGGGACGGCCGTGGATCGATCTCTTCGCGACGAACAGGATCGCGACCATCGATCCGAAGACGCTCGAGTACAAGGAGTACGTGCTGCCGGCCGAGCGCGCGCGTCCGCGCCGCATCGCGGTGACGTCCGATGACGCGGTCTGGTTCGGAGACTACTCACGTGGTTTCCTGGGGCGCCTCGATCCGGCCACCGGCAATGTGGAAGAGTGGCCCCTGCCCGAGGGCGCCGGCTCGCTTCCGTACGCCATGACTTCCGATGATCGCGACCGTCTGTGGCTGGCCGAAACAGGCGTCCAGCCGAATCGCTTGGTGGCGTTCGACCCGAAGACGAAGACCTGGGTGGCATCCATCCCGATCCCGAGCAACGGTGCCAGCGCGAACACCATTCGCCACATGACGTTCCACCGGGCGACGAAAGAGATCTGGTTTGGAACCGACGCTGGGACCATCGGCGCCGTCAAAGTGCCCGCGGAATTGAGGAAATTGACGCCCTGAACTGACGGGGACGAGGGACAGGGGACGGGGACAGGGGAAACTGACTGGGGAACAGGTGAGGGGAACGGTTTAGGGGACCGGTTGAAGAAGCCGTTCCCCTTTACCGTTCCCGCCGTTGTAGTTGGGCCTGTCCCCTGTCCCCTGTCCCCTGTCCCCTGTCCCTTGTCCCCGGTCCTTTAGCTTCAAGGCCACAATCTTGCGATCCCAAGAACGTCTGTGCCCCAACGAACGTCAGACCGTCGCTCCCCGACGCGCGGCATCGCGCACCTCACCATCGAATGCGTCACTCCGGAGCTGGACTGCGGCCGCTATCCGGTCAAACGCATCCTGGGAGACGTCGTTCACGTTGGCGCGGACATCTTCAAGGAAGGGCATGACTTTCTTGCGGCGCACGTGGTCGTGCGTGCGCCGGGGTCTGCGGCGTGGCCGGTGCCTTTGCGGCACGATTTCAACGTGGACCGCTGGTTCGCGGAATTCCGCGTCGAGCAGATCGGACGCTGGCATTTCACCATCGAAGCGTGGACCGATGCGTGGGAGACCTGGCGTGAAGCATTTCGCAAGAAGATCGACGCAGGTCAGGAGGGTGAGACCGAGCTCGTAGAAGCAGCACAGCTCATCCGCACGGCGGCGCGCCGCGCCAAGCGCGGACCGGACCGCGCGTCGCTCGCGCAGACGGCGAGGATTTTCGAAACACAGCCCAAGGAGACGCCGCGCGAAGATCTCGTGCGTCGTGCCCTGGATCCCGAGCTCGCCAGCCTCATGCGCGCGTATTTTCTGCCCAAGGACGTTACGCGCTATTCGCGGGAGCTTCCGATCGTCGTCGACCGCGAGCGAGCACAGTTCAGCGCTTGGTACGAGCTCTTCCCACGGTCCACGGACCCGTCAGGCAGGCATGGCACGTTCAAGACGTCCATCGAAGCGCTGCCTCGCATCGAAGACCTGGGCTTCGACGTCCTGTACCTGCCTCCGATTCATCCGATCGGTCGAACGTTCCGGAAGGGAAAGAACAACTCCCTCACTCCCGAGCCCGACGACGTCGGCAGTCCATGGGCAATCGGGAACGAGCAAGGCGGACACGACGCGATCGATCCGGAGCTCGGCACGATTCAGGACTTCGAGTGTCTCGTGGACGCGGCGAAGAAGCACAACATGGAGATCGCGCTGGACTACGCGCTCCAGTGTTCGCCCGATCACCCGTGGGTGAAGGAACATCCCGACTGGTTCCACAAGCGGCCCGACGGAACGATCGCGTACGCCGAAAACCCGCCCAAGAAGTACCAGGACATCTACCCGCTCAACTTCTGGTGCGCGGATCGCCACGCCCTGTGGGAAGCGTGTCGGGACATCGTGCTCCACTGGGTCGATCACGGCGTCAAAGTGTTCCGCGTGGACAATCCGCACACGAAGCCGTTCGAGTTCTGGGAGTGGCTGATCGAGGACGTGCAGCTGGAGCACCCCGACGTGATCTTCTTCTCGGAGGCCTTCACGCGCCCCAAGCGGATGAAGAGCCTCGGCAAGCTCGGCTTCACGATGTCGTACACGTACTTCACGTGGAAGAATACGTCGTGGGAGCTGCGCGAATACCTCACGGAGCTGACAACACCGCCGATGACGGAGTACTTCCGCGGCAATCTCTTCGTGAACACGCCGGATATTCTCACGGATTACCTGGTACGGGGCGGACGGCCCGCGTTTCGCATCCGGCTCGTGCTGGCCGCGACGCTATCGCCGCTGTACGGCATGTATTCCGGCTACGAGCTGATCGAGAACATCCCCGTGCGCGAGGGAAGCGAAGAGTACCAGGATTCCGAGAAGTACCAGATCCGCACGCGGGACTGGGACGCGCCGGGGAACATCAACGCCGACGTGAAGCTCCTGAACCACGTCCGCCGGGGGACGCCAGCCCTGCGGCGCTCTGCGAACCTGTCGTTCCATCACTCCGAGAACGACCAGATCCTTTTCTACCGCAAGAGCGGCCATCGCTCGGCCGGTGGCGCGGACCCGGATATCCTGGTCGCCGTGAACCTCGATCCGTTCAACACGCAGGCGACGATGGTGCATGTGCCCATCGCCGACATGGGCATCGCCCCGGATGAGCAATACGTGGTGCACGACCTGATCACCGGTGCGCGGTACACGTGGCAGGGATCCCGCAACTTCGTGCGGCTCGATCCTGGAGATCAGGTGGCGCACGTGTTGCGCGTCGACCGCTAGACCGCGCCCATGTCCAACTCGCCGCCGACAGCCGTACTGGCTCCCGCACCCGTTTCCTCTGGCGTGCCCGCGTCCTCCGGCGCGCTTGGCGCCATCGACGACGCCCTCTGGTACAAGGACGCGGTGATCTACCAGCTGCACGTGAAATCGTATCGCGACTCGAACGCGGACGGCTATGGCGATTTCAAGGGATTGATCGAGAAGCTCGACTACATCCAGCAGCTCGGCGTCACGTGCGTGTGGCTGCTGCCGTTCTATCCGTCGCCCCTCAAGGACGACGGCTACGACATCTCGTCCTACGAGTCGATTCACCCGACGTACGGCACGATCGAGGACTTCAAGGCCTTTCTCGCGGCGTCGCACGAGCGCGGCATCCGGGTGATCACGGAGCTCGTGATCAACCACACGTCCGACCAGCATCCGTGGTTCCAGCGCGCGCGCCTCGCGCCCAAGGGCTCGCCGGAGCGCAACTGGTACGTGTGGAGCGACGATCCCAACCGGTATGCCGGAACGCGGATCATCTTCACGGACACGGAGACGTCGAACTGGGCGTGGGACCCGGTCGCGCAGCAGTTCTTCTGGCACCGGTTCTTCAGCCATCAGCCGGATCTCAACTTCGACAACCCGGACGTCGTCGAGGCGGTCAAGAACGTCATGCGCTTCTGGCTCCGTCTCGGCGTCGACGGTCTGCGGCTCGACGCGATTCCCTATCTCATCGAGCGCGACGGCACGAACTGTGAAAACCTGCCCGAGACGCACGCGGTCCTGAAGGATCTGCGCAAGACGCTCGACGCGGAATTCAAGGGACGAATCTTCCTGGCCGAAGCGAACCAGTGGCCGACGGACGTGCGCGCGTACTTCGGCGCGTCGGACGAATGTCACATGGCGTTTCACTTTCCCGTGATGCCGCGGATGTACATGTCGCTCCGGCGCGAGGACCGCACGCCGCTCGTGGACATCACACGACAGACGCCGGAGATCCCGGTGGACTGCCAATGGGCGATCTTCCTGCGCAATCACGACGAGCTCACGCTCGAGATGGTGACGGACGAGGAGCGCGACTACATGTACCGGGAATACGCGCGCGACCCCCGCATGCGGGTGAACGTGGGCATCCGCCGTCGTCTGGGGCCGCTGATGGAGAACGGCCGGCGGCAGATGGAGATCATGAACGCGCTCCTCATGTCGCTCCCGGGAACGCCCGTCGTGTACTACGGCGACGAGATCGGCATGGGCGACAACGTGTACCTCGGCGACCGGAACGGCGTGCGCACGCCGATGCAGTGGAGCGCCGACCGCAACGCCGGGTTCTCCGAGGCGGAGACCGCGGCGCTGTACTCGCCCGTGATCGCGGACCCACCCTACAGCTACCACAGCGTGAATGCCGGGGCGCAGGAGCGCACGCCCACGTCGCTGCTGCGGTGGATGCGGCGCCTGGTGGGTGTACGCAAGCGGTTCAAGGCCTTCGGGCGCGGCTCCTTCGAGGCGCTCGATCCCAACAATCGCCGCGTGCTCGTGTTCCTTCGTCGCCACAACGACGAAGTGATCCTGTGCGTCAACAACCTCTCGCGCTTCGCCCAGTTCGTCGAGCTGGATCTGCGCGAGTTCGTGGGCCGCGTTCCGCTCGAGCTCTGGGGCAACATTCCGTTCCCGCGGATCGGCGACCTGCCGTATCTGCTCACTCTCGGACCGCACAACTTCCTCTGGTTCCAGCTGGTCGTGGCGGACCAGATACCGAGGGCAATGGAAACGGCAGCCGCGACGCCACCCGGCGGTGTCGCCGCGAGCGGAGGCTGAGGCCGATGATGCTGAATCAGGATGAGCTGCTGCAGTTGCTTCGCACACGACGCTGGTTTGGCGACAAGGGGCGCCACGTTCGCGCCGCGACGCTCAAGGACGTCATCCCCGTCCGATGGCGCGGCTCGAGGAAACCCTTCGCGGTCGCGCGCGCCGTGGTGGAGACCGATGCGGGAACGTCCACGTATCAGATCTTCCTGCTCGAGGGCGCCAGTCCCCCGATCGACGCGCTGGACGACGACGATTTTCGCCGAGGGTTGGCCGACGCGTTCCAGCACGGCGCCACGTTCCAGGGCGACGGATCACGCTGGACCGTTGTGAGCGAGACGCAGCAGCCGCTGGTGGTGCCGCCGGACGCGCCCGTCACGCTGGCGACCATGGAGCAGTCGAACAGTTCCGTGCTGATGAACCGGGAGGCGATCCTCAAGCTCTATCGCAAGGTGGAGCCGGGCATTCATCCCGACGTCGAGGTCACGAAGTTCCTCACGATCGACCGGCGCTTCGTGAACGTGCCTGTGTTGCTTGGCACGGTGCGATTCGAGGACGCATCCGGCGTCACGATCGCCGGCATGCTCCAGGAGTACGTGCGTGGCGCGGTCGACGGATGGACGTACGCGCTCGATCGGCTCCGGGAGTATCTCGCCGTTCCCGACCACGCCAGAGATGACGCGTCGTTCGATTCGGAGGCCGAGCAGCTGGGTGGGGTCACGCGCGCATTGCACGAGACGCTGGCATCGGGCGAGCGCGGCAGCGCATTCGAGATGCGGAAGGCGACGCCGGCCGATGTCGTCTCGTGGGTGAACGCCACGCAGCAGTCGGTCGAGAGGGGGCTGAACGCGCTCGAGCGAGCCCTCGCGGATGACCGGCTGCCGCCCGAGCGCGTCGAGTCTGCACGCCAGGTCGTCCGCCGCCGGCTGGCCTATCAGCGATCCGTCTCCGCGCTGGCGGCGGGCATCGACGCCGACGCGGGTGCCAACACGCGGGTCCACGGCGACTATCATCTCGGCCAGGTGCTGCGTTCCTCCGCGGAGCAGTTCATCGTGCTCGACTTCGAAGGCGAGCCGACGCGCCCGCTCGAGTCGCGTCGCGCGCGCCAGTCGCCGCTGCGCGACGTCGCCGGGATGTTGCGCTCGCTCGCGTATGCGGCGTCCGCTACGGTCGGGCCATCGGCTCCAGGACCCGAGCTCGCAACGGTCGGATCCGCGCGTGCAGACCGGGGCGCCCGGCACGCCGCCGACGCCGGCGCGGCCGACCACAACCGGGTGCCACTGGCCGCTGATCCAAGACCGGCGTTTCAATGGGCCGTCAAGGCGCGCTACGCACTCCTGCACGGGTACTTCGCGATGCCGGCGCGAAACGGCGACTTGCTACCGCGCTCGCGTGCCAGTGTCGACCGCCTGCTGCACCTGTTCGAGATCGAGAAAGTGTTCTACGAGTTGCACTACGAGCTCGACCACCGGCCCGAGTGGGTGTGGATCCCGCTTCGGGCAATCGGGCGCCTGAGCGCATGAGGGTGTGGCCGGGGCAGCCGTATCCATTGGGGGCGACGTGGGACGGTTCAGGGGTGAACTTTGCCCTGTTCTCCCAGAACGCGACGGACGTCGAGCTGTGCCTCTTCGACAGCCCGGACGATGGCACGGAGCGCAACAAGATCTGGATGCGCGAGCGCACCGACCAGGTGTGGCACTGCTATCTGCCGGATGCGCAACCCGGACAGTTCTACGGCTTCCGCGTCTACGGGCCCTACCATCCCGGCACGGGCCACCGCTTCAATCCCGCGAAGCTGCTGCTCGATCCGTATGCGAAAGCAATCACCGGTGAGATCAGGTGGAGCGACGCGCTCTTTGCGTACGACGTCGGTGGGTCGCGGGAGGACCTGACCCCCACCATCGACAACGACGCGTCGCGCGTGCCCAAATCCGTCGTGGTCGACTCGGCCTTCACGTGGGAGAACGACCGGCCGCTCAACGTGCCGTGGAACCGGACGATCATTTACGAGTGCCACGTCAAGGGCATGACGATCGCCAACGCACAGGTCCCCGAGAAGCTGCGCGGCACGTATCTCGGTCTCAGCTCCGAGCCGATGCTCGAGTACTTCACGTCGCTGGGCGTCACGGCCCTCGAACTGCTGCCCGTCCACCAGTTCGTCGTCGACCGGCACCTCGCGGAGCGCGGCCTCACCAACTACTGGGGGTACAACTCCATCGGCTACTTTGCGCCCGACGTACGCTACGCCGCGAAGGGACTGGGCAACCAGGTGTACGAGTTCAAGACGATGGTGAAGGCGATGCACGCCGCGGGGCTCGAAGTGATTCTCGACGTCGTATACAACCACACGGGCGAGGGGAATCACCTGGGGCCGACGCTCGCGTTCAAGGGCATCGACAACAAGGCGTACTACCGCCTGGAGCACGACAACCTTCGCCTCTACACCGACTTCACCGGGACCGGCAACAGCCTGAACATGCAGCACCCGCGCACGATCCAGCTCATCATGGACTCGCTGCGCTACTGGGTAACCGAGATGCACGTCGACGGCTTCCGCTTCGACCTCGCGCCCGTGCTCGCGCGCGAGCTGTACGAAGTGGACCGGCTGTCTGCATTCTTCGACATCATCCATCAGGACCCGACGCTGTCCACCGTGAAACTCATCGCCGAACCCTGGGACGTTGGACCGGGCGGCTATCAGGTCGGCAACTTTCCGGTCCGCTGGGCGGAATGGAACGGCAAGTTCCGCGACTGCGTGCGACACTTCTGGAAGGGCGACAAGGGCTACGTCGGTGAAATGGCGTCCAGACTCGCGGGTTCATCGGACATCTACAGTTGGAGCGATCGCGAGGCCTACGCGAGCATCAACTTCGTCACGGCGCATGACGGCTACACGCTGAATGACCTCGTGAGCTACGAGCGAAAGCACAACGAAGCCAACGGCGAGGAAAACCGCGACGGTTACAACGACAACATCAGCCGCAACTGGGGCGTGGAGGGCGAGACCGACGACCCTGACGTGCTCAACAACCGCTATCGCCTCATGAAGAACATCCTCGCGACGATCGCGTTCTCGCAGGGTGTGCCCATGATTTCCCACGGCGATGAAATCGGCCGCACCCAGGGCGGAAACAACAACGCGTACGCGCAGGACAACGAGACCACGTGGGTGAACTGGAATCTCGACTGGCGTCGCGAGGAGCTGCTGGCGTTCACGCGGCGGTTGCTCGCCATTCGTCAGGCGCACCCGGTGCTGCGGCGGCGGCACTTCTTTCGCGGGGAATCGGTGAACGAAAAGGGCGAGAAGGACGTCACGTGGATTCGCCCCGATGGCGGCGAGCTCACGGAGCAGGACTGGACCGACGAAGACGCGGAGGTGCTCGGAATGCTGATGAGCGGCGACGCAGCGGACGACGTCAACGATCGTGGCCAGCCGGTGCACGACGACACGCTCCTGCTGATCCTGAGCAATTCCTCCAACGACGTCGTCTTCGACCTGCCAATGCTGGCCCATCGCGGGATCTGGGCGGAGCTGCTCAACACGGCGCGATCCGAGCTCACCGTGCTGAACGAGCAGTGCGTCCGGCTGCTGCCATTCTCCCTGGCGCTCCTGCGGTATGGCACGGATCGACGGATGGCCGTGGAGCCGAACGATGGCTAAGAAGCGGCCGCAGGCACCGGCTGAGCGTCCGGCCGCCGAGGCTGATCTGCCGGAGGGATTCGTCCGCCTGCTGCACGGACGGCATCACGATCCGCACAGCATTCTCGGCGCGCACTACTTCACGAGTGACGGCGAACCCGGCGTCGTCGTGCGGGTGATGCACCATGAGGCCACGCGCGCCGAGCTGGTGCTGGCGGGTGACGACGCGGTGCCGATGAAACGACTGCGGGGCGGGGGAGGCATCTTCACGGCGTTCCTGCCCTTCGCGGCCCTTCCCCTGTCGTACCGAGTCCGCCTGCACTTTCCCGACGGCAACGCGTGGGAGCGCGACGATCCCTATCGCTTCGCCCCGACGCTCGGCGACATGGATCTGCATCTCTTCGGCGAAGGGACGCACCGCCGCTTGTGGGAGAAGCTTGGCGCACACCCGATGACCGTCGACGGCGTCGCGGGCGTGGCGTTCGCCGTATGGGCGCCTACGGCGCAGCGCGTGAGCGTGATCGGTGACTTCACGCAGTGGGACGGCCGTGTCTTCCCCATGCGCTCGCTGGGCGGCTCGGGCGTGTGGGAGCTGTTTCTGCCGGACATTCAGCCCGGAGCGCTCTACAAGTACGAGATCGTCACGCAGGACGGCGACATTCGCGTGAAGACGGACCCCTTCGCCTTCAAGATGGAGCAGTCGCCGGGAACCGCATCCATCGTCGAACCGCCGCTCGACGCGTACCGATGGAGCGATTCGGAATGGATGACGCAGCGCGAGGCGAAGGCGCCGTACCACGAGCCGATGCTCATCTATGAAGTGCACCTCGGCTCCTGGGCGCGCGTTCCGGAGGACGACAACCGGTCGCTGAGCTATCGCGAGATTGCGCCGCGTCTCGCCGAGCACGTGACACGCCTGGGCTTCACGCACGTGGAGCTGCTGCCGGTGATGGAGCATCCGTTTTACGGGTCATGGGGATACCAAGTCAGCGGCTATTTCGCGCCGACGTCCCGATACGGCACGCCGGACGACTTCCGGTTCTTCGTGGACACCATGCACCGGCACGGGATCGGCGTCCTGCTGGACTGGGTGCCCGCGCACTTTCCCAAGGACGACTTCGCGCTGCGGCGCTTCGACGGATCGGCGCTGTACGAGCACGACGATCCGCGTTTGGGCGAGCATCCCGATTGGGGCACGCTGATCTTCAATTACGGCCGCCCCGAAGTGCGAAACTTCCTCGTATCCAACGCGCTCTTCTGGCTCGAGGAATTCCACACGGATGGACTGCGTGTGGACGCGGTGGCGTCGATGCTGTATCTGGACTACAGCCGCGAGCCCGGCCAATGGATGCGCAACCGGTACGGGGGACGCGAGAATCTCGACGCCATCGATTTCCTGCGGCAGCTGAACGACGCCATTCATCACGAGCATCCCGGCTGTTCGATGATCGCCGAGGAGTCCACGGCGTGGGGCGGCGTCACGAACGACACCGTGCATGGCGGGCTCGGGTTCAGCTTCAAGTGGAACATGGGCTGGATGCACGACACGCTGAAGTACTTCGCGCAGGACCCCGTGCATCGTCGGTGGCACCAGGACCAGCTCACGTTTGCGATGATCTACGAGCACACCGAGCGGTTCATCATGCCGCTCTCGCACGACGAGGTCGTCCACGGCAAGGGCTCGCTGCTCAACAAGATGCCAGGCGACGAGTGGCAGAAGTTCGCCAACCTGCGCACGCTCCTCGGCTACATGCTCACGCGTCCCGGCAAGAAGCTGCTCTTCATGGGAACCGAGCTGGCGCCCTGGACCGAGTGGGACCACGACGCGAGTCTCGACTGGAACCTGCTCACGGATGACCCGAGGCGCGCGAAGTTCTGCGCGTTCGTGGAGCGCCTGGCCCGGCTGTACCGGGAACGCTCGGAGTTGTGGCGTCGCGATGTCGGGCCGGCGGGCACCGGGAACGAGTCCGGTTTCTCGTGGATCAGCGCCGATGATCGCGACAACTCGGTGCTCGCCTACGTGCGGCGTGACGGCGAGCATCACTGCATCGTGGTGCTGAATCTGACGCCCGTGCCGCGCGCGCACTATCGGGTGGGAGCGCCCGAGCCCGTGAGATATCGCGTGATCCTCGATTCGGACGCCGCCGAGTGGGGCGGCAGTGGCCACACGACAGCGGACGTGGTCAGGGCGACGCCGTCGCCGTTCCACGGCTATCCCCAGTCCGTCGACCTGACCCTGCCTCCGCTCAGCGTCCTGGTGCTCGCGCCGGAACGCAGCGCGTGAGTCGACGCGCGCGTTCCGACGAAGCGCTCCAAGAACTGGCGGGCCGGCTCGGGATCATGCCCGAGTACGTCGACATGAGCGGCCGGACCCGGCGGACGTCGGACGAAACCACGCGCGCACTTCTGCGCGGGATGGGGTTCGACGCGCCGACGGGAGACGCGGCCCGTGCGTCGCTGGACGAGCTCGCTCGCGAAGAGCGCGAGACGATCCTGGAGCCCGTGCGTGTCGTCGAGCGCGACTCGCCCGGCGCGACGCGTGTTCGTGTGCGCCTTCCTCCGCGCGTGTCGGCGGCCGACCTGGAGCTGACCCTCACGGAGGAGCGCGGCCATGTCTGGCAGGTCAGAGCGAAAGACGCGTCGCGCGCGTCTACGCTGCTGCTGCCGACGAGGCCGCCATACGGCTATCACCGCCTCGTGGTCAGGGTGCGCTCGGGGGTGCGAGAGTGGGCGGCGGAGCAATCGCTGATCGTTGTCCCTGCGTCATGCGTCGGGGCGGATCAGATACTTGGAAAAGGAAAGAAAGCGATGGGAATGGTGGCGAATCTGTACTCGGTCCGCCGCGAGCACGACTGGGGTATCGGTGACCTCGAGACGCTGATGCAGCTCGTCGAGTGGGCGGGCAAGCGCGGCGCGGCGTTCGTCGGTATCAACCCGTTGCACGCCACCTTCAACCGCGACGGCCATGTGAGCCCCTACGGGCCGATCAGCCGCCTGTTCCGCAACCCCATCTATCTGGATGTGGAGCGCGTGCCGGGATTCGACGCGGCGCGGCGTCCCGACGTCTCGGTGCTGCACTCGGCACCATACATCGACTACGACGGTGTGATCGACGCAAAGGAAAAGGCGCTGCGCGAGCTGCACGTCGCGTTTCGCGGGCATGCCGCGAGTGATTCGCGCGAGTACGAGGACTTTGTGCGACGCCGCGATCCCGAGCTCACGTGGTTCGCCACGTGGATGACGATCGCAGAGTACGCGCGCGAACCGGATTGGCGACGGTGGCCGGTCGCGATGCGCACGCCGGACAGCGAGGCTGTCGTGGCGTTCCAGCGATCCCACGCCGAGCGCATCGACTTCCATCGCTGGCTGCAGTACGAGATGCACCGGCAGCTGGGCGACGTCGCGCATCGCGCGCGAGTGCTGGGCATGCGCATCGGCGTGTACCAGGATCTCGCGATAGGAAGCGGCGGCGGCGGGAGCGACGCGTGGTGCTCTCCCGCGCTCTTCGTCTCGGACGTATCCGTTGGCGCGCCCCCCGATCCGTACTCGGCGACGGGGCAGAACTGGGGATTCCCGCCACTGAATCCTCGCGCCTTGCGTGCGCAGGGATATCGCTACTGGATTCAGTTGCTGCGGTGTGCGTTCGAGAACGCCGGGGCCCTTCGAATCGATCACATTCTGGGACTCTTTCGACTGTTCTGGATTCCGGCTGGAATGTCCGGCAAGGACGGCGCGTATGTCCGCTATCCGGCCGGCGACCTGCTGGGCATTCTCGCCCTGGAGAGCGTGCGGCATGACGCGTTGGTCGTCGGCGAAGATCTGGGTACGGTGCCGGCCGAAGTGCCGCGCGCGCTCAAGAAGTGGGGCATCCTGTCGTCAAAAGTGTTGTTGTTCGAGCGCGACGCACGGACGAACGGCTTCAAGCAGGCGCGTCGGTACCCGGCTCTGGCACTGGCAACGGCCGACACGCACGACATGGCGCCGCTCGCGGGATTCTGGGTGGAGCGCGACATCGAGCTGCGCGAACAGGCCGGGTTGGTGCCGTCCCCCGCAGAGCTGCGACAGGAAAAATCCAGGCGTCGGAAAGACAAGGCCGCGCTCTTGCGGCTGACGAACCTTCAGCCGCCGGCGTCGCACGAGGAGGCCCGCTTTCCCAGAAAGCTCGCCGGCGCAGTGCACGACTTCCTCGACGTGACGCCGTCGTATCTTGTCGGTCTCTCCTTTGACGATCTCATCGGTGAGGTCGATCCGGTGAACGTGCCTGGGGTGACGCAGGACACGTATCCCAGCTGGCGGCGCCGGACGCGCAGGACCATGGAGGAAGTGAGCTGGAGCTTTGAGGTTGACGACACTATCCGTTGCGAAAACAGACGAGCAAACGGATGAGACCGGCATCGTGTTCGCGGTGTATACTGACGTGTTGGCATGGAATCCTCTGACAATCCGCTTACATGACTGACGTGTACATGAACGGAGCGACCCAGTCGTCTCCGAGCATCGCATACTTCTCGATGGAGATCTGCCTCGACCAGGCGATCCCCACGTACAGTGGTGGCCTGGGAGTGCTCGCGGGCGACACGCTTCGCTCCGCGGCGGATCTCAAGCTGCCGATGACGGGCGTGACGCTGCTGCACCGCAAGGGGTATTTCCGCCAACGCCTCGATCAGCGGGGCAATCAGACCGAGGGTCCCGTCGAGTGGCGCCCTGAGGAAATCCTACAGGAGCTCCCGGAGCGCGCGACGGTCATCATCGAAGGCCGTGACGTCCAGGTCCGGGCGTGGCGCTACGCCATTCGCGGCGTCACGGGACATGAGATCCCGGTGCTGCTGCTGGACACGGCGCTGCCGGAGAACAGCGAATACGATCAGACGCTCACCGACTCACTGTACGGTGGTGACTCGCAGTATCGTCTGTGCCAGGAGGTCGTGCTTGGTATCGGCGGCGCGCAACTGCTGCGCGCCACGGGCGCCGGCCTGGCGGACGATGCCCGCTTCCACATGAACGAGGGTCACAGCGCGCTGCTTTCGGTGATGCTCCTCGAGTGGCAGCTGGAAGGACGCAAGCCGTTCGAGCTCACGGAGGACGACATCGAGGCGGTGCGCCGCCTCTGTGTGTTCACGACGCACACGCCGGTGCCGGCGGGTCACGATCGCTTCCCGCCGGACCTCGTTCGCCGGATCCTCGGCGCCGAGCGCCTGCAGCTGCTCGAGGCGGCGAAGGTGCTGGACAACGGCGAGCTGAATATGACGCACCTGGCGCTCCGGTTGTCGCGCTTCGTGAACGGAGTGGCCATGAAGCATCGCGAAGTGTCGCTCGCGATGTTCCCCGGCTTCCCCATCGACTCGATCACGAATGGCGTGCATGCCGGAACCTGGACATCGCCGGCGTTCCAGGCACTGCTCGACCGGCGCATTCCCGAGTGGCGCACCGACAACATGTACCTGCGGTACGCCGTCGGCATCCCGCTGTCGGAGATTCGCGCCGCACACGCGGAAGCCCGAAAGGATTTCTTCGCCGAGGTGGCTCGGCGGTCCGGCGTGGAGCTGGATCCCAACGTGTTCACGATGGGCTTCGCGCGTCGGGCCACGCCATACAAGCGCGCGGACCTGATGTTCACCGATGTCGAGCGTCTCGCGAACATCGCCGACAAAGTCGGGCCCGTGCAAATCGTGTTCGGCGGCAAGGCGCATCCGCACGACGGCGGCGGCAAGGATCTCATCCGGCGCATTCACGACGCGGCGCTGCGGCTGGAAGGTCGCGTCACCGTGGTGTACCTCGAGAACTACGAGATGGCGTTGGCGGCAAAGATGGTCGCTGGCGTCGACCTGTGGATCAACAATCCCATGAAGCCACTCGAGGCGTCCGGGACGAGCGGCATGAAGGCGGCGCTCAACGGCGTGCCGAGTCTGTCGGTGCTGGACGGCTGGTGGATCGAGGGACATGTCGAGGGCGTCACGGGCTGGTCCATCGGTTCGGCCGAATCCGAGGGCGATCAGTCGATGGACGCCAAGGATCTGTACCTCAAGCTGGAGCGCGTGATCCTGCCGCTGTTCTACGGGCTGCCGTTCGCGTACGCGCAGGTGATGCGGAGCGCGATCGCGTTGAACGGCTCGTTCTTCAATACGCAGCGGATGGTCGAGCAGTACGTTCGCAACGCGTACTTCCCGGCGGAGTCAGAGCTGGGGGCGCCGTTGTCGGCAGAGCAGGCCATTCGGCGCTAGCCCTGGTCGCGCGTATCGACAGTCGGGGTGACGGAGTGGGAATCCCGAGTTGAGCCACGCGAGAGGAGATGGGACTCCCTTCGCGGACCACGCTGCGCTCCTCGTCGCTCTCGCTCCGTCGCTAGCGCTCCTGCGCTCCGCTCCTGCGCTCCGCTCCTGCGGTGCTCGCTGCCTTCGCCGGCCGCGCATATGGCGCGGCTCGGCTCAGACGGTCCGCTCCAGGGAGCCCCATCCCCTCACGCGTGTCTCCGTGGGGAGCCCACCTGCATGCTCAGCACCGCCTGCTGCCAAGCGACCGTCGGCTGCGCCGATGGGCCGTCTATCGACAAGGGCGTACAACCCAGGACTGGCGCGTGTGGTTCTCGTTGCTCACTCGCGCGGGTCGTTTCGACAATGAGTCGAATCGCGCGCGACTAGCGTTGCCGTGAGCCGAGGCAGGTCTCGGCCACTTGGCTGCGATGTTCGCCGGCCGGGGACGTGGTCCTCTCACCGCGTCGCCAGGAAGCCCGGCAAACTCACGCACGCTCGAGTGCTTCCTCGACTTCCTCGGCCTCACGGACAGCGCGCAACGCGGTATTGCCTGCGACGAGCGCGCCCAGTCCGATGTAGATGTAGAACGTGTAGAAACGCCACCACACAAGCGATGCGGCGAAGGCGTCCGGCGGGATGGTTTTCGCCAGCGCAGCGCGGAACGCCAGTTCCACCGCGCCTCCACCGCCAGGCGCCGGGACGACGCCGGCGCCGTAGATGATGCCCAGCGGCCAGATGACCAGTGGCGCCAGCGAGACTGGAGCATCGGTGGTCGCGTAGACGATCACCGGCAGAATCGTGAAGCGCACGGCGATGTGCGCGACAGAGGCGAGCAGCGACAACGAGCCCCAACCCAGGCGCATGTTGCGAAACGCGTCCACCGTGGCCCGCGTCCGCTCGATCCAGCGCTGGACCATCTCCCAGCGCTTGCCGTGCAGCCGCAGCCGCCGTGCCCACGGCGGCGGTGCGTCGCCCACATTGCGCCGCGCGAGCAGCATGCCCAGCGCTCCAAGCGTGAGCACGAACGTCGCGTATCCGCCGACGACGCCGATCATCGCCACGAACGCCGTGCCCGTCGCCTTGAAGATCAGCGCGATCGCGACGACGACGATCGCGAGCGAGATCATCTCGAAGAACAGCTCGGTGTACAGAATCACCATGGCGTTCGACGCGGCCACCCCCGCCTCGGCGAGAATGAGAAACCGCGCCGGCTCGGCGCCCATGCGTGCGGGGGTGATCGATGCGCCGAAGTCCCCACCGAGGGACGTGCGAACGGCCGTGATGAACGGCAGCTCGGTGTGAACGGCCCTGGCGCTCCAGGTGAGCTTGAGGGAGCGAGCCGCGACCTCGATCGCGAACGCGAGAAAGGCGAGCAGATGCGCGTAGGGCGGGATGCCGAGTGCGACACCGTGCGGCGCGCCCGCCTTCACGGCATACACCGAGACGCCAATCACCGCCGCGAACGAGATCGCGGTGATCCCCCAGTGCTTCAACTACGCGTGTGCTCCATTGCTACGGAGTCTAGTTCCCGGTGCATCATGCAAAAAGTTCGAGCTCAAAGCTCGCAGCCCCACAGCGTACAGCCCACAGCTATATCGCGATGAGAACTTTTCGCACTATAGCTATGGGTTGTGAGCTTTGGGCTGTGAGCCGTGAGCCAGGACTCACGGAATCTTGTAATACTCGACCTTGTTGTCGTTGAACCGCGGAACCGCCACGACGTTGCGCTTGGTGTCCACGCCGATGTCCGCCGGTGCAGCAACGCCCTTCACCAGCGGCATCATGTGGCTGCCGCCGTGGACGATCTGCACGGTCGAGTCCGCCCAGCTGGAGACGAGGATGTTGCCGTTGCCGAGGACTTCGACGCCATCGTAGCCGCCGGGGCCCGCGACGAGCGTTGCGGGATTGGCCTGACCCGACGTCCATAACTGGAGGTTGGGGCTGCCGAACGGCGCGAGCACGAAGCGATTGTTGGTCGCGTCCCACGCGATGCCGTTGGGATTGCCGAGTGAGTCGCCCTTGGCGGCCTCGGTGGCCGTCCTGCCGACGATCTTGAAGATCCGATTCACGCCGGGATGGGTCATGCCGCCCTTCTCGTCGAACGCTACGCCGGTGTCCGTGACGTAGATGCCGTCCGGCCCCGCAGCAACGTCATTGAGAAAGGTTGCCTTCTGCGCGCGCAGGTCCACGGAGCCCAACGATGCTCCGGTGCGGCGGTTGAACATGCGCACCGCGTCGACGTCGGCGACGAAGAGCGTGTCACCCTTGAGCGCCATGCCCTTGGGCGCGTTGAGCGTGACGCCGTTCTTGCCGCCTTCCACCAGCATCGTCACGACGCCGGTACTGTCCGCCCGAACCTTGGAGATGAAGCCGTTGTTATCCCTCTGGGACGGATTGCCGTTGATGTTCGAGATGTAGTAGACGTCGAGCTCCGGGTCGTAGCGCACTGACTCGGGCGTCTTGAATCCATCGGTCTCACCTACCTTGGCGGCGGTCGCGGCTGCGGCGGCGCCCGACTGGGCGGCGGTCGTGTCGGCGGCCGGTTTTTCCTTCGCGCAGGCTGCCAGTGTGGCGAGGGTCAGAACGACCGCGGTGTGGAAGAAGCGATACGTGCGGCGCATTGCCATTCTCCATGTGTTGTCGAGCGAGACTTCTATCATAGCTTACCCCCTGCGTCACTTCACGTCATCATCGAGGCCGCATGATCCGCTCTGCCCGACCTGCCGTCATGTCGCTCGTCGCCGCGTGGGCGACCGCCACCGCCCAACGTCCCGCGGCGCGTCCAGCGTCCGCCGTCACCTCCATTCCGGATTCTGTGACGCAGATCTTCGACTCGGTCGCACTCACCGGCTTGCGGTGGCGCGAGCTCGGTCCCTTCCGCGGAGGACGGTCGGTCGCCGTCGCGGGCAGCGTGGCGCGTCCCAACGAGTATTACATGGGCACGACAGGCGGTGGCGTCTTCAAGTCCACCGACGGCGGACAAGGCTGGGCCTCCGTGACCGACAAGTACTTCGGTGGGACGATCGGCGCGGTGGACGTCGCGCCGTCCAATCCCGACATCGTCTATGTCGGCGGCGGAGAGTTCCCGTTGCGCGGCAACGTGTCGCACGGCGATGGCGTCTGGAAAACCGTCGATGCGGGCAAGACGTGGACGTTCAAGGGGCTCGCGGATTCGAAGCACATCGGCGACGTCGTGGTCCATCCGTCCAATCCAGACCTGGTCTACGTCGCCGCGCTGGGTCACGCGTTCGGCGCGAACGAAACGCGCGGGATCTACCGGTCGAAGGACGGCGGCACAACCTGGCAGAAGATTCTCTTCCGCAACGATTCCACGGGTGCCGTAGACCTCGTGATGGATCCGAACAACCCGAGCGTTCTGTATGCCGGATTCTGGCAGGTCTACCGCAGGCCCTGGATGTTGAGCTCCGGCGGCGCGGGCTCGGGGATGTTCAAGACCATCGACGGCGGTGACTCATGGACGGAAATCACGCGCAATCCCGGCCTCCCTTCGGGAGTCTGGGGCGACATCGGTCTATCTGTTTCAGCAGCTAATTCGCAGCGCATCTATGCGATCATCGAGGCGAAGGAGGGCGGTGTTTACCGCAGCGACGACGCCGGCGCCACATGGAAGAAGATGAACGGCGAGAGCTCGCTGACGCAGCGCGCCTGGTACTACATGAAGATCCACGCCGATCCGAAGAATCAGGACGTGGTGTACGTCAACAACGTTTCGTTTCAAAAGTCGACGGACGGCGGCAAGACTTTTCGACCAGTGCGGGGTCTACCGCATGGAGATTCCCACGATTTGTGGATCGCGCCCGACAACTCCAACCGGATGATCGAGGCGGATGACGGCGGCGGGACGGTCACCACCGACGGCGGCCGTACCTGGACGGACGAAGACTTCGCGACCGCGCAGTTCTATCACGTCATCACGACGAACCACTTTCCGTACCACGTCTGCGGCGCGCAGCAGGACAACTCAACGCTCTGCGGTCCCAGCCGGTCGCCGAGCGGCACCATCACGATGAGCGACTGGGTGGACGCGGGCGGTGGCGAATCCGGCTGGATCGCGGCGCGACACGATACGGCGGACATCGTGTACGCGGGGAGCTACGGTGGCTTGCTGACGCGAAAGGATCTCCGCGAGCCCGATATCGAACGCAACATCAACCCGTGGCCGGATAACCCGATGGGCCATCCGGCACAGGATCTCAAGTACCGTTTCCAGTGGACGTTCCCCATCGCCGTGAGCCCGCACAACTCGAACGTCGTGTATGCGGGCTCGCAGCACGTGCACAAGACCACGAACGCCGGTGACAGCTGGACGGTCATCTCACCTGATCTCTCGTACAACGACAAGACTACGCAGGGCAACTCCGGCGGCCCGCTGACGCTCGACCAGACGTCGGTCGAGTACTACGGCACCGTGTTCATCATCGAGGAGTCACCGAAAACGGCCGGGTACATCTGGGCTGGCACGGATGACGGGCGCGTCTGGCTGACGCGCAACGGCGGAACGAGCTGGACCGAGGTCACGCCGAAGGACATGGCGAAATTCACGCGCGTGTCGAGCATCGATGCGTCGGTGCACGACCAATGCGTGGCGTACGTCGCGGCCAATCGCTTTCAGTTGGACGACGACCACCCGTACCTCTGGAAAACGTCGAACTGTGGCAGCAGCTGGGAGCGGATCGACAACGGCATCGCGGCCACGGAGTTCACACGCGTGCTCCGCGAAGATCCGGATCGCCGCGGCCTGTTGGTCGCCGGCACCGAGCGGGGCGTCTGGGTATCGCCGAACGACGGCCGCTCGTGGCAGCGTCTGCAACTCAATCTTCCGATCGTCCCGATCCACGACCTCGTGTTCAAGAACGGCGACATCGTGCTGGGGACGCACGGCCGCTCGTTCTGGGTGCTCGACAACATCAGCTCACTCCAGCAGCTGTCAGACGCGGTGGTGAGCTCGGAGACGCACCTGTTCAAGCCGCGCGATACCTATCGCGTGAGCTGGGGCCCCGGTGGAGGCGGCGGCGGCGGACGCGGCGCGCAAGCGGCGGATCAGGTGCCGGTGCGTCCGGTGGCGTTCAATCCGCCGAGCGGCCCAGCGTTCCAGTATTGGCTCAAGCAGGGGAACCAGCTCGTGACGCTGAGCATCGTGGATTCCGCCGGCAATCTCGTCCGCAGCTTCACCAGCCGGCAGGACTCGGCGCAGGCCGCGGACTCGGTGGCGCGCGAGGCACGGCGCCGTTCGCGCGAGGACTCGCTGCGCGCGGCTGGCATCGCGCCGGACAGCATCGAGAAGCTCATGCGTCAGTCGACCGATCCGCCGACGCCAGGTCCCGATGACGAGCCCGGATATCGTCCCCAGTCGCCACCGCGCGCGCCCAACCGGCGCGGCGTGAACACATTCACATGGGACATGCGATACCAGGCGCCAACCGCGTTCCGCGGAATGATTCTGTGGGCTGCCGGCGTCCAGGGGCCGTTGGTGCCGCCGGGCACGTACATGGTTCGCCTCGCGGTCAATGGAAAATCGGTGTCCACCCAGCGATTCCGGCTGCTGCCGGATCCGCGCGTGAAGGGGGTGACGGCCGCAGACTACGCCGCGCAATCGCGATTCATCAAGCGCGTCGCCGATCGGTTCGGCGAAGCGAACGAGGCGGTTCGTGCCATTCGCGAGCTGCGGCGCGACGTGGACGATCGACGCGGTAGAGTGCCGTCGGAGCTCAAGCCGAGCTTCGATCAGCACGCGGACGCCCTGGTACCCGCCGTCACGTCGGTGGAGGACTCGATCTATCAGACGAAGAGCCGCTCGGGGCAGGACCCGCTCAACTACCCGATCCGAATCAACAACAAGATCGGCGCCCTGATGGGCGTGGCGGCCAGCGCTGACGGCCGGCCCACGCGTCAGACGTACGAAGTGTTCGACGAATTGAGTGGAGAGCTGGATCGCGAGCTGG
>DASTVV010000107.1:0-27728 GCA_035758925.1 Gemmatimonadaceae bacterium
CACGCCGACTTCGTCAGTGGCAGCCGCGAGCTGGCCGCGCGGACGCACGCCCATTTCTATCTGTCGGACGAGGGCAATGCGCCCTGGAAGTACGCATTCGCCGCGGCGTCCGGCGCGACGCTCGTCCGCGACGGCGACACGTTCATGGTGGGGAACATCCGCGTGCGGGTGCTGCACACGCCGGGACATACCCCGGAGCACATCGCGTTCGTCGTCACCGACACCGCGTCGGCAAGCGTACCGATGGGTGTCTTCACAGGCGACTTCGTGTTCGTCGGCGACGTCGGTCGACCCGACCTTCTCGAGAGGGCGGCGAAGATCGAAGGCACGATGGTCGCGGGCGCGCGAACGCTGTATCGCAGTCTCCAGAACTTCAAGCAGCTCCCGGATTACCTCCAGATCTGGCCCGGCCACGGCGCAGGCAGCGCCTGCGGCAAATCACTCGGCGCCATCCCGTCCACGACCATCGGGTACGAAAAGATCACGAACTGGGGACTCGCGAACCTCGGCGAAGACGAATTCGTCGCACAGGTCCTGGCCGGCCAGCCCGAGCCGCCCGTCTACTTCGCCGAGATGAAGCGCATCAACATGGAAGGCCCGCGACTGCTGCACGGATTCCGCCGGCCGGAGCGTCTCACGGAGGATGACCTGGTGGCGCTGGTGCAAAGCGAGGCGATGGTCGTCGACACACGGCCGTGGTCGGAGTTCGCGGTCGGTCACGTTCCCGGCACGATCAACATTCCGCTGAACAAGTCGTTCACCACATGGGCAGGATGGCTGGTGCCGTACGACCGTGACTTCCATCTCATCGTCGACGATAGGTGCACGGATTGCCTGGACGACGCGGTACGGGACCTGGCCATGATCGGCCTGGATCGCGTAGCGGGGTTCTTCGGCAGCGACGCCATCGCGACTCTCGCCACGAGCGGCGCCATCGAGGCGGTCCCGCAGATTGCGGCGGGAGCGTTGCGCGCGGTCCTCGCGTCGGGAAGCGCGGCGGTCGTCGACGTTCGCGGCGAGGCGGAGTGGAATGCGGGCCATCTGGAAGGGGCCGTCCACATCCCGCTTGGCGATCTTGCGGCGGGGTTGTCGCCGCTCCCGGACACGCGCACGATCGTTCTGCAGTGTCGCAGTGGCGCGCGCTCGGCCATCGCGACGAGCTTGCTGAGGGCGCGGGGCGTGCGCAACGCCGTGAACCTCGTAGGCGGCATCGAGGCGTTGCGGGCCGCGGGGTACCCGCTGGTGCGCGCGTCCGGCGCGCGTCCGCCCCGCGAGACCGCTCTGGTCGCGTGAGGCACCGTTTCAACAATCTTTGGCCCCCACCGTATGGCCACGATGAAATTGACGCCGGAAGTTCTGCCGCTGATCGCGGAGCGCTTTCGCGCCCTCGCCGACACGGCGCGGTTGCACCTGCTGGTGTGCCTCCGCGAGCAGAGCATGACTGTCACGGAGCTCGCGGAGGAGACCGGCATGAACCAGGCGAACACGTCCAAGCACCTCCAGGTGCTGCACGAGAAGGGCTTCGTGAAGCGTGAGAGGAGCGGGCTCTTTGTTCGCTACTCGCTGGCGAATGCAGACGTGTTCAAGCTCTGCGACGTGATCTGTGGCCGTCTCGAGCGCGAGAGTCGCGCGCGTCAGCGCCTGATGTCGTGAACGGTGTTGCCGGAATCGTCCTGGGACCGGTCGACAGTCGCGACAACGGAACGGGCAACACCGCGGAACGGGAGGCGGTGCTTCTCCCCGGATCGCACATCTTCAGCATCCCTGGCCTTGAAGCTGGGGGAGCAAGCGAGCAAACTCCAGCCATGAGTCTGCAGATGAGCATGCGCGGTTTCGTCGTTACGCTGTTGCCGTTCGCGGCAGCGTGCTACCGTTACGCGCCCGTCGATACCCACGCGTTGCAGCCGGGAATGAGTGTGCGCGCGCGGGTGACCGGTGCCACCGCGGAGCAGATCGAGCCGCTCCTGGGAATGTCGGATGCACGTCTGCTGAACGGCCGGATCATCACGGCGGACGCGGATGCGCTGATCGTCGAGGTACCGGCGGTCTACCGCGCCGAGATCGGGAGCTCGATCCAGACGCTGCACCAGCGCGTCACCATTCCGCGCAGCGGTTTGCTCGAGATGGAGACGCGGACGCTGGACCGCTTCAAGACCACCATCGTCGCGGGAGCAGCAGCCGCCGTGCTCGGCGCCTACATCCTCAAATCGACGGTGCTGGATCCCGGCAAGGAAGGACTGCCTCCTGGCGGAGGAGGCCCGGAGCTCACCGTGAGGATCTTTTCCGGCTGGCCCTAGCGGCGACGCTGAAACAGGAATCGGGAAAGGTTGCCCTTTCCCGATTCCGGCTTCCCACAGCCATTGTCAGGGAATTTGTGGATTCGCATCCCGCTCCGAGCGCGAGACGGGGAAACACAGGTCCTGACGGGCCAGGTGTGACGGATCGTGCGGCGAGGCGGCAGTGCCCACCATTTCAAGCGGATCGAGCGCACCCGGTGTATTGAGCGCCGCCCAGCGTCTCCGATCGCCCAACCGCCGAGCCTCGAGCCAGAGCTCGATGCCGCGCTCCCGCTTGAGCAGCCTCCACGCGTCGGTCAGGTCCGTGTTCGTGATCGTCGGCGCCCCGGCGTTCGTCCGGACGGCGTTGATGAACGCCATCGCATTCACGTCGTCGCTCGCGAGCAGCCGCTCTTCGGCGCGGATGAGCTGCATCTCCCGCCCGCTGGTGAGCCGGATGGGAGCCGCGGACGAGGCGTGCTTTGCCTCGGGAAAGAACGGCACCTTGCCGCAACAGTCGATAGCCGCGTCGCCCAACGGCTGTGAGGACGTGACGATGGCGATGCGGGGGTCGTTCACCACTGGCACCGACGTCGACGTCAGGGTGGTGGCGCTTCCATACTTGTACGCGAGCTGCCAGGTGTTCCACTGCGTGTGCGCGCGATACGCCGACCCGCTCTCGCGCGTGTTGCCCGACGAATAGAAGATCCGGTTCCGCTGCGCGTCGTCGCCGATGTTGTAGTACGGCATGTTGAACGCGAAGGCGATCGGCACCTGCTGCGCGTCGGCGATGGCCGTTGCCCACTGACCAAGCGCGGCGCGAGCCGACGCGCGGCCGCCGTAGGCCGCCGTGAGTTGCGCCGCCACATTCGCTCCAGTCACGCCAATGGCTTTGGTGAACAGGCTGTCGGCGCGCTGGTAGTACCCCGTGTTACCCGCGGTCACGCCGCTGCCGTCGATGACGAAATCGCACATGTTGTCGCCGAGGACACGATTGGCGAAACCGGCATACAGGTAGGCGAGCTGCAGAAGGTTGTTGTACTGCTGCAGGGTCTGCGCGCTTCCGGCTGGCGGCGGTCCTTGTGCCTCCATGCGGCGGACCGCCTCCTCGGACACCCAGCGGGCCCGCTGCGCCTGCTCCCAGTGCGTGTTGAGGTCGACGTCATCGGGATTCAGCTCGCCGTTCTGCCAGCGGTTGGTGATGCCGAAACTGCCCGTCGATCCCGCAGGATGGATCTCGCGCGTCACGGCGGCTCCAGTATAGCCCACCCAGTTGATGCCGCTGCCGACGGCGCGTCCCGCGCCTGCCACCAGCGCGCTCATGCCGAGGCGCCCCTCCTCGCCCTGCAGGAAGCTGTCCTTCACGGGACCGGGATTCGTGACCTTGGTGTCGCACGACGCCGCTCCGGCGAGCAGGAGCAGCGCAAACCCGAACGTTCTGAAGTTTGTCATTGTCGTTGCTTCCGGTTAGAACGTCATCTGAAGACCGATCGTGTACACCGCGGACGGCGGCACGTGCTCGAGGATCGAGCGCACGCGCGCGTTGTATCCGGCGTTGTTTCCCGTCTCCGGATCGAACACCGGGAAATCCTTGTTGACCCACTTCCACACGTTCTGACCCGACACCACCACGCGCGCGGAGGTCGCGCCGCGCAAATACCGTGCGGGGATCGGCGCGCTCGCCGACACTTCTCGCAGCTTGAAGAAGTCCGCCGGATAGACGAAGTAGTCCGGACGCGTCAGCGAGACGGTGCAGCGCGCCGCGTCGATCTGCGTTGCCTCGGCCAGACGTCCAGCTTCCTGCAGCGTGTAGAAGTCGTAGCAACCCGGCCACCGGACAGAGCGCACGACCGCGTTGTAGGCGGCGCCGTCGTACATGTAGTGACCCGCCAGGTACTCGCCGCGGGCGCGGAGGCTGATGCCCTTTGGCAGATCCAACCCTGTCTGCATGCCGTAGGTGACTTTGGGCAGGTTGGGACCGTGATTGCATGCCGACGTGTTCGCCGCGGTCACGATGAACTGCGCCGCGTCGGGTGCTCCGGAGCTGTTGAGAGGAACCGCCGCCTTCGGATCCCGGACACAGAAATTCGTGTGAATCATGGGAATCGCCTGGCCCGAAATGATCCACCCGAAGTCGGCGATCTCGAAGTCCGGCGCGCCGCCCAGTGTCACGATCTTCGCGTCGTTGGTGTAGAGCGAGCCACCCACCGTCCACTCGAAGCCGGAGCGGCGCAGCACGGTGGCGTTGGTGGACACCTCCCACCCGTTGCTCTTCATCTGACCGACGTTCTTCAGCTGCGAGTTGAGGAAGCCGAAGGACGGGATCTGACTGACCGAGAAGAGTGCGTCGTCGATCTTGCGGTCGTAGTACGTGAGCTCCGCCGTGATGCGGTCGTTGAGGAACGACGCATCGAACCCGGCCTCGAGCTCGGTCGTGCGCTCGGGCCCCAGGGCGCTGTTGCCGACATTGCGCGGATAGAACGCTGGCGCGCCCCCCCAGCCCACCGGCTCCCACGTGCGGACGGCGTCGAAAGCACCCGGTGCGCGACCCGACTGGCCCCACGCGAGCCGGAGCTTCATCGCCGGACTCCAGGAGGGCCAGAAGCTCTCGTCACTGGCCACCCAGGAGACGCTCACCTTGGGATACGTTTGCAGTCCGAAGTTCTCCCCGAACGCGCTGTTGCCGTCGACGCGCGCGCCCACCGTGAGGAAGTACTTGTTTCGCAGGTCCAGCATCCCCTGCCCGAAGAAGCCGGCGTTGATGACGCGCTGCCGCTCCTCGAAGCCCAGGGTTGTCCCACCGCTGTTGACCGTCGGCTCACCCGGGCCGGGGAAATTCTCGCCGTAGGCCGCCGTGTTCCGAACGTCCGTCGTGACGCTTTGCCCACCCCACGACAGCGTGCCGCGCCAATTCGGCCGCAGCTCACGCTGGAAGTTGCCCTTGTACTCGAAGGTCAGCGTCTGATAGACGTTGCGCGCGTCCGAGATGATGCCGGTGGGCGCCTGAATGAAGCCGAAGGGTCGCAGGTTGCGGTTGTCGATCTGCGCCAGGTCAAAGCCCGCGGTGAAGGCGTTCGTCAGGTTGGTGATAGGGTTCCATGTCGCCGTCCCGCCAGTCGTCAGGTGGTCGATCTCACTCGTGATGTCGTAGTCCAGCAGCTTCGCGACGACCTCCGGCCGGTCGTTGGACGCATAGTTCCGGTCGCGGCGGAACGCGTTGAGCGTCAAGCCGTGGGCATTGTTGCCGGCCGGCGTGTTGGAGATGTGGTCCTTGGTGTACGACGTGTTCCACGAGAACAGGAGGTTGGGGAGCGGCGTCAGGGAGAAGTTGCCGCGGATGACTTTCTTGTTCTCGTTGTCGTTCGGCAGCACGCCGTCCTCGTCGACGGTCATCGTCGAGACGAAGTAGCGCAGGGGCTCGCCGCCGCCGCTCACCGACGCGGAGTAGCGCTGATGGTAGCCGTTCCGCAGCCACGGATCGATGAAGAGGTAGCTCGACGTACCGCCGGCCCGCGACACGCCTTTGAGCGGCAACCCGGAGAACCGGTCGGGGAAGCTGTCGCGGTATGCCTGGATGGTTCCCGAGCAAGGCGTGACCACGACACAGCCGAAGATGGTATCGCTCGGCGGAGCGCGACTGGGATCGGGTCCGAACTTCAGCGCATGGGCGAAGCCCTGATTCGTCTCGAACGACCATTGCGGTTTGCCCGAGTGGCCACTCTTGGTGAAGATCTGGATGACGCCCGCCGCCGCTTCCGTGCCGTAGAGCGTCGCGGCCGCGGCGCCCTTGATGACCTCGATGCGCTCGATGTCGCTCGGGTTGATGTCGTTCATCGGGCTGGCGATGTCGTTGCCACTGCGCAAGTCGGAGCCCGTGGGCGGGACGTTGCGCGCGTATCCTTCGCTGCGCAGCCGCACGCCATCGACGTAGATGAGCGGCTGATTGCTCATCGCCACGCTCACGTTGCCGCGCAGGCGAATCATCGAGCCGCTGCCGGCCATGGCCGAGCTCTGCATCACCTGCATTCCCGCGGCGCGCCCCTGGAGCAGGTCCGCAATCGTGGTTGGCGGCTGTTGAATCCTGGAGACGTCGATTTGCGTCACGGCATTGCCGACTTCCCGTTGCCGCGCTTGGCCGGCAGTGCCCGTGATGACGAGGGCGTCGAGGCCGATGGCCTCGGCCCGCATCGTGATGTTCTGTGTGACCGTGCCACCCGCGCTCACCGTGATCGCCAGCTCGACGGGCCGATGGCCGAGCATCTGGGTGCGCAGACGATACTGCCCGGCCGGCACGTTCACGATGGTCTAGCGGCCGCCTTCACCGGTGCGTGTGCCCAGACCGATACCGACCAGGCTCACCTGGGCCCCGACGAGCGCTTGATCGGCGGGGGACGCGACGCGGCCGGTGACAGTGCCGGTCTGCGCTTGGGCCGGGACGACGAGGGCGCTCAGGAGAAGCGCGAGAGTAACGGGAAGACAATGCCGAATTGCTGTCCGGGTCATGGGGCATCTCGAACGAGAGGAGCTGGGACTCCCGCGGCGTCGCGGCCGATCTTTTCGCCCGACGTTACCGGCTTCCCAGCCCCTGTCAAGGCAGCGAAATCGAAGGTGACCTTTTCGGCGCTCGCCTAGTTCACGGCCAGTTGCAGCAGCACGTCCCTGGGTCCTGCGACCGCATCCGTGACGGTCGCGAGCACCTGGACCGTTCCCACGGTGAGATAGACGTGCTTGAAAGTGACGCGCGCGGTCCGCGCGCCACCGGTGGCGTATTGATCCACGCTGCCGTCGCCGAAGCTGATGTCGACGCCCAGCAGGCTGCCACCCTGCGCCCGCACGAGGAAATTGACGGTGTCGCCGACGGTCGGGCTGGTGGTGCTCGCCTCCATCGAGATGTCGAGCGGCAGGGGATCGAGTGTCGCATCGCCGCACGCCGGAAGTGTGCAGCACGCGACGATCAGGAGCAGGCGACGCAATGGTACACCAGTTGGACAGGGGCAGCGCAGACTGTGCGATGAAACATATGACGCGATAGAGCAGTGGCGAGCGGGCTGCGTTGGTCAGTCAGCTGTCAAACGGCAGGTCCGGATCCTTGGGCGCTTCACGCAGGTCACGGTGGGGGTGTTCCCCGATAGAAGCTCGCAACCCGACAAACATCGAACGTGTTCCTCCGTAGATTGCACCTATGAAGACCCTGCTGATCCTGAACGATCCTCCGTACGGCACGGAGCGCAGCTACAACGGCCTGCGTCTGGCAGGCGCGCTCGCCAAACGCGAGTCAACGGAGGTCAGGGTCTTCCTGATGGGCGACGCCGCCGCGTGTGCCAAGGGTGGGCAGAAAGTCCCCGAAGGCTACTACAATCTGAACCGAATGATCAAGGCGGTCGCGCTCAAGCAGGTGACAGTCGGTGTGTGTGGGAGCTGTATGGACGCGCGCGGCATCATGGCCGACGAACTGGTTGAGGGGAGTCGTCGCAGCACGCTCGAGGAGCTCGCCGAATGGACCGTGTGGGCCGACAAGGTCATCGTCTTCTAGGCCAATCGAGATGACGAGCATGGCAGGGACCGTACGGACGGCGCTGATTCTCGGTGGCGGAGTGGGAGGAGTCGTCGCGGCGAACCGGCTGCGAAAGCTGCTCCCCAGAACCGATCGCGTGGTGCTGTTCGATCGCGAGGCCTATCATCTCTTTCAGCCGTCGCTGCTGTGGCTGGCCGTCGGATGGCGCGAGGCTGACGGCATCCGCCGCCGGCTCGATCGCCTCCGGCGCAAAGGGATCGAGGTCGTCACGGCCGAGGTCACCCGGATCGATCCATCGACGCGAACCGTCACGGCCGGTGGGACGGCGTTCACGGGAGACGCGATGATCGTTGCCCTTGGCGCGGATCTCGACCCGGACGCAATTCCCGGTCTCTCGGCGTCGGGGCACAACCTGTATACGCTGGATGGCGCGAGCGCCATCCGCTCAGCCGTCGAATCCATCACGTCTGGCCGCATCGTGGTGCTCACCGCGGCTCCAGCGTACAAGTGTCCGGCCGCGCCGTACGAAGGCGCGTTGCTCATCGACGGCGCACTGCGGCGACGTGGCGTGCGCGACGCCGTTCAGGTGGAGCTCTATGCAGCCGAACCCGGGCCGATGGGCGTGGCCGGGCCCGACGTTTCGGCCGCAGTTCGAGGGCTCGTCGAATCGAAAGGCATCGCGTACCACCCGGAGCACCAGGTCACGTCCGTCGACTCAGCCGCTCGCAGACTGAATTTTGCCAACGGAGCGACGGCGACTTTCGACATTCTCGCGTACGTCCCACCGCATCGCGCGCCTTCGGTCGTTCGGAACGCTGGCCTGACGAATGAGACTGGCTGGATATCAGTGGACCGTGCAACGATGGCCACCGGCGTGCCCGGCGTATTCGCCATCGGCGACGTCACAACGATACCGCTCTCGATCGGCAAACCGCTGCCGAAGGCCGGTGTGTTCGCGCACGCGCAGGCCGAAGTCGTTGCCGCCAACATCGGGCACGAATGGAGCGCCAAAGGAAAGCGGCGAGCGTTCGACGGCCACGGCCAGTGCTTCGTCGAGACGGGTGACGGCCGAGCGGGGATTGGCGCGGGCAACTTCTACGGTGAGCCGAAACCGCAGGTAACGCTGCGAAGCCCCAGTCGCATCTGGCACTGGGCCAAGGTTCTGTTCGAGAAGCGTTGGCTCGCGAAGTGGTTCTGAACTGCCATGCCCTTCTATAGAGATCACGGCATCGCGATCCGCAGTCACCAAGGCGGTAGTGCGCCAGCATTGCCGGTGTTGAGTGCTCACCCCCTCCTGACGCGCGCCTCCCGGGCTCCGCGCAGTGCCCCCGCGGGTGACACGACGCGCAGCGGCTCGATCTGAATGTTCCTGAACTGCACGCGTGATCCCGGATGATGGTTCTGGAGCCCGATGTGCCCGCGCGATGGACGGCTTCCGTCTCCCGTCAGCTGGCTCACGAGCGTTCCGTTCAGTCGCACGGAGATCTCCTGGCCGCGCGCCTCGATGTCGAACGTGTTCCATTCGCCGACCGGCTTCGACGCGAGATGCACTGCCGCCGCGATCCCGTAGATCGCGCCGGTCATGTGTCGCGCATCGCCGTATTGGCCGCTCTCAGGGTTGAAGCCACGGTCGTCAATCTGGATCTCGTAGCCCTGGTTCACTGCCACCTTCCAGTCATTGGCTGGATCGCTTGCGCCCAGTGCCGGGAATCGAATGAAGACCCCGGAGTTGTCCATGACGCTGGAGGCGCGCCACTCCATGCGGAGCACGAAGTCATCGAACTCCTCGTCCGCATACCACAGCAGGCCGACGCCATCGACCGACTCGATGATGTTCGCGCCCAGCTCCATGAAGTTGCCGAGTCCAGCCATGCGCCACCCGCGCAGTCCGCCATTCCCCACCACGCGGAAGCCGGGCTGCAGGTGCAGGGATGTCGTCGTGATCGCCGACGCGGTGCGGCGAGCGAGCGTCAGCGCGGTCAGCGTTGGGTTCGCCGATCCAATGGCGGGGAAGAGCGCCGGGCCCGCAACGTAGGCGTTGCGTCTGTGGTGGAAACGCCCAACCGTGTCCGTTACCGAGACGTCGGGCGTTGCTCCCATCCACAGCGTGCCGGCCTCGTGGTGCGTCGTTCCCACGCCGTCACGTACCTTGTTCGCGGGATCGTTGCGGTCGAATGTGCTGCTCGGCGGCGGCGGCTCGGCGTGCCATGATGCGCCAGGAGCGTTGAGGCTCCCCTGCTTGTTGTAGAAGTACTCGATGTTCCCGGATCCGTCGGCGAGCTTCTGCGCGAACGCAAGGGTCGCGTCATCCATCGCGCGCCAGAGCGCCAGGTCGTCCGGCGTCGGAACGAGATTCACCCAGGCGCGCCGCAGGCCGAACTCATCACGCTGGTCGCTGAGGTCCATCCAGCTGGGCACGGCCCCTGTGGTCTTCGTCGCCAACACGTCAGGGTTGCCCTGCATCTCGGCAATCCCACGCAGGGTGATCACGATCTTGTCGGAGTCCTGCGATGCCAGCATGCGGTCGAGGAGATCGATGTCCGGGATCATGCGGAACATGGTGGCTTCCGAGTCGGCGCCGGTCACCGCCGCGGCGGTCACCTGGATGTGGAAGCGTCCGGTGGGCATCGAGCCGCGCACGAGCAGCGCCGCCGCTTCGAGCTGGCCGGGCAGGTCGGGTCCCAACGCGGAGCGATTGATCCGCACCACGGTGTTGGAGCGCAGGTGCGCCATGAGATTGCGTCCCATGAGCGGCGTGTCGAACGACTCGAGCGCCAGCCGCGTGGCCTCTACCGTGCCGCTGGCGAGCACGACGGCGCAGCTCGGCGCGACATCGAGAAATCGCTGGCGACCGTTTTCGTAGACTTCGAGCCGCGTGACGGCATCGCCGCTGGAATGCAGCCGGACGACGTGGGCGCGGGGCACGAGGAAGAGCCGGCGGCGCCAGTCCGGAGCGCCGGCAGCTTCCCGGATCGCGTCAGCGAGAATGGGCGCGCTGCTGTACTTGTCAAAGCTGAACAACCCTGACGCGGGTGGCCTGGCTTGAACCGCCAGCGGCGGGTCCTCGACGCCGTCGATGGATGCGACGCCACTGGCTACGACGCCTTCGCTCTTCTCCTTCAAGCGCTCATACAGCGCGCCCATGATGTAGTCGGTGCGGTCATAGACGCCGGTCTCCATCTCGGTGCGTTCGTACTCGTCCGCCGTTTTCGTCGCGCTCTGGAGAAACGCGGCGACATCGGGTGGCCAGTGCTCGAGATCCGTGGTCGTCAGGCGCGGCGCCCACCCGCCCCAGTACAGCGATCGCCCACCGATACAGTACGCGAGCCCCGGGAATGGCACGCGGCTGCGCCACGGCGTGCCCCAGACGCGCTCCCGTGTGCCGGGATCGTCCTGATTGGCGACGACGCGCACCGCGCCGGCAGCGTTCAGTCCGATGCGTGCGAGATTCTGGACGTGCTCCGGCACCAGAAACGCTCCGGCGTCGAGCACCAGCACGCGGAGGTTGGAGTTGCGGTAGATCTTCTCGGCGCAGTACGCGCCGACCATACCCGCGCCGATGACGATGACGTCGAACGGCACGCCTCCGTTGTTGACCGCTTCGTCCCAGGTGCTGCAGACGTATCGGCCGGGGACATCGATGCTGAACGTGGTGTCCTGAACTTCGACGAAATCGTTCGGGACGCTCGTTGGCGCGAGGCGAGGCAGAGTGCCGGCCATGAAGCCTTCCTTGCGACCGTTGGTCGCGGCGCGACGCGGATGGTCGCGGAAATCCCAGGCGCTGCGTGCCGTCAAAGGCCAGCGTCGGCGAATAGGGACGACGCGCGCTCGCTTGTCCCCCGACTGTGCCGTTCTCCTCGCGACCGCGCAATACAGTAAAAGACGCCTTCGTCGTATGTTCGCCTCACAAACCGTCGATCACACGCGATCGGTCCGATTGGATCCGACACTCACCACCAGAAGCCCGGCAGAATCGCGCGAGTTAGTCCGTGAACATCGCCGAAGTGATGCCTTGCGAGTTCTGAGTCAGATGGATGCAACCCCCGTCGTGTGGAAGGCGGTTGCTTACGGCAGCTTCTCGACCCGGTGCGCGGTGAGCCGCGCCTCCGAAGTAGTTCCCGACTGAGATTGTCCGCCGCCCGCAAGCGGCACGAGCGATATGCCATCCGCCGCGAACGCTGGTCCGAGTCGCGCGACGGCGTCCGCAAAACACGAATCCCGCCGCCGCCGACCCAAGCGCTTTCGGCCCGCCCGGCAACGCGATCGCCTCGAGGGCTGCATTTGGCCAGAATCGCCGCAACCCGTCGCGGTCGCCATACAGCGGAACGCCGTCGATCAGTACGAGCGCGACGTCGGCAGGACGCGCCTCCATGACCGCCCGTCGCGAGCGCCTGGCGGCTCATACAACGGCGCTCGTCGGGGGGTGCTCGGGAAGACCCAGCTCTAGTGACGTGCTCATGGTCGCTCTTCTCGTTCTCCGCGCCCCAGCGGATCGCCGAGAACTTCATGGTAGCTGGCACGATGTGTGTCTCTCCTGAGCATACTTTCACGGAGCGTCGCGCATGACATCCAGGATGCATTCCGTGCTCACCAGCACGTGTGCCGCACTTGTCATGGTCGCCTGCGGGGATACGACCAGCCCCATCCGCGCGACGACCCGGTTCGTGCAGGCCGTCTCATTGAACGACCTCGAGACCGCTCTCGACGGCGCCACGTTCGTGAAGATCGCGTTCACCACGCCCACGGGTCTGGTTGCACGCCAAATTGAAGTCGAGGCCGACCAGGACGACGAGACGATTGCAAGCCGAGTCACGGCGATCAACACCGTCGACGAAACCGTGACGCTGGAGCTCGGTGGCCTTGTCGTGAGGTACACGAGCAATACCCGCTTTCGCACGCCGACCAGTAGCGATGTCGCGCTCGTCCTCTGGGAGCAGTTTGTACAGAACGAGATCTCGAACGGCCGCAACCCCCCGATCGAGGCTCGGCGCCATTTGCCCCTGAGACCGCGAGCACCAACAATCGCGTTGTTTACCGCGACGGATCTTCGCATCACGAACGACCTGGACGAGGCGAGGATCGAGGTCCTGGTGGACGCCGACAACCTGGAGCAGGCGACGTCGTCGCCATCGCTGGCCATCCTTCGGGTATTCAATCTTCCGTTTGAGATTACCGCCCAGACGGAGCTCGAGCGTGTCGTCGAGGGTCAAGTATCGGTGGGGAGCGTGGTAGAGTTCGAGGCAGAAGTGGTTGCGGCTGACGCAGCCACCCGTACGCTCCTTCTGGCGGGTGGGACGATCATCAAGATCAGCAGTGCGACTACCGTCGATCCGAACGGTGACCTGGTCACGTTCGCCGCTGTCGTGACGGCCAAGAACTCAGGCAAGTTCGTGCACGCCGAAGGGCGGGGCAGAGTGGACTCGGCCGGAGTGCCCGTGACGATTACGGCAACGACCGTGAAGGTCGACGTCGACGACTAGATCCGACTGCCGAAGAGGCTGTTCACCGCCGCTTGGCCCACCGTCAACCAGTGGGCTTCTCGTTCAGAAACGCTAAGGCTTGATCGGAAATGGAGCGCCGCGGAGCACTTCGCCGATCGACTTGTAACCACCGGGCGGCGGCGCTGATACGGACGACGCTGGCAGTGGTCGCACGGCGGCCGGAGCCGTTTCGGCGCTGCTTTGTGTGACCTGCTTCGTCACGGGTGCCGTCCGCTTCGTCGGAGCGACGACGCGACGCGCTGGGGTCACCTTGGGCTGCACGGGCCGACCCGATTCCAGCGGCGACACAACCGTCATCGCGGGGCCTCGCGGCGCCAGCTCGATGCCACCGCTAGATGCGGACTCGAGGTCGCGCTTCATCGCCTCATCCATTCCGGACGAGCGACCACACGCCGCGATCAGCAAGGCGGCGGTTGCGGAAAGGAAGCGGGTCTGGCGCATGTTGAATGCTACACTACGTACTTAAGGTTGTTCGTTTGCGCGGTCCCATCCGTTCAACAGCAAACTCCACAACGACTTACCAACCCGTCAACCCGTCAACCCGTCAACCCGTCAACCCGTCAACCCTTCTTAACGCCTCCAAACTGCAGGGTCCTCGCTGCCGAGCACCCACACCGAGTATCCGCGCAGCTTGTACCGCTCCACCAGCGGGCGCTTGGCTTCGAATGCGCGCGCGTCCTCGATCCACAGGTACTGGAAAACGCCGTGGGACTGCCATTCGGCGCGAGACGCCTTCTGTTCGTCGTCCCACACCGACAATGCGTGGTGCTCGCTGAGGAGCGCGGACACGCGGTCGAATCCGATGTCGCGCCCGATCGCGCGCGCGCCCAGGCTGTCGCTGTAGGTGGGGTACCACCAGTCGGAGTAGCCGGCGAGGCCGAGTGAGAGTTTCGCTGGTGGCACGCCGAGCGAAAGGACGAACTCGAGACATGCGACGGTCCACGGGTAGCCCTGAACCGGCCCTGGTGTGGTGCCACCCGCGTGCTGCGCGTACGTCATGTAGGAGATGAAGTCGAGCGCGCCGGCGAGCGCCTTGTAGTCGTACGCGCCGCGCCAGTTCTCATACATGTAGCGGTCGAACGGGCTGGTCCCCGGGTCGTCGCTCATGCGCGGCACGACCGCGGCCGAGAGCGTGCAGCCGGCACGATGAACGGAGTCGGCCGCGGCGCGCGCGAACGCGGTGAACGCGTCCCGGTCGCGCACGTGAATGTTCTCGAAGTCGAACTGGATGCCATCGAAGTGATGCTCGCGGCAGAGCGCCGCCAGCGAGCGCAGGCCCTGATCGCGCGCGGTCGGATTCGTCAGCACCCGATGCACCGACGGCTGATCGAACCCGGGGTTCATCACCAGCGGGATGAGCTTCACCTGGTGCTCCTTCGCGGCAGTCACCACGCGCGAATCGACGCCGCCTCGGATCGTGCCGGTGGAGTCCATCATGAACACCTGCGGCGCAGCGATCGAGATCTGGCTCGCGTGGGCGACGAAGTCCCGGGTGCTGGCGTCCGAGCCGGTGAGATACCAGAGCGCTTCGGTGCCGCGCTGGGCCGCCGCCGACCGGCAGCCCGTGAGCGCGAATGCGACGACAGCGACGGCGCGAGAGAGACCGGTCAGATAGCGCATGGCGTTCTGTGGAGACCGGTCAAAATATGATCAGGAAAGGCATGGCGGGCCGAAGTTGCCGCGACTACTCCGCTCGCATCGCCGTAACAGGATCCACGCGCGACGCCCGGGTCGCGGGGAGATAGCTGGCCAACAGCGCCACGACGATCAACGCCGCTGCGGCGCCCAACATCGTCGTCGGGTCGTTCCGCTCGATCCCGTACAGCCATCCGCGAATGACGGTGGTCCCGGCAAGTGCCCCGACCAAGCCGATCACCGCGCCTCCGACGGCCAGCAGCAACCCCTCACGCAATACCATGCGCACCACGTCGGTGCGTTGCGCGCCGAGCGCCATGCGAACGCCCATTTCCTGCGAGCGCTGCGTCACGGAGTACGACACCACACCATAGATGCCCAGCACCGCGAGCACCACCGCGATGCCCGCGAACAGCGTGAGCATCGTCGTGTTCAGCCTCGGTTGCGCGATCGACGCATTCACCATCTCGGGCACGCTCTGCACGGTGTACAACGGAACGGCGGGGTCCACTTCGCGCAGCGCGGCCTTCATTGCTGATACCACGGCCGATACCACGGTCTCCGTGCCGCCGCGCCCGCGCCCGCGCACGACGAACGTCAGCGTCCGCACGATGTTCGCCGCACCCCGATAGCTCATGTAGATCATCGGCGTGGGTTCCTCGCCCAGCCCGCGGTTGCGAATGTCGGCGACGATGCCCACGATCGGCATCCCCACGCTGTCACGCCCAAAGCCGATGCGCTTGCCGATCGCGTTCTCGTTCGGCCAGAAACGCTTCGCCAGCGCCTCGTTCACGACCAGCTCTCGTGCCTCCCACGTGACGTCTTCGCCACGAACGAACGACATGCCGATTGTCCGGAAATAGCCCGGCGTGACGACCGTGGCGTTGGACATGACGTCCTCGTTCGCCGGGTTGGGCCGACCAATGACGTTGATTTTGGTGTTGATCCCGCCCTGAGACATGGGCGGCACGTTCGCGCCCGCCGCGCTCTCTACTTCGGCGCGCGCCGTCAGGCGCTCCTGCAGCTCCCGGATGAATCGCACCTGCGTCGAGTCGCGATACCGGTTCGGTACACTGACGCGTGCGGCCACCAGGCGTTCGGGACGGAAGCCGGGATCGTTCCGCGTCAACGTGCGGAGGCTCTGCAGCACGAGGCCTGCAGAGACGAGCAGCACGACCGCGAGCGAGATCTCCGTCACGACGAGGAGCCTTCGCGCGCGCAGCGCGCTCAAGCCGCCGGCGGCGCTGCGACCACCCTCGCGCAGTGTCTGCGCCAGCCCTGACACGGTCAGGCGGAGCGCGGGCAACAGCCCGGCGACGAGCGTCGCGGCGGTGACGAGCGCCAGCGCGAATCCGAGCATGCGCCAGTCGAGCGGAATCGCGACGTCCTGCGGGATCAGCCCCTGAGGCGCGACGCGGGCGATCAGCTTCAGGATTGCCAACGCGACACCAACACCGGCCGTGAGTCCGAGCAGCGCGAGGGCGAGGCATTCCACGAGCATCTGGGTCACGAGGCGTCCGCGCGAAGCGCCGAGCGCGCGCCGCAACGCGACCTCGCGATGGCGCAGCGCGTTTCGCGTCAGCAGCAGGCTGGCGACGTTTGTACAGGCAATCAGCATTACCAGCGCAGCGCCGGCCATCAGAATCAGTAGCGGCTGGCGCACGGTCCGCGTGCCTTCGTCGCGCAGGCTGAAGACGTTGGCCTTCCATCCAGCGATGGACGGATGCGTTCGCGCCAGGCGCTCCGCCACAGCGCGCAAATCCTGCTGCGCCACTGCGATCGACACACCCGGGCGCAGGCGGGCGATGACCGACAACGTGTGCTGCGCGTGATTCTCGACGTTCGGGATGATCGAGGGGTTCAGGATCGTGACGACGTCGATGTTGGGGGCAGCGCGATCGAAATCGGGTGGCAGCACGCCGATCACGGTCACCGGGCCGGAGCCCAGCCGAATGTCGCGCCCGACGACGCCCAAGTCCGATCCGAATCGGCGCGTCCAGAATGCGTTCGTGATGACCGCCATGGACGTCACTTCCGACGCCTGGTCCGACGCGCGGAACAGCCGACCCAGGGCCGGCCGCGCCTGGAGCACGTCGAAGTAGTCGGAGGTGACGAGGAGGCCGGACAGCCGTTCAGGCTGTTCGGCTTCCATAGTCGTGAGTGTCGACGAGGTGAAGGCCGACATGCCCGCGAAACTGCGCGTGTCCCTGCGCCAGTCGAGGAAGTCGGCGTACGACGCCGAGAAGCGCGGGTTGGAGCCGTCCGGTGTTTCCGCGTACAGCAGCATGAGGTCGCGGTCGCGCGGGAAGGGGAGGGGCGCGAGCACCACGCGATCGATGACGCTGAACACCGCGGTGTTGGCGCCGATCGCCACGGCAAGGGTGGCGACGACAATCGCCGTGAAAGCAGGGAAGCGGCGCGCGACGCGCAGCGCGTACTTCGCGTCCTGACCGAACCACTCCAGCCAGCGGCCGCCGCGGACGTCCCGTACCTCCTCGGCGTACTTGTCCACCCCCCCGAAGCGACGTCGCGCTTCGCGCCTGGCGTCCTCCGGCGACAGGCCGGCGCGCTCGAGCGCGAGCGCCTCCATCTCCATGTGCTGCGTCAGCTCATCGTCCAGTTCCTGGTCGGAAGGGCGGTCGGACTGGTGGCGGAATCGGTCGAAGAGGGACATCGGATGCTCCTAGGTGGTGGCGAGCACGTGGTTCACGGCGGCGCTGAAGCGGCGCCAGGTGGCGGTCTCGGTGGCAAGCTGCCGGCGGCCGGCCGCGGTGAGTCTATAGAAGCGCGCCTTTCGGTTGGTCTCCGAGGTTCCCCATTCCGCTGTGAGCCAGCCGCGCTTGACCAGGCGGTGCAGGGCCGGGTAGAGCGACCCCTGGTTCACCTCGAGCACGTCACGCGAGCTCTGGCGGATGCGCGCGCTGATCGCCCACCCGTGCATCGGTTCCAGCGAGGCGGCCTTCAGGATCAGCAGGTCCAGCGTGCCCTGCAGGACATCGGTGTCTTCGTCCATGTCTTCCCGCGCTCCCCATGACGTTCGACACGAGCATACGACAACTCGTGTCGAATAACAAGGGGGGAGACTCCAGCTACGCTCGCCGAAGTGTGCTGGCGGGATCCACACGGCTCGCGCGGCGGGCCGGAAGGAATGCCGCGACTACTCCTACGGAGACGAGCACGAGCGGTGCCGCGACGAACGCGAGCGGATCGGTGCTGTGCACACCGTACAGGATTGCCTCCAGCCCGCGCGCCATCAGTGCGGCGAGCGCGAGGCCGAGGATCGCCCCCGCCCCAACGAGCATCACACCATCCCGCATCAGCAGTCGGACCACGCTCTGCGGCGCCGCTCCGACGGCCAGGCGGATGGCCACCTCGCGTTCGCGACGGGTCACCGCGTAGCGCACCACGCCGTAGATGCCGATCATCGCGAGGACGAGCGCGAGGCCCGCGAACACCGCGAACGCCACCGCGCCGAGCCTGGCCGGCAGCACCATCGCGGCGAGATGCCGCTCCATGGTCTTCGCCTGCACGATCATGACGCTCGGATCGATGTCGTGCAGCGTGGAGACCATCCGGGCGGTGAGCGCCGCGGCGTCGCCCCGAGTGCGCGCGACGATCATCACGGTCGGGATCTCGGCTTGACCAGCCGCGCCAAAGTACATCGGCCGCGGCGGCTCCCCGAGCGAGCGAACCTTCGTGTTGCTGGCGACGCCGATCACGCGTGTCATGGTGGTGTCCTGCCGGAACATGCTGCCCACGGCATTACCCTTCGGCCAGAACTCGCGCGCCATGTTCTCGTTGATGATCGCGACGCGCGGTGTCGACATGTTGTCTGTCGCCGAGAAGTTGCGCCCCGCGATCAGGCGGATGCCCGCGGCATCGAAGAAACCCGAGTCGGCGACGGCGTAGTCGACGCCAAATGAGCGCTCACCCTTCGGCGGCTCGAAGCCGTCGACCGTGATGCCGCGGCCCTGCTGATTGAGCGCGTTGAGCATGAGATTGTCGATCACTCCCACCGCGTCGGCATCGGGAAGCTCGCGCATCCGCCGCTCGATTTCGTCGATCAACAGCTGTCGCCGCTGGCCGGGAAAACGGTCGGATGGAATTCCGATCCACGCGAGCCCGGTCGGCGCGGCGCCAAATCCGGGATCGATGCGAGACTGCGCGGCGAAGCTGCGCAGAAAGAGCGCCGCCGTGACGAGCAGCACGAGTGACGTCGCCGTCTGCGCCACCACCAGCGCGCTGCGCATGGTGAACCGCCGGCCCCCCCCGGACTTGGCGCCGGCGTTCTCGTTCTTGATCGTCTCGACGACGTTCGGCCGCGTCGCCTGGATCGCGGGAACCAGCCCGAAGAGGACGGCAGCCAGCACGGACGCGAGCGTCGCGAATCCCAGGATCCGAGCATCGAGCCCGACGTCGAGATTGATCGGGAGTGGGACGGGCAGTTGGGCCGTGAGCAGGAGACGCAGCGACAGCGCGGACAATGCGATTCCGAGCGCGCCACCCGCAAGCGACAGCAGCAGCGACTCCACGAGCAGTTGGCGAACCAGCGCGCGGCGCCCGGCGCCGATGGCGAGGCGGATGGCAATCTCGCGCTCGCGGTCGCGCGCCTGGGCCAGCAGGAAGCTGGCAAGGTTCGCGCACGCGACGATCAGCACCAGCGCCACCACGACCATGAGCGCGGTCGCGGCGGGCACGATCGCCTTGTCCATGAGGGGATTCACCGTAACGCTGTTCTCGGGGATGACGAGCAGATCGTCATGCGCCGACCAATTGTCCGGATATCGCGCGCGCATGTCCGCGACGTATCGCGCCACGGCGGTCCTTGCCGCGGCCATCGTCTGACCATCGGCGAGCCTCGCTTTCGCGAAGTGACCATGGTCGCCCCGCCGCTCGAGCGCATTCCCGATCCCCGGCTCGAGCTGATTGAGCATCCGCATCGATGCGTAGAAGGCGGGGGCGAGGCCGGGGACCAGTCCTTCGATGGAGCGTGGCGCGACGCCGACGATCGTGTAGGCCCGGCCGCCGAGGCGCATGTCCTTGCCGACCACGCCCGGATCGCCGCCGAACGCGCCGCGCCAGTAGTTGTCCGACAGCACCACCACCGGATGTGCGCCATCGGCCACGTCGTCGGTGGCGCCGAGCAGGCGACCCATCTGCGCGCGCAACCCGAGCATCGGGAAGTAGTCGCCGTTCACGAGCTCGCCCATGATCGTCTCGACATGGTCGCCCATGTCGCGCGGCGTGACGGTGAGCTTGGAGAGGGAAATCGCACCGAATACGTCGCGCGTTTGCTCGCGCAGATCCACATAGTCCGGGTACGACATCGGCCCGGTCACCGCATCCCCGCGACCCAGATACAGCTGCACCACGCGCTCCGGCTGTGGCAGTGGCGTTTTCCGAAGAACGATCGCGTTCACGAGACTGAACGCCGCCGTGTTCACGCCGATGCCGAGCCCCAGCGAGACGATCGCGATCAGCGTGAAACCGCTGCGGCTGCGCGCACGACGGATTGCGTAGCGGAGGTCGGCGAGGAGTGCGTGCATGGTCGCTCCGGAGCTCGTAAAGGGCAGATGTCACTACGGGACACCATACCCGAAGATTCGCCGCACGCTCGGGATGACACCCTTTTGCGCGACAACGACGTCTCTCAGAGGTGCGCGCCGAGCTAAAATGCACGCGTGTCACTCATCCGGCCTGCATGAATTCCGTTCCGGGTCGTCATCGCGCGCCTCCCGCGACATTATCCAGACGGTCTTCGCGCTACTTTAGGATCTGCTAAACACCTGGCTCCCCGTGCCGATACTCATGGGCGGAGGGTCCAAGGCGACGTCGTCGGGGACCTCCATGGAGGTCTAGAACGGAAGGTCGTACCAATGAGTAAGATCTCGTACGCACTCCCACAGGAGGAGTGGCAGCGTCTTGCGGTCGATGGCGAGGCGCGGCTCCCAGATGGAGGCGGCGTACGCACGAGTGATGAAGGAATCAGTATCTGGACGTACGATACGATATCCCTGCCGCCGATAGCCCTGCCGGCCCTCATCGCTATTGCGAACTCCGCGCTGCACCCGAACAGCCCGCGGAAGATTACGCGCCGTCACGTCGTGGCGCTTCGGCGCGTTGGTGGAAACCTGGCCCTCGCCCTCCAAAACCAAGGCCTCTACAGCGAGCTGGCCGATCTCGCCGACGCGCTCGAAGCCTATTTGCCGCCGGATCCGCTGTGACAGTCGCCGCGGGCCTGAATGACCCGCGCGGTCGTCCGCCGGTTTACTTGTAGTCCTTGAGGATCTCGCCCATCAGGTCCCGCGCCCGTTCTCTATCCCGCGCCTGTACCTCCAGGCGCGTCGAGTCGCCCATTGCGGTCAGATTGACCCGAAGCGTGTCGTCGCTCGTGGCAGCCGTGTAGGTGATCGGTGAGGAGGCGTGCCGTCGGACGACGTAGCCGCGATAGGGGCGATACCGAAACGCTCGGTTGGTCCACCCATCCACCACGACCACCGGCCGCCGAACAACCGAGTACGTGCCGTATGAGCTGTAGTACCAGGGATAGCGGTATGGATAGTATGGCCCCCGCCCCCACCCGAACCAACACCCGATCGCTCCGAGGACGAACATGACTGTGAGCGGTCGAGCGCGCATCGCTGCCGTAGACATCGTTTATCACCCATGCTGCCGATGGTCGATAGGAGTACAAATCCCGTTCCGATGCGACGGTCAGCGGCTGCTCGGGTCCGTTGGTCCGGGCCTGGCCCGGCGAAGCCAACAAGCTTCCAAGCTGTCACATCGATTTACCACCGCTGTCACATCATTCAATACACGGTGTCAGTCGGCTCGGCGGCACTGTAGCGCGACCACAGTGGTGGTGCCGCCTGATTGCTCAGGTGGTGTGAGGCGACCGTGGTGGTGGTGCAGCGTGAACTCTCCGGAGCTGTGTGAGATCTTTGTGTGAATTGCGGTGGCTGTGACTCGATGTCTCGAGGCTACTTGGGAGACATCGGGTTGCGCTAAACGAGGAAAGGCCATCGCATGCCTTTTCTGGGAGTCAATCACACTCACTATGCCGGAGTTGACGCTCCGAAAAAAAACACCCAGACAACTGCACTTGACCAGGAAGGCGAGTTATACCCGGCGCACGAGCCGGCGGCCGCTGCCATGAAGAGGATTCGGTAGCCGGTAATTATCCAAGGGCTCGCCACATGATGCGATCGATCTGACGGTCGGTGCCGAGCACGAACTGGTGCTGGCCGACGTCCACGAAGCCCCACTTTTCGTAGAAGGCAATGGCGCGCGCGTTGCGCTCCCACACACCCAGCCAGATCGAGCGCGCGCGGGACGACGCCACCGCGAGAGTCTCCCGCATCAGCGCGTGGGCGAACCCCCGCCCGTGCAGCGTGGGATCGACGTAGAAGCGCATCAGCTCGAGCGCCCCGCGATCGGAGACGCAACCTGGCGGCTCACCCGCGCGCAGCTGGGCATAACCAACCAGTGTGTCACGCTGCTCGGCGAGAAGCGTGATGCCGTTGGGATCGTCGATCTCCGAGCGCTGGAGCGCCTCGCTGAACGCCGATGCCACGTGCGCGGCCATGTCTTCCGGCGTGTTCTGCGACTCGAACGTGAGGCGAAACATCCTGCTGGCAAACGCCGCCAGCCGACGTGCGTCGCGGGAGGACGCGCGAAATATCCTCGGCTGCTGCTCAACTGAATCAGTGCTCATGTCCGCAGCGCAGGCCGCCTTCTTGCAAGTGGACCAAGGTCACCTTCACCCGTCGCCATCGATGAAGTCGCAAACGTACCAAGGCCTGTTCAGCGAGACCCGTCGCCTGACGGCGAACACGTGCATGTGCATCGAGCGCACCATCGGGCGCGCGCTGTTTGGACACCGTGGCGGCGCCGCCGCGCTGCGCTCAGCGGTTTGCCGCGCAACACGCGAGCTGCGCGAGCAGGGGCTCGACGATCTGGCGACGCTCGCCATCCTTGGCGCCTTCGTCGAGGATGCCGGTCGCTCGTGTCGGGCGGATCGGACCTCTCTGGTGTCTGGAGAGCCGGTCTGGATGCAGTTGCGCAGGCGGGTACTTGCGAGCGCAGAGCTGGAACTCTCCAGGCTCACTGCAGCTGCCGGGTGAGCCGGCAATCCATTGAACTTGGCCGTCGCGGACGCGTCCGTTCGTTGGGCCCACGCGCTACTGGAATCGCGCCAATAGACCGCGAATACGAAGAGCGGTGTTCGTTCGGCTCCATCGTTCCCACGCATGAAGCAGCGCCTTGGATCCGGTCAGCTCGCGATAACTCGTGTTCCGAAGGTGCGGCTCGCGCCGCTCGAGGCGGAGGTACTCACGACGCTCGGATTCTTCGCGATCCACGAGAGCGTCGTCCGACAGCTCGTCGTTGTCGTTGCCATTTCGAAGCGTCCGCATGGGCTACCCTCCTTCGATCATAAAAAAAAGGCCCGGCCATTCGCCAGGTCCCGGATCCCACTCGCTGGATTGTCGGCGCTTTTGGAGCGCGCCTCCGTGCTCGTAATCTAGCACAAACCAGGCGACACCACAGGTCGCTGACGGGGAGCACAGCGGACGCTTACGGCCTGGCATGATGCCTGTTCGCGCGAGGCGGGGAAAGCGGACCGGACGGGCTCGTGACGTCATCAGCGTTGCCGAGGGTGTCCATGTAAGGTTGCCGCGCAGTTGCGCATTGTATGAGGGATGGCGCTACCTCACGCCGATGACCGGCCCCCCCTCGGGCACCTGACCGACGCCCAGCTGGCGACGCACACTGCGCGCGGCCAAGCTGACGCACTGGCGGAGCTGTATCACCGGTACGCGCGCGCCATGCTCGCCGTGGCGTATCGGCTGCTGCAGTCGCGCGAGGACGCGGAAGATGTGGTCCATGACGTATTCGTCGGCTTGCCGGAAGCGTTGCGGCGCTACGAGGAGCGGGGATCGCTGGGCCCGTGGCTGCGGAAGGTCACCACGCGCGTGGCGCTGATGCGTTTGCGCGAGGGCACCAGGTACGAAACCGTGCCGTTGGACGAGGACCGCGCTGCAACGTCGGCGCGATCGCCTGATGCAGTCGTCGCGATCGAAGATGCGCTCCGACACCTCTCGCCAACGTTGCGCAGCGTCCTCGTGCTCAAGGAGATCGAGGGATTCAGTCACGCGGAAATCGCGCGGATGCTCGACATCTCCGTCGGTGCGTCGGAGGTACGGCTGCACCGCGCCCTTCGGTCGCTGCGCGCGTTGTTGCTCATGGAGGACAAGGATTCATGAACCTGCTCTTCTGGCGGCGCAGCCGGCTGCGTGCATTCGCTGACGGGATTCAGCCTGAGCTCAGGGCAGTCGCGACACCCGAGCCCACCGATGAGCTCCTGCATCGGATTCTCATGTCCCGACAGGCTGGCACTCGCGTCATCCTGCCGCTGCGTGTCGATGAGCGCGGGCGCCCATGGAGGCGAGTATCCGCCGCGATCGCGATGGCTGTGGTGCTGCTCCTGGTAGTTCTTCCAGCGCGGCGCCGGGTGCGCGACATCGGCGAGGACGCGACGTCTCCCTCGTCGTTCCTTGGTCAGATGGCGTTCGCGCAGCCGGCGGATGGCGCTCCCCGCCTTCCAGGCGTACGTCTCGAGCGCGCGAGCGCCATCCGTCCCATGCGATTGGAATACACGCGGCGTGTGCGTGACACGTCCGGCCGGGCGCGCGAGCTCGTGATATCACTGACGGTAGAAGCCGGAAACGCCGACGTCGACGGGGAAGGGACACCCACGTGGCGAATCATCAGTCAGGACCGGCACGTCGTGGCGGGACAGGAGCGACTCAAACACGAGACGCTGTACGTCGCCCAGGCGGATCTGCGGCTGCTGCGCCGAGCGATCCATGTGTCGCCGTACCGGCGCTTCCAACGGATCAACATCGGCCAGCGGTTTCAGGACGACAGCATCACCGGTCGGATGACGACCGATGGACCGAGCATCGGCGCCGGCCGCGGGATCGCGCGGCAGCTGCGACCAGAGCTCACGCCGTACTTGTCGGATGCATTCGCGCCCGTCTTTCTCATGGCGGCGTCGCTCTCGCCCAGCTGGAAGGGAAGTGCCACGCTGGTCGGCTGGGCCGTGATTCCGAGGGACGTCTACGTGCCACTCGAGATGCGAGTCGTTGGCGAGGACCGCATTCGCGTTCCGGCCGGGGAATTCGACTGCTGGCGCATCGCCATCAGACTCTGGGGCCGGCAGGTGGACTACTGGGCCCGCAAGAGCGACGGGCTGGGTATTCGCGTCTACGACGAGTCTGACAAGGCAACCGCGGGCACACGCGAAACGGTGCTCAGGAGCGTTCGATGAGATCGAGTCCGCGTGTCACCGCGCTGCTAGTCGCGACCCTGTGCACGATGCCAGCACGTCAGGCCACCGTTCAGGCCCAGGTTCCCGCGGGCGACCCCGCGCCAGCGCTCCAGGAATACACGGTCGACTTCGGTCACTCCATCGTCGAATTCTCGATCGGGTTCGCATTCAGCCGGATCAAGGGTCGTTTCACCGCCGCGAAGGGGACGATGCTGTACGACGCCGCCCGGCCGGCGAATTCGTCGATCACGATGGTGTTCGAGACGAAGAGCATCGACACCGGATGGCCACACCGCGACGAGCATTTGCGGACCAGCGATTTCTTCGACGTCGAGAAATATCCGACCATCGTCTTTCAGAGCGACCGCCTGGTACCGCGCGACAGCGGCTGGATGGCGTACGGGAAGCTGACGATGCACGGCGTGACGAAGGACATCGCTTTTCCAGTGAGGCTGCTGCGCCCGCCGGTGCGGAGTCCCGAGTCACGCTGGATGATCCTGAACGCGGCGGGATCACTCCGGCTGGCACGCGCCGAGTTCGGGATCACGGGAGGGAGCGTCTACAATTCCTGGTTCGACCGCGCGCGCGCCGCGACGATGGCGGACACCGTGGACATCGAGCTCGAGATCGAAGGATATCGCGCGGACGCGGTCAGCCAGCGCAGCCCAGCGATCGAGGCCGCGCTCGAGCGCTTCCGCGTGAACGGCGTGCAGTCGCAGGTCGAACGCCTGGCGGAATTGAAACGGACGCGTCCGCCGGCGGAATCGATCGGCATCCTGAACGGCGCGGACATGGTTACCCGCGCGTTGATCGCAACGGGACGCATCCCCGATGCTGTCGCGCTTGGCCGCGCGTTCACCGAGCTATACCCGACCGCGACGCGCGCGAGCGCGGTGTACGGGATGGCGCTGTCGGTCTCCGGTGATTCTGCAGGCGCCGCACGGCAGTTCGCGCGAATGCGGGAGATCTTCCGGCCGCCGGTCAGGGATCCGAACGAGAAGTTCCCGCAGGACGACGAGAATTGGTATTGGCTCGACCTGCTGGCCCGCACCGCGGTGGAGTGGCGAATGGCGTCGCACGCGGCGCCACTCGCGCGCACGATCGCCACGTTGTATCCGGGCACGGCACGCGCGCACGCCACGCTTGGCCTCGTTCTCGCCGCAACAGGTGACGCCCAGGGCGCGGCGCGGGCGTTCGAACGGGCGCTCGAGGTGGATCCACGCGACACCCGGGCGCTCGAGTGGCGGCGGCGACTCCCGCGGTGACGCGATCTGAGCTATTCCAACGCCGTGCCGCTCCGGTCAGGAAACGCGAACACGAGCGCGGCTGCCGCGAGATAGAAGGCCGACGTCACGCTCAGCGCGGCGACGATCCCCACGCGCGGCAATGTGGCGAGGACACCGATCACGTACGGCGCCAGGGCGCCAAACAAGCGCCCTGAGTTATAGCCAAGTCCCTGGCCGCTGGCGCGCACGGCCGTCGGAAACAGCTCGGACAGGAACGGCCCCATCATGCTCCAGTATGCGTGACCCACGAAGCCGAGCACGGGACTGAGGAGTAGCAGCGTGGTGGGATTATGGATCATGCGGCCGTACACGGGCACCAGGAGTGCGGCGAGCGCCACGAATGTCGCGAACGTGCGCCGCCGGCCGAAGCGATCCGCGAGCGGACCGAAGACGAGGTATCCGACGAACGCGCCGATCTGGATCGGGATGAGCCAGCCCGTCGACTTCACCACGCTCATGCCCGCGCCGCCCTGCTCGACGGGCGACGCCAGCAGGTTCGGCAGCCAGAAGAACAGCCCCCAGTACGCGAACTGCAGCAGGGCGGCGAGGGTGCACGCGAGCATCGTTCGCGAGCGCAATGTCGCACCGAAGAGCACGCGATATGGATTCGTTGTCTCCCCTTCCCGAACCGTCGCAGCCCGCTTGACCCAGAGCTCCGGCTCCGGCACGCCGCGTCGCACCCACAAGGTGAAGAGCGCGGGAAGTCCCCCGATCGCGAACAACCAGCGCCACGCGTCGTCGCCGAGCGGGAGCACGTCGAGTGTCAGTCCGGCCAATGCCGCGGCGAGAATGGCGCCAACGGCCCACATGGATTGCATCAGGCTGGTGGCCTTGTTGCGCAGGTGCGGCGGCACCGTTTCGGCGACCAGCACGCCACCCGAGGCCCACTCGCCACCCATGCCGACGCCGAGCAATGTGCGCCACACGGCCAGCTGCAGCAGGGATTGCGACGTCGCCGCTCCGATCGAGCAAACCGAGAAGATGGCGATCGTGATGTTCAGTGCGCGCACGCGGCCGATGCGATCGGCGATCACTCCAAAGGCTAGTCCACCGGCTGCCGCGCTGACGAGCGTGAGTGTTCCGAGCAGGCCTGCCGTGGCGTCGCCGAAACCGAAATGCGACTTCAGGCGACCGATGGCCAGGACGTAGATGAGGAAGTCCATCGCGTCGAACATCCAGCCCAGC
>DASTVV010000179.1:0-27099 GCA_035758925.1 Gemmatimonadaceae bacterium
ACTGGGCGCAGACCGCTGGCGGCTCGTACGCCGCTCTCTCGTCGAGGTCGCGCTGCTGTCGCTCGCGGGGAGCCTCGGCGCGTTCGTGCTCGCGCGCTGGGTCACGGGCCGTCTGTCCGGCATGCGGGTGGCGACTGACGCGCCCGTGGTGTTCGACGTGACCGCCGACTGGCGCGTCTTCGCCTTTACGCTGGTGGCTGCCGTCGCGACGACGCTGCTCGCGGGCCTCCTGCCCGCGCTGCGGACCGCCGCCGTGGCGCCGCACTCCGTGCTCGCCGGTGGCCGCACCGTCACCGACCGACGCCAGCACCGGTTGCGCGGCGCCCTCGTCGTCGCGCAGATCGCGGTCTCGGTCCTGGTGCTCGTCGCCGCCGGTCTGTTCGCTCGCAGCATGCGCGCGGCGCAGTCGATGGAGCTGGGATTCCGGACCGGCAACATGTTGACGGCCGCGTTCGACCTCGGCATGGTGCGCGCCGATTCGGCGCGTCGCACCACGTTCCAGCGTGAGTTGGTCGAACGCGTGCAACGATTGCCGGGGGTCCGTGGCGCCGCACTCGCGGACGTCATTCCGTTCGGGTACAACAACTCCTCGTGGCGTGTGTTCGTCGACGATCCCGCGACGGAGATTCCGGAAAGCGGTCTCTCGATGTTCGCCAACACCGTGACGCCGAACTACTTCCGCGTGGCCGGCCCGGCGCTCGTGCGCGGCCGCACGTTCGTGGAAGCCGACAACTCCGCTGCTCCCAGAGTCGCGGTGATCAACGAGGCGATGGCGCGTCGCCTGTGGCCAACGGCGGATCCGATCGGGCGGAGCTTTCGCATTCTCGAGACCAAGACGGACTATCGCGTCGTGGGTGTCGCGCAGGACGCGAAGTACATGTTCCTCGGTGAAGCGCCGCGGCCGTTCTTCTGGCGTCCACTGTCGCAGGAAAACCGCGACGGACTGTTCATCGAGATCTCCACCGTGGGCGATCCAACCGCGCTCGAACAGCCGCTGCGCACCATCGTCCACGACCTCGAGCCGGACCTGCCGCTGTTCGACATGCGCACGATGGCGGAACACCTGCGCAACGGTCGCGCCATGCTCGGCGTCCGCGTCGGCGCGATGTTCGGTGGCGCGTTCGCCTTGCTGGCACTCGCGTTGGCGTCCGTTGGCGTCTACGGCGTGGTTTCGTACGCCGTCAGCAACCGCACCCGGGAAATCGGCATCCGCATCGCGCTCGGTGCCAGGATGGCGACGGTGATGCGGCTCGTGGTCGGTCAGGGTCTGGTGCTCGCGGCGATCGGCGTCTCGATGGGCGCCGTCGTTGCGCTGGGCGTCACGCGTGTGATGGCCACGCTGCTCTACGGGGTTCGACCCCGGGATCCGATCGCGTTCGGCGGCGCGGTGCTGGTGCTGGCGATCATCACCTTCCTCGCCAGCTGGCTGCCCGCGCGACGCGCGGCGCGGCTCGATCCGATCCGCGCGCTGCGGTCCGAGTGACACGGCGCATGCGCGTTGCGCAGCGGCTGGCTCGCTGCGCTTCTCTGCCGCATTGTTAATGACGCGGGCGGGTCGCTCTCGCGCCCGCCTTACTCCGTTCAACGCTCGCGAAAGCGCGCCGTGAAGAACTCGCCCGGTCCCCCGCCCCAGACACCGACTCGCCCTGACAAGGCGACCGGCGTGGTGCGTGTCGCCGAGCGTCTCTACACTGATGAGGAGCTCGCCCTCATACTCAACAAGGCGGCGGAGCTGCAGGAGGGACGCGCGGGGCCGAGCGGCGCGCGCCATACCCTCGCGGAAATCCAGGAGATCGCCGCGGGCGCCGGAATCGCCCCGAGTCACGTCGCCGCCGTGGCGGCAGGGTTGCGTGAGAACAGTGAGCGGAGGACGAACCGGTTTTTCGGTGCCCCGTGGCGCTTCCGGTTCGAGGAGACGATCGACGGCGAAGTGTCGGACGACGTCGTCGGCGAACTGATCGACACTGCGCGGCGTGAGCTTGGCCTCCAGGGCCGCATCAACGAGGCGCTGGGCACCGTGGAATGGACTGGACGCGACGCGTTCGGCGCCACGCACGTTACCGTTGCGCGGCGCGGCGGACGCACGACGATCAGTGTCTTGTCGGCGAGGACCGATGCCGCGGCCGTCGCCGGAGTGCTCGGCGTGACGGGTGCGGTGCTTGGCTCACTCGGTCTGGGATTCGCTCTCGTCGCCACAGTTGGCCTTGTGGCGCCGATGGCTGCCGCCGCGGGGATTGTCGGTGGGTCCGGCGGTTCGTGGCTCTCGATGCGAACGACCTGGCGGCGCTACGCCCGCCGCTGCGTCGACCGCACCAGGGCGCTGAGCGGAGCGCTGGTTTCTGCGGCGAGACGCGCGATCGAGGAAGGGCGCGTGTCAGCGACGTGACGCGGATCAAGGCCTGACGTCAACTGTGTCCCAGGCAGCCCACGCGTTCGCGTAGCCCCCTCTGATGAAATGCTGCCCGACCGGAACGTGCGTGTACGAAAGGTCCGGGGCGACCAGGAACTCGTAGCGCCAAGTCTTCGTCGCCAGCGGCGCGAAGTAGAGCGTCGACGAATCAAAAGCGATCTCGCTCGTGATCAGGCCCCCCAGTGGCCCACGAATATCAAAACCAAAAATGGGAGGTTTCTCGGGATGCCCGGGGTAGTCCAGGACCACGGCGTGTTGTGCCGCGTTTGTTACCGTGATCTCCAAAGCGAGCCACCTTTGGCCATCGCTTTCAGCAGACATCAGCTGCGCATGGGAGCCAGTAGTCAGAGACTCCGGAGGTACGAGGGTGTAGCCGGGTGGTGGATGCCATGGTCCACAGGCGGGGCAAGTCACAACGGACGCGCAAGCTTCGAGGAACTGTTCAACGGGATGCCCGCCTCGCTGAAGCAGGGCGTGAAGCATCTCGTGCCGGACGATGGAGCCATCCTCCAAGACCGAGTCGGCCAGGACGATGGCGTCGCTCTTCGAGTTCCAAAACCCGGCAACCGCGTCCCCGTTGAGCTGAAACTGTGGGCCGGGGACGCGATACCATCCCACGGCTCCGATATCCCGCCGATGATTCGAGCACGCTTGAACCATCTCCCACCATCGAGCATAAACCGCGGGTGGGTTGAAGCGTTCGGCGTTCGAGGGGATGAACGAGCGTGAGGAGTCGCACGCGACGAGAGCGAAGACGAGACACGCTGCCTCAGAGATTGCGCACCGCACACACAAACGTACGCAATTGTTGATTATATGATGTGTTCAATAGCCCTTAGCGCGGGCGCAGTGCGATCGCCGGTGGAGAACCCCGGCCGTACGTCCAGCACTCGGCCCAGGCTACGACCCAAGAGTCCGGCGCCAGTGAGCAACACGCACACGAGCGCCACCTCGGCCACCACCGCCGCGGGCGGGATATTACATCCCTGCTGTCATTCGGAGCGATGCCTGAGCACATGGCGCACTACCCGCGTGAACGAGCCGGACACCGTCTAGCGAGGAGCGAAGCTGACGGCCGCCCCGAGCAGTTTGTCTTCAGGCGCCGAGCGGCGTCACACGTTCGTCGGTGAAGCTGATCGCGCGAGCGCTGATGTCGTATCGCACCCGGAGCACGGCACGAGTCTTTGTGTCGACCCATATGGTTGCCGGCGCTCCCGGGACGCCGACCGTGATGATCCAGGCGTCGCGCTGCCCAAGGTGTGGGAACATCACCGTGGCGCGATCGCGCACAGCTACCGGCATCGGGATGCGTCCGCCCCTTTCATATATGAAGAACGGCAGCTCCGCCCGGAATCCGGTCCGGAGGGGCAGCGCGGCGACGACGAGATCTATGATGTTGGAATCGAAGATCGGGCCGCCGAGTGCCTGATGAACGTGCGTGACGGAGTCCCCTCCTTTCGCGCGTACTTCCCCCTCGACGTCGTTGCCATCGAAGGCGAAGCGCATCGTTCGCGTGGGCTGATGCGACTGGTGCGCCACGGCGCGGAGTGTGTGCAGCTCTGCGATCGCGGTATCAACAATTTCGCCGCCGCCGCCCGGGAAGCGTTGCTGCACCTCCAGCGAACGCGCACCGACTGGCAGCTGAATCGCCCGGAGCACGACAGTCCGCGTGCCGCCACTGCTGTCTCTTCCGGCGTGAGTGATGGAGCGCTCGTACACGACGGTGTCTGCTTTCGCCGGCGTAGGAAATCGGACCTCGAGCCCGGGGACGACGGATTGCCGCTCACTCCCAACGCGCGCGCAGGCTGCCAGCAGTGCAATGGTGGCGAATCCAGCGCACACGAATTGTCGAAGCAAGTTGGGACGGCGAAGCATGAGGACCCTTCTGTTGTCGTCGTTCCTTTGACGCACGCCAATCACGAATGGTTGCCGGCCGCCGCCATCAAGGCCTGACGTCAACTGTGTCTTACGCGGCCCCAACGTGCGCGCAGCCCCCGATGAAATGCTGAAGCCGACTCCGCGTCACGTGTCCGCCGGTTGCTGGTCGAAGACATCCAACAGCCGACATCGAAACCCGGGCAGCACCGGTTCGCCATCCAGCGCGCCGTCGGACGCGACGACGGTGAGTGGACGAGGAGCCGGCCGCGCACCAGCTCCGTCGTCTTGCCCGGCAGGTGAAGCCGCTCGAGGTCATCGGCGCTCAATGGATTGACCGCGCCCGCTGAAGTGGAACGCTCCACTCTCGTCTCCATCGGAGAGGAATACCGCTCGCGGTCATCGCCGCGTCAGCGCCTGCGCCGAGCCTACGCTCGGCCGGCAGGCGGAGTCAAGGAGTAGCGAGCAACCCGGCGTCCGAGGCTGTCAGGCCCGGCGCGCGGCGGGACTGGCCTGCGACATGCCATTCGCGGGGCCGCAACAACAACAACGCCATGACAACTGCTTCCAGCTCAGGCACAAGAATGACCGATCGGATTTCCCTGCTCTGTTCTGCCGCGCTGATGATCGTCGGCATCTGTGCGGCCACTGACAGTGCTGTTGCTCAATCGGACGGTTCGAACAGCAAACCGGGATCGCCGGGCGAGCCCTATCCAGACATGCCGTCCATTGCGCCCATCGGGGTGAGGATCGGCAAGTACATGGATGTCCCGGCCGCGGCACGGGGTCCGGCCATCGATCCGGCCAAGGGGTATCGTCTCCAGGATCTCGGCAGTGGTCTCTACATGATCACGGACAATGCGATCCAGTCGATGTTTCTCGTGTACGACCGCGGTATCGTCGTGATCGATGCGCCGCAAACCTACGCCGCGAAACTTCGCCAGGCGATCGCCGAGGTCAGCGACAAGCCCATCACACACCTCATCTACAGCCATTCGCATGCCGATCACATCGGCGGCGCCAAAGCGCTCGGCGGCCAGCCAGTCATCATCGCTCACGACGAGACGCTCCGGCTGCTGAAGCGATCTGCAGATCCAAACCGGCCGCTGCCCACCGTCACCTTCGCGGACAAGTACACACTCCGCATTGGGGATCAAGTTCTCGAGCTTTCGTACCACGGGAACGGCCACGAACCCGGAAACATCTTCATCTCCGCACCGAAGCAGCGCGTGCTGATGGTCGTCGACGTCGTGTTCCCGGGCTGGATGCCGTGGCGTCGCTTCGCACTCGCGCAGGACATCCCCGGTCACTTCGCGCAGGTCGAGGAGATTGGCAGGATGGACTGGGATACTTTCGTCGGCGGGCACGTGGCGCGGACCGGAACCCATGTGGACGTAGACGTCCAGGCGGAGTTCGAGCGGGACCTGAAGCAGGCGGCAGCAGCGGCACTCGCGTCCACCAGGTTCGGCGAGGGCTTGAACCCGCTGGACAAGAACAACCCGTGGGCATTCGTCGATAATTACATCGATCGGGTCGCGGCCCAGTGTGTCAACACCTTGACGCCCAAGTGGTCAACCAGGCTCGCTGCCTTCGACGTCTACATCTGGGATCAGTGCTTCTCGATGGAGCAAACTCTCCGCATCGAATGAGGATGCCAAGACCGAGGATAGCGCCATCGACGGAGAGGACATCCGCGCCAGCTCCTGAGGACCAAGGGACAATGGCGTCGTGAGCCCCCGCGGCTATAACTCGCCTCGCTCGAGAGGAACGCAGCCTGCCTCGAAGGTTCGTTCGGCGACGAAAAGATGACGCGAGGGCGCGATCAATGAGACTCACTAGTCTGGCCACAATCTTCCTGGGATCCGTCATGGCTACGGAAGTACTCACCGCTCAAATCCCCAATGCGGCAACCGATCCACGGATCGATCCCCAGATCCGGTCGTTCCTCGCTGAGCTCAACAGGGACACCACCCCGTTCTGGACATTCCCTCAACCCAAGCCACAGGAGGTCCTGACCGGCCTGCAGAACAAGACGCCGGTGGACATGTCGGGAGTGACCACGACCGAGCGCACGATCACCGAAGGTGGGCGCACCGTGAAGTTGTACATCATGAAACCGCAGAATCCGGCGCCAAATGCCGGTGTGCTCCTTTTCATACACGGCGGCGTCTGGATTGTCGGCAACTTCCAGAACCATCAGCGACTCCTACGCGACCTCGTGGTCGGCTCGGGTCAGGTCGGAGTGTTCGTCGAGTACACGCCTCTGCCGGGCGCGAAGTTCCCGACGCAGGTAGAGGAGTGCTATACGGCACTCAAGTGGGCCGCCGCGCACGCGAACGAACTTGGCGCAGACGGCACTCGCATCGCCATCGCAGGCAATTCGGTCGGCGGCAACATGGCCGCGGCCATGACGCTGATGTCGAAGGATCGCAATGGCCCGCGCATCTCGTATCAAGTGCTGATGATTCCCGCGACGGACGCAAGCGTCGACTCGGATTCGTATCACGAGTTCGCCACCGGTCGCTTCCTGCCGCGCGCGTTCATGAAGTACGGGTGGGATCTGTACGCGCCAGACGAGAGTACGCGCGACAACCCGTACGTGTCGCCGTTGCGGGCGACCAGGGAGAAACTGCAGGGCCTGCCGCCCGTCCTGGTCATCACGGCCGAGAACGATCCACTTCGCGACGAGGGCGAGGCCTACGCGCAGAAGCTGGACAATGCCGGCGTCTCAGTTGTCGCGACACGGTACAACGGCATGATCCACGACTTCGTGCTGCTCAATGGGATCCGTAACGTCGCAGGCGTGCAGGCGGCCCTGGATCAGGCCAGTCACGGCATTCGTGAGGCGTTGTCGAATCGGCGAGGAGGAAAGGCTACGGCAAAGCGTCCTTGACTCAGTGGCCGTAAAGCCATAGTCCACCTGCGCCTGCGGTAAGCGCGTGGTGAATGCGACCACGAGGGTCATCCGCGGCCGGATCTCGATCACCAGCTCGGGTGCCGTCTGGGCGCAACCGCGTGAGCGCACGTGCGCGGCACGGTCTCTCGAAAGGTATGCGACGTCGGGCGCCCGCACCGTGTCGGGGTTGGTCGCGATCTTGAAGCCGGTGTCCTGCCCTGTCACGATCCGCAGACCGTTCGGGTACACGAACGCGCCAAGGAGACAGGTGAGTTTCCCGCCCAGCGCGCCGTGGCATGTGCCGGGCGGCTCGTGCGCGAGGAGCCGGCCGCGCACCAGCTCCGTCGTCTTGCCCGGCAGGTGACGCCGCTCGAGGTCATCGGAGGAATCCGCAAGGATCCCGTCGCGCACTATCATCAGTCCATGAAGACTCTCTTCGTTTCGCTGGTTCTCCTCGCCGCGTGCGCACGCATCGCGGTGACAGATGGCCCCTTCCCGGACGGCCTGGTCCGTCCTGGTTTGGACGTGTTTGTCGCCGACGTGCCCGCCGAGCTGCGGGGCAAGCGCATCGGACTCGTTGCCAATCACTCGGCGATCTCCCGAAGCGGACGGCCGGCGATCGATCTGATCGCGGAGCACAGGGACCTGAAGCTGGTGGCGCTCTTCGCGCCGGAGCACGGCATCCGCGGGACAGCTGCCGCCGGCGCGAAGGTGGAAGACGAGCGCGATTCGAAAACCGGCTTGCCGATCTACTCGCTGTACAAGACCGAGGATCGCGGCCCCGCGGACTCGATGCTGACGAACGTGGACGCTGTCGTGTACGACCTGCAGGAAGTGGGCGGCCGGACCTGGACCTACGTATCGACGATGGCGCTCTCGATGGCGGCGGCGAAGCGGAAAGGCCTTCCGTTCGTGGTGCTCGACCGGCCGAACCCCATCGGCGGCGAGATCGTCGAGGGCGCGCCACTCGATCCCAGGTTCAAGTCCTTTGTCGGGATGTATCCCATCCCCGCGCGTCACGGGATGACCGTGGGCGAGCTGGCCACGCTGTTCAACGATCGCTTCGGGATCGGAGCGAACCTGATCGTCATCAAGGCAGCCAACTGGAAGCGTTCGATGTGGTTCGAGGACACCGGGCTGCCGTGGGTGAACCCGTCGCCGAACCTGCGTTCACCCAATGCACTGAAGAACTATCCCGGCACCGTGTACTTCGAGGGAACCAACCTCACGGAGGGACGCGGTACGGAGCGACCCTTCGAGCAGATCGGCGCGCCCTGGCTGAATGCGCAGGAGGTCGTGCGCGCGATGAACGCGATGGGGTTGCCGGGAATTCGCTTCGACGCGATCACGATGGCGGTCGAGCCGACCGCCGCGAAGTACAAGGGGCTGACGATTCCAGGGATTCGTTTCGTGGTCACCGACCGCAACGCCTATCGCCCGGTGCGCACCGCGCTGACACTGATCGACGAGATCCGGCGCCAGCACACGGCGGACTTTCGGTGGACGAACAGCATCGATCGGCTCGCGGGCACCGACCGCGTACGTCTGGCGATCGAGGCCGGGACGCTGTCGGCGCTGCTCGACCAATGGGATCGGGAGGCCGGCGAATTTCGCCGGGGCGTCTCGGATCTGATGCTGTACCGCTGACAGCCGACGATGTCGCGGGCGCACACCTTGCCCATCTGTCGCTCAGCGCGACGACGCGCGCACGCGAGGCATTCTCAACCTTTCGGCACGTGACATGAGCCAGGCTTCGGCAGCAGCGGCAGGAACGTTGACCATCGGTGGCGACATGACCGTCAACCGCCTCGGCTTTGGCGCGATGCGCCTGACGGGCAAGGGCATCTGGGGCGAACCCAGCGATCGCGCCGAGTGCCTCCGCGTCCTGAAGCGTCTCCTGGACCTCGGGATCAACTTCGTCGATACGTCGGACGCGTACGGTCCATTCGTGAGCGAGAGCCTGATCGCCGAGGCGCTGTATCCGTACGAGGGCATCTTCATCGCGACCAAGGGCGGCCTCACGCGCCAGGGGCCGGACAAATGGGCGCCGGTTGGCCGGCCGGAGTATTTGCGCCAGTGCGTCCAGATGTCGATCCGGCGCCTCAAGACGGACCGGCTCGATCTATGGCAGCTGCATCGCATCGATCCCAAGGTGCCGCGCGATGAACAATTCGGTGTCATCGCCGACATGATGAGGGAGGGCCTGGTCCGCCACGCGGGGCTGAGTCAGGTGACCATCGACGACGTCGAGGCAGCGCAGCGGGTGTTCCCGGTGGTCACGGTCCAGAACCAGTACAATCTCGCGGCCCGGTCCGATGACAAGCTCGTCGACTACTGCGAGGCGCACGGCATTGGCTTCATTCCATGGTTTCCGCTCGACGCCGGCGATCTCGCGAAGCCGGGCGGACTCACGGACCGCATCGCGAAGGCGCACGGCGCGACGGCGAGCCAGGTGGCGCTTGCCTGGATCCTGAAGCGAAGTCGGGTGATGCTTCCGATCCCAGGAACGTCCAAGGTGTCACACCTCGAGGAGAACGTCGCAGGTGCAGGGCTCGCGTTGTCGGCCGACGAGCTCGCGGCGCTGGACAAGGCCCCTGCCCCACGCGCGAGAGCAGCCTGAATTGACTTCCAGAAAGCGCATGTTGCTGCCATGATCGTGGCGTGACCAGCAACGGCGTTGTGCCCCGGCAGGAAGGGTTCGTGCGTGCGCACGAGCGCACGGCCATCGGCGCGATCGCGGGGCTCGTCGCCGGTGCACTCGTGAAAGTCTTCTCGGTATGGCAGCTCGCGGTGCTCGTCGGATGGATCGTCACCACGGGAACCATTCTCGGCTGGGTCTGGGCCGAGGTCGCCGGGCTCGATGCCGCCGGTACCGCGGCCTTCGCAACTCGGCACGACGCAAGCCGCGACGCGTCGCGATTCGTTCTGCTCGCCGCCAGCATCGTGAGCCTCCTCGCCGTGTTCGCGGCGCTGCACAAGGGAGACATCCTCGGCGGACGTATTCAGTTCGTGCTATCGGGCGTCGCGATGCTTTCCGTCGTCGCCGGGTGGTTCACCGTTCACACGCTGTTCATGATGCATTACGCGAATCTGTACTACGCTGATCCGCAGGGCGGCATCGACTTCCCCGGACTGACGACCGGCCCGACCTACCGCGAATTCGCCTATATGGCCTTCACCATCGGCATGACATTCCAGGTCTCGGACACGTCCGTGAGCAAGTCGGCGATCCGGAGCATGGTGCTGCGCCACGCTATGCTCTCGTACCTCTTCGGGACAGCCATCATCGCCGCGTCTGTGAACATGCTGGTCAACTTCATCCGCTGAGGGATTCCTACCGCTACTCTCGCCGCAACGCATCCAGTGGATCCACCCGTGACGCGCGTCGCGCAGGCAGCCAGCTGGCCAATGCCGCCACTGCCGTGAGCAACAACGGCACGCCAGCGAACGTCACCGGATCGACCACGCTCGAGCTGTAGAGAATTCCGCGGAGCAACTGGCTCGCGCCGAGTGCGCCGCCGATCCCGATCGCGGCGCCGATGATCACCAGCGTGAGCCCCTGTCGCAGGATCATGCCGACCACGTCGCCGGTCGCGGCGCCGATCGCCATGCGAATGCCGATCTCGCGACGTCGCTGGCTCACGGTGTAGGACATCACCCCGTACATACCCACACTCGCCAGCACGAGGCCGAGTATACCGAAGACGCCCAGCGCCGCGCCGGCCAGTCGCGCCGGCATCAGCGCGATCCCGAGATGTCTGGTCATCGTGCGGATGCCGCTCACCGGCAGCGTCTCGTCGAACGCCGACGCGGCGGCTCGCAGTGCCGGCGCGACCGCGTTGGGATCGCCGGTCGTCCGGATCGCGATGGACATTCCCTCGTTCCAATGCTGCGCCTGGGCGAGATAATAGAACGGCGTCGGCGGCTCACCGAGTCGTGAATACTTGCCCGTAGGCACCACGCCGATGACGGTGTGCTCCTTCCCTCCGTACTTCACCGTTTTCCCGATCGGGGTCGTGCCAGGCCAGTACTTCTTCGCCATGCGCTCGTTCACCATCATCACGCGCACCGACGCGCTGTCGTCCTGATCCGTGAACGCCCGACCCTCCTTGAGCGGAATCCCCATCGCCTCGAAGTAACCGGGCGTAACCTGGGTATTCTGCAGCGACATGTTCTCGTTCTTCGCGGGCGTGTATCCGGCGATCTCCACCCAGGAGTCGTTCTCGCTCAGGCCGAGCGGTACCGTGGCCGTGTACCCCACCGCCTTCACGTTCGGAAGCTGCACGAGGCGCTCGCGGATACGGCGATACAGGTCCTCGCTCCGCGCGCGATTGTAGCCCTGAAGACCCGGTGCCAGATCGGCCAGCAGAAGATTCTCGCCGATGAAACCCTTGTCCACGGTCGTGACGTTCTGGAGATCCCGCAGGAAGAGTCCCGCGCTCACCAGCAGCACGATCGACAACGCCATCTGCACCACGACCAAACCCTTGCTGGCGCGTGACCGCGACTGTCCCGCGGGCGCGTCGCCCTTGAGCGCCGGAACCAGCGAGGGCCGGGTGGCCTGAAGCGCGGGTGCGAGTCCGAACAGCAACCCCGTCAGCACCGATGCGCCGAAGGCGAATGCAACGACCAGTGGGCTCAGGTGGAGATCGGCGCTGAAGTCGATTTCCATCGGGATCCGGATCGTGTTCGCGATACGGATTACCCACCACGCCAGCCCGACCCCTGCGAGCCCCGACGCGCCGGCAAAGAGGAGACTCTCCGTCAGCAGCTGCTGGACGAGGCGCGAGCGACGTGCGCCAAGACTGATGCGGATGGCCATCTCGCGCGCCCGGTCGCGCGCCCGCGCGAGAAAGAGATTCGCCACGTTCACGCACGCGATGAGCAACAGCACTCCCACCACCGCCATCACCACCGACGACAGCGCCACCTGTGCGCTCTTGAACTCGGGGTGGATTCCCGCCTCGGGTTGCGGCACGACGGTGATGCCGCTCTGGTCGTAGTCCTGCGGATGTTCCGCGCGCAGCCCAGCGACGAGCGCCTTCATGCGGTCGCGCGCTTGCGCGGACGTCACGCCGGGCTTGAGGCGCGCGACGACGTTGAACGAGTTGTTGCCACGCGAAGTGTATGTCGCGCTTTCATGCGGCCTGACGTCGTCGAACTGGCTCAGGGGCACCCAGATGGCCGGGATGACGAGCGGCAATGCGCCACGAAACTCCTGGGGCGTCACACCGACGATCGAATAGCTGCGACCGTTCAGGACGATCGAGCGTCCGACGATCGCTTCGTCTCCGCCGAAGGCACCCTTCCACGTGGACCAGCTCAGTACCGCCACCGGATGGGCGCCCCGCCCCGAATCCTCGGCGGGCAGGAACATACGACCGCGCGCCGGGTTCACGCCGAGCACCGAGAAGAAGTTGGCGCTCGCCATGACGCCCATGACCCGCTCGTTTCGGCCGCCCGCCGCGAGGTTGAAGGCCTCGAAGTCCCACAGGGCGACGCCCGAGAACGTGTCGTGCGTGCGGTCGCGCAGATCGAAGTAGTGCGGAATGGAATTGGATCCGTATAACACGTCGCCGCGATAGCTGCGATACAGCTGAACGAGCTCGTTCGGCGCGCGGGTACCGGGCAGCGGCCGCAGCAGCAGGCCGTCGATGACCGAGAAGACGGCCGTGTTGAGGCCGATCCCCAGGGCCAGCGTCAGGACCACTACACCCGTGAAGACTGGGTTCTTGGCCAGCAGCCGGACGGCGTAGCGGAGGTCTTCGAGCAGCGTGCGCATTGGGAGGCTCCTGGCTGGAACCGGGGAATCGTTCGGAATGACGCGGGTTGTCACCCCGAGTCTAGCGAGGGGTCTGCACGGGGATGGTCTCCCTACTGCTTCCTGGTTCCAATGGTTTCCTGGTCAACTTCGTTCGTTGACAGGAATCGCCGTCGCGGGCTATGCTTTTGGCCGTTGCCAGGCGCGTGAGCGTCTGGTGCGCCTGACGAGCGCCGTTGCCCTTCTGGTGCGTGAACCTCAGGAGGCGGCCAATGAACGACGCCCGTCAACCACGCGAGAGCGACCCTCGCGAAGCATCGGTCAAGAACGCGACCCTCACCGTCACCGGCCGAGTCACTCAGGATACAGGAGCAGCCGTCGGCGGCCTGCTTGCTGAAGCCATTGATGTCCGCTCGACGGACCAGCGCGTCCGCCTCGCATCAGCTTCCGTCAACGCGGGAAGCTTCTCGATGGCGATCCCGCTGGACGCGAGCGCGGCGATGAATCGGGTCAACCTCCAGCTGCGCATTTATGCCCCGGACCGCCCTGGAACCGACCGCGCGCAACGCCTCCTCTTCCAATCAGACGTTCGCGAGGGCGCCGCGGCCAATGAGCATTTCGAAATCGAGCTTCCCGAGAGTGCAGTCAAGAATGCAGGTCTCACGCGCGCTCGCAGCGCAGCGGCGCGCACCGCACCGATGGCGGCCGCGGCGGAACGCGAACGCCGCGCGGCGGTGCGCAAGGCAGGCGAGACACTGTTTTCGGACTCGCTGGCCGAGGTCAAGGAACGGCGGAACCTGTTCCGAGACAGCATTCGGGGCGCGCTCGCTGCGTCGATCTCCACCGTAACCGAAGACGATCGCGCGCGCGGCCGCTACGCCGCGACGACGAATGACATTCGACCTGTCGCGGAAGCGGCGCTCAGGACCGATTTCAGGACGCTGACCGGAACGGTCGACCCTGACACCGAACGGGAGCGCGGAAGGATCGAGCGCAGCGGCAGGATTCGGCTGACCAAGAGTCAATTGGAGGCGCTGACTGCCGGCAATCCCGGAGAGGTCAGCATCACCGAAGAAAACCTCGAGAAGGTGCTCGGCGTCTCACTCGACAAACCGGCGCAGATTTTCCGCAGTGCTCCCGCCGACGACCCATGCCGGCCGAAGACGGACGCGGAGGCCTGCCTCGATGGCGAGGATCATCACCACGAGCCCGCCGAGCCCGGGGAACCTCCTCCCGATGACACGGACGCGGCGCCCGACTATGTCAGCAAGAAAGCGCTCAACGAGCTGATGGAGCGCCAGGCGTCTCCCGAGGACCCGGTCATCTTTGGCCCCAACGCGAATCGCGATCAGTTGCTCGAGCCGATCCTCAACGCCCAGGGAGTGTCAAGCGCGATTGCCAAGGTGACCTTTGCGCCTGGCCCGGCCGACGTGCCCGCGCTCCACTTCTTCAACGATCTTCAGATCGCGTTTGAGCCGATCTGGCAGGAGGCGCTCGACGATCGCTTCCTGAACGACGTCGAGGCCGCATACGACAAGTTCGTCGAGCGTGGCGGTGCGCCGGCAGTCAATCGCGTCAAGAATTTCCTGAGCGGCGTGTTCAATGCCAACCTGTTCATCAACGAGCTGTTCGACATCGGGACGTCGACCGATGCAGCCTACGAGAATGTCACGAGCGTTATCATCATCACGCGGGAGGAATGGAACGCGCTGCCGTCCCTGGCGCGCAACCAGCTCTCCCAGCTTGCCACACGGATCGCCAACCTCCGGCAGGCCCTGATCGACAAAGTCGACGACAACGATATCTCCCTCTTCGACCTGCTGGCTGCGAAGGGAACCACACGCGCCCTGATCCAGGCGGGTCTCGGCCCGCTGCTGACGCAGGATGCCATCCAGCTGCGCACGCAGCTCCGCCTGCTCAAGTCCGACGCCGATGGCATCGTCGCGCTCGCGCGCCGGCTCGTTCTGGAGAACGAAGCGAGCAGGCCATTCCGCCCGACGCACACCATCATCGAGGATCTGAAGAGCCAGCACAGCCGCGCGTATCCGTTCCGCCATTTCGCGGCGAGCCCGCAGTACCGCAGCGTCAATTTCGGGCTGCTCGTGACCTACAAGCAGATCTGGACGCTGAAGTCCTATCAGGTCGGCGAATTGGTCAGCACCATCCCGCTCGCGCCCAAGGAAGTACGCAAGTATTCACGCCGCACGCTGCGCCGAACCAAGCGAGCCGTCCAGGAAGTCGAGTCCCGGTTCGAGCGCCGCACCGGCGAAACGGAGGAGCGCTCCAGGGTCGAATCCGAGATCATCCATCGCGCGACGAACAAGACCAACTTCACGATGAGCTCCACCGGGACCTTCAGCTACGGTGCCGGCGGGGGCGGTGGCGGCGGGGGAGACAAGGACGCCGGCGGCGGCATGGGCGTATCCGGCTCCAACACCACCACCTTCACGCGCGACGTCGAGAAGCATTCCGACTCGGTCAAGAAGGAGTTCAACGAAGCAGTTCGCAAGGCGAGTGAGGAGGTCAAGAACGAGCGCAAGACCGAGATCTCGACCGAGGAAACGGTGGAGGAGGAGATCACGCAGTCCGGCGAGATCATGAATCCGAATGACGAGATTCCTTGCACCTTCCTCTTCTATGAGCTGCAGCGCCGCATCGGCATCCAGGAAAAGATCCACGCTCTCCAGTCCGTCGTGCTCGTCGCCCAGGAGGTGCCGGCACCGAGCGAGCTCACGCACGCCTGGCTGATCCGCCACGACTGGATTCTCAGCCGCGTGCTTCTAGATCCCTCCTACGCGCCTGCCCTGGGCTACGTCTCGACCAGTTTGATCAGCGACGACGTTGCGCTGCGCGAAATGCGCGACGCGTTGTTCCGCCAGCGCAAGCTGGTCGAGGATCTGAAACAGGACCTCGCCGACCTTCGCGCGCTCGCTGGGCTGCGCTACGGCGCCCTCCAGAAGCAGATCGAGAAGACCGCCGAATCCGCCGAGGGCGGCGGCGGACTGTTCGGCGATGTCCTGGGCGGCATCGGCGACATTGCCGGCGGCATCCCGATCGTCGGCGGGATCGTCGAAGGTGCGATCAACATGGTCACGGGCGAGGGCGAGCCCAGTCAGGCCGATCAGCTGCGCGAAGGCGCCGCTCGCGACGCGTATGAGCGAGAGCAGCGCGAGGAGCAGGACCTGGCGTCACGGGTGATGAGCGCGATTACGACGCTGGCATCGATGCAGCGCGATTACACCGAGCGCCTGTCCCGCCACCTGGCGCAGCTCGGCCAGGTGCACCGGCTGATCGACCATATCTGGCAGAACATCCTCTACTACATGCAGGCGATCTGGGCGCACGAGCCGCTAGATCAGCTCTTCCTGCGACTCAAGGACGTGCCGGTCCCGATCTTCAGCAAGGACAAGACGAAGACGATCAAGATCAACCCGGCAGTGTTCGCCGCCGCCACCGACGTCGCCGCGATCGACACCAAATGGGTGCACGCCACCAGCGGCCTCGGCGTCGTCAAGCCGCCGATTAGTGAGGCCGACAGGATCACGACGGTGCCCCTCTCACGCGTCGCCAACATCTTCAAGCCGGCCGGCGTCGTCGCCAACTACCTCGTGTTCCCGATGTATGAGGCAAACCCGATCACCGAGTTCATGATGGAGCCGTACGTCACCCTGGCTGAGGGCGAGTATGGGCTTTCCGATCCGGACCCTGTCGGCAACATGACGCTCGACGAGTTCGCCGATTATGTCTGCTGTCTGAGAAAACACTATGAGAAGGAAGACAGGACCGACGAGTTCGAGAAACTGAAGCCGGAGCTGCGCGATGTGCTCAAGACGCTGCTCCAGCGCTCGCGCCGCGGCGAGGACATCGTCATCCCCTGCGAGGACGGTCTTTATATCGAGGCGCTGCCTGGCGCGCATTCGGTCATGGAGCAGTTCAAGCACCTGCACCGCATCATCGACGTCAAGAGCGCCCAGGCCGACCTGCGCGGCAAGGAGCTCAACAACGTCCGCCGCGCCGAGCTGATTCTCCAGGGAGACCTCGAGGATCCGGACATCGAGAGCAAGTACGTCTTCGAGGGCAACGGAAGTGTCGTGGGGCCGCACCCCTGATCGGCTGCGGCGACCTCCGGACCAGGAGCCGATCCCATGACCGACAAGCAGAAGATCGATCAGTTCCGGCGGCTGATCGAGCACGCCTTCTCGACCGTCAAGGAGCGCATCGACGACCAGGTCGATTTCAACCACAAGTACGAGAAGCTCTTCAAGGAGGAGTACGACAAAGCGCGCGCGATCGCCTTCTCGGCGAAGGAAGCGCCTTTCCTCCAGGAGCTGATGAAGGCCTACCTCGTCCTGTACGAGAAGTATCAGAACAACCGGAACAACGTCCGTTTCTACAAGTCGGATCAGCTCTTCCAGTTGCTGATCGAGCAGAGCGCCAAGGTTTCCGACCCCAGCCTCTTCGAGACGTGGGCGGGCCATATCGCGAGCACAGCCGTTCTCGTCAGCTTCCACAACCGCTTCACCGCGCTCGATCGCTATTTCCAGCGCGAGATCACCAACTTCATCAAGCGGGAGCGCGAGCGCAGGCGGTCGCAGCGTTCGCTGATCGATCTGCTCAGGGACGAGTATGCACGAACCCACGGCGGCAAGCAGCCGTCAGCCGCCGAACTCGAGGGGTTCGACCCGCGGCCCAGCTTCACGGGCCTGATCGACATCCGCATCCGCACAGTGCAGCGGCGATTCGTCGACGCATTGGAAAAGGGGACCGACGAGAATCTCGATCGTTTCGCCAAGCAGCTCGAAACTTTCTCGGAGCATCTGAAGACCGTTGGCGATGAGGACCTGCTGCGGCTGTTCCAGACCTTCAAGCTCGTGCGGGATCCGCCGTACGCGATGGACGTATATCTCCGCACGCTGTATTACGGACTGCACGCGATCGTCTGCGTCCAGCTCCATGCCGCGGCGGTGAGGAAGCACCGCTACGCGAAGACATTGAACGGTCTTACGCCGGACGACATCAAGTTTTTTGTCGAGCCCGCGAGCCGGAGCAATTTCCTCTACCGGTCGAATATCGTCCAAGCGCTGACCGGGTCGCTGCGCCAGCCCGCGGTAGCGATAGGCCAGGTGACGGTCTTCCTGAACACCTACCTGATGGCGGAGGCCCGCTATAAGGGCAAACTGTCTCTGCTGCAACTGGATGAGACCCTGGTCATCCAGAAGAAGTGGGCTGACATCAAGGAGATGGGCGAGGAGATCAGCCTCGCCGCCAGGCGGAAGGACCTGCCCGCGTTGACTCGGATATTGAGCGACCCCCGGAATGCGGGGGCGCTCCAGACGATGCGCGAGATGGAATCGCGGAAGCTCCAGCTGTCGGACGGCCATGTGCTCGGCACGCGAGTGTTGAAGGCCGGCAGCCGGATCAAGGGACACCCGGTCCTCGGAACGATCGCGGTCACGTTCATCGGCGTCGGGGACGTTGTGTATGTCGAGCTTGGGCCATTCAAGCCGTTGATGTTCCAGGCGTCTCACGAATTCATCACCGACCGGCTGTTCGCGGAGAAGATCCTCGAGATCTACGCGAGCACGATCGGAATGGTCGTGTTGATGAGGGCGATCTTCACTGCGATGGGTTTCATCCCGGCCCTGGTCAGCGGCGGTATTGTCGGCCTGATCTACGCAGTCGCCGAGTACTTCGCCATCGGCTGGCTCCAGGAGCAGGTCGCCGAGTACGTCGATCCCAACCTCGCCATAGCGCTCGGCATCGTGCTCTCCCTGTTCGGGCCACGGCCGCCTACTTCCCGCAAGCTCAAGACAGATATGGTGGAGCCGCCGGCCGACCGAAGCCTCCTCTCGGGAGTTGTGAATCCCAACGCGCGCAGGGCGGATGGAGCGGTAGATGCGGCCAACTCCCGCGCCGACGCTGTGGCCAATCCGGTATTTGCGCCGCCAAAGCCGCCTGCGCCCGCGACGCCGCCGGCCATCCGCAAACCCGACCTGGAGCCGCCGCCCACGCCCACGCCGGCCGCTCCGGCACAAAAGCCGCCGTCGGCGCCGAGCGAAGAAAGCCTCGTGGCGCGCCGGATATGGGCCGAGTCACGGCTCGGGACCAGACGGCCGGCCAATGAGCTCGACGTGACGCTGGCGCAAACCGCCGCCAAGAACGAGGAGGCCATGGTGGCCGAGCTGGCCACTGGAACGGGCGGTCGCACCGTCACCACGCCCGAGAGTCCGGCTGGCGGGACGGTTACGTATCAGCCGAGCGCGACGAAGGCTCCCACTCGTGCCGACATCAGGTTTACGCAGAAGCAGCAGGCGTTGGGGGGAAGGTTGTCCTCAACCGCCGCGGGCGGCGGCCCTGCACGCGGCTTGAACACCGGCAGCCGCGGCACTCCGACCACGACGTCCTATGGCAGGAAAGAGATTGAAATGCCAGCCCAGAAGGGCGACGGCCTCAACGCAGATAAGCGGAACTACATAAAGCGCGCCGCTACGATCTACCGCGAGGAGATGTCGGCGCAGAACAACAAGCTGCCGATCTGGGAGCAGTCGACCAACGCGCACGTGAACACGCTGCGTCGCCTCAGGCAGGAATTTCCGGACGTCACTGAGCACGGCCAGCCGTTCACCGGCGTGACCGGCCCCGGGAGTGCAAGCGGGCCGAACGTGCGTATTGCCGATGCGACCTATGTCGACGTGAACAGCCCAGCGCGGGCGCGCACCCCGGCCGATTTTAACGTCGAGCTGAAGCTGAAGGCCTATCCGGAAAAAGGCGGGAAGGTGTTGAGAGTCTCCGGCGAGAGGGATCCGAATGTCACGTCCGACCAGATCCAGGCCTATGAAGTGGGACAAACGCAGCTGGGCGTGCCGACGTACGTGGTCAACGCGCGAGGAAACATCTATGCCTTCAAGGGCGGACGCTGGATAAAGGTGGGCGGACCTGAATGAAAGGGGAGGACGTCCGATTACAGATTGTCATTCGGCCCGCAACGCGACAATCGGGTCGACGCGCATTGCCCGGCGCGCGGGAATGCCGGTCGCAAGAATAGCCACGGCCACCAGGCCAGCGGTCGCGCCGGCGAGTACCCTGATGTCTCCCGGACTCACCGCGTAGAGCATCGCCGTCACCAGCCGACCGACCAGGACGCTGCCGCCGAGGCCCGCCACCAGGCCAATCGCCAGCAGCACTCCTGCCTGGAACGCAACGACCCGAAGGACGTCGGATCGTTGGGCTCCGAGGGCGATCCGCACTCCGATCTCCTTCGTGCGCTGCGCCACCGAATAGGCGATCACGCCATACAGTCCGATGGCCGCGAGCAGCAGCGCGACCGAGGCGAGGGCGGCGAGAAGTTGCACCGCCACCTGCTGTGACTGAAGTGGACCCGCGATGTAGTCCGTGAGCGGAATGCCGTTGTATACCGGCACCGTGGGATCGGCCGCGCTCACCGCCTGGGCTATCGAACGCGCCGTTTGCTCTGGCGGCATCGCGCTGCGCGCCAGGAATGTGTAACCATACTCCGGGCGATATACCTGCCGAACAGGAACGTAGAAGTACGGCGACGCCGGCTCGGTGAGCCGGAGAATCTTCGAGTCCTGCACAACGCCGACGATCGTGAACCATCGCCCCCAGCCGCGTACCCTCACGCCCAGAGACGGCCTGTCGGCAAGAAAACGCCGAACGAATGCCTCGTTCACGATCATGACGGCGGCATGCGACGAGTCGTCGGCCATCGTGAAGTCGCGACCGGCGAGCAAGGGAATCTCGAGGACCTTGAAGTAGTCAGGCGCGATCGCCGCACGGTAGAGCTTCATGTTCTCGTTCGGCTGCGGCCCGTACCCCTCCACACGCAGGTCTTCCCACGACCCGGATCCCAGGCTGAGCGGCACATAGTCCGTGTAGCTCGCCGCCGACACGCCGGGTTCCCGACGAATGCGATCCGCGACGGAAGCGAGGAAGGCCTCGGCACGCGCTGAATCGTATCCGGACAGCGTGAGTCTCACCGATGCCATGGCGACGTGATCGGCGTTGAAACCGGCATCGAGCGCGCGCGTGTTGCGAAAGCTCCTGTAGAACATCCCCGCACCCACCACCGACATCACCGCAAGCGCCATCTCGGCTGCGACGAGCAGACTTCTGAGCCGCACGGCGCGATGACCGGTGAGCCCCCCCGCACGACCACCCTCCTTCAAGGCTTCGCCGAATGCCTCACGCGATCCGTGCAGCGCCGGCGCGATACCCGCGATGAGTGTCACGGCACACGCGAGCGCCGTCGCGAACGCCAGCACACTGGCGTCGACGCGCGGTGCGATGAGCGACGGGACCGCGAACGATGGCAGGAGCCAGCGAAGCGACTGTGCGAGCCAGACCGCGCAGACCAGCCCTAGCGCGGCACCGGCGGCGGCGAGCACCGACGCCTCCGTCAGGAGCTGCCGAATGAGACGGCTGCGCGGCGCGCCGAGCGCGAGTCGAAGTCCGAGCTCCCGACCGCGGTTCATCGAGCGAGCCAGCAGGAGATTCGCCGTGTTGGCGCAGACGATCAAGAGCACCAACCCACAAGCGGAAAGAAGGACGGCGAGCGGCGCTCGAAGCTGGTCCTGCACGCCATAGTGCGACTGCCACAGCGGCATCAGCAGGCCGCCCATCCCTTTGCTCACGTCCCCATTCGCGTTGGCCATGCGCGTCGCGAGTGCCCGCACCTCGTCTCGCGCGGCGGCGAGCGTGACATTGGGCGCAAGTCGAGCCAGCACGCGGAACGTGCGTGTGCCACGGTCGCGCAGCCACCAGCCGCCGGTCGGTACGATCTGGCTGAGCATCGATGCCGGAACCCAGATCTGATAATCCTGGCCGGCCATCGAGCCATGGAATGCCGGCGGAGCCACGCCCACAATGGTGAACGGATACCGATTGACGTGGATGACGGTTCCGATGACCGACGAGTCGCCGCGCCACCGGCTCTGCCACAGTCCGTATCCGATCACCACGGTCGGACGGGACCCTTCGGCGTCGTCGCTCGTCGCGGCAAAGAAGCCACCGAGCGCGGGACGAACTCTGAGGACATCGAAGAAGTTCGCGGACACGAGCTCGCCATAGCGTCGCTCGGTGCGTGACTCGTCTCCGAGTGCGAGCGACGTGGGATAGGCGGCGGCAATCCCTTCGAACGACGTGAGGTATTGCCTGAAGTCGCGGTAGTCGAGCCAGGATGTCGGCGTCCAGCTCCCGGATGCCGTCGTCGTCTCGAGTGCCATGACGCGGTCTGGATCTCCCGCGCCCGGAAGCGGATCGAGCAGCACCGCTCTCGTCCAGCTGAACACCGTGGCCGTCGAGGCGATGCCGACGGCCAGCGTGAGAATGATCGTGGCCGCGATCGCGGGCGCGCGCCGTATCTGCCGCAGCGCGAACCGTGCATCCATGAGGAGCGACTCGATCGTCGGCCACTGCCACGTTTCCCGCGCCTGTTCCTCGAGATTCGTGACGTTTCCAAAGGCTCGGCGGGCAGCGTCGCGCGCCTCGGACCGCGACATGCCGCGCGCAACCAGCTCGTCGGTTCGCTCGTCGAGATGGGCGCGGATCTCTTCGGCGAGATCGTCGTAAATCCGACGCCGGCGGAACAACCGGTCGATCCAGCTCATGCCTTGCCCGCCGCGAGCACGAGATTGATGCCCTCGAACATGCGCTCGAAGCTCGACACTTCGCGCGTCAGGTGCTTGGCGCCGGCTGGCGTCAGCCGGTAGATGCGAACGCGACGATTGGTGGACGACACCCCCCACTTGGCGTCGACGAGTCCGTCCTTGAGCAGGCGCTGCAGGGCCGGGTACAGCGAGCCCTCCTCCACCTGAAGCAGGTTGCGCGAGGTTTGCTGGATGCGCTGCACCAGCGAGTACCCGTGCATCGGCTCCCGCTGCAACAGTCGAAGCACCATCATCTCGAGCGCGCCGGGGAAAAGATCACGGGACTTCGCATCGGTCATCGACATGTTCTCCTGGCGCAGCTGTGTCCTACCCTGATTCGCTCAAGACCTAGAGCAAACTAGTATCGGGTCGCCGACTGTCAAGGTCGAACGAGTGACATGTTGACGCTCACGAGGGGCGCGAGTAGCATTCGCCCCATGTCAGGGCTCAGCCGCCACCACGTCCATCATCACCATCCCCTCGCAGGGCGGGCTTGATGATGCGTACAGGTTGACCCCAACGCACTGAAAACATCAACGCCGGCCCACGTGGCCGGCGTTTTGGCGTTCGGGAGTCACGCCTTCGCCGGCCAGTGGGCCGCGAGGAGACTCCAGGTGACACCCGATCCCATAGCCGACGCGCTCCGCCTCGCTTTGCCGAAGGGGCGCATGCAGGCGGAAGTACTCGCGCTGATGGCCGACGCCGGACTGCCGGTTCGACTCGGCACGCGTGAGTACCGCCCGACGCTGGGGGCTGGCTGGTCCAATCCGAAAATCCTGAAGCCGCAGAACATCGTCGAGATGCTCGCGGCCGGGTCACGCGACGTCGGCTTCGCCGGCGCCGACTGGGTTGCGGAGCTCGACGCGGACGTCGTCGAGCTGCTCGACACCGGCTTCGACGCGGTGCGACTCATCGCCGCCGCACCGGCCGAGCTCCTCGTCGGTGGCTCGCTGCCGCGCCGGCGGCTGGTGGTGGCATCGGAGTACCAGCGACTCACCGCCGTGTGGCTCGCGCGCGAAGGCATCGATGCCAGGTTCGTGCGCTCGTACGGTGCGACGGAGGTGTTTCCGCCCGAGGATGCGGACCTCATCGTCGACAACACGGCCACAGGCGCCACGCTCGCCGCGAATGGGCTCGCGATCGTCGCGACGCTGATGGCGTCGTCCACGCGCCTCTATGCGAGCCCGGCCGCGCTGGACGACCGCGACCGGCGCGCGGCCATCGAAGGCTTCGTCCTCCTCCTCCGCTCTGTCCTCGAGGCGCGCCGGCGCGTGATGCTCGACGTCAATGTTTCCGCGGCCGGGCTGGAGGCCGTGTGCGCGGCGCTCCCCTGCATGCGCGAGCCCACGATCGCGACGCTGCATGGCGACGCTGGCTTCGCGGTAAAAGCGGCGGTCCCGCGTTCCTGTCTGCCGAGCCTCGTGCCACGCATCAAGGCGCTGGGCGGTTGCGACATCGTGATCACCACGCTCAACCAGCTGGTGCCATGAGCGCGCTCACCATCTCCCCCGCCGTGGCCGCGACGAGCGTCTACGCACCCGTGCTCCCCGCCACGGCGTGTGACCTCGATCTCGCCGGCGGTGGCTCGGATGGCGTCGACGACGCGGTCGTGGCCCAGCTCTTCAGTACGGCACGGGCGTGCATCGGCCGCTATCCCGACAGCCGCGAGCTCACCGCGCGCATCGCCGCCCGCTTCGACGTCGCACAGGACCGTGTTCTCGTCACCGCCGGCGCGGATGAAGCGCTCGAGCGCGCCTGCCGCGTCGCGCTCGGGGCTGGACGCAACGCGATCGTCACCGAACCGACGTTCGAGATGCTGCACCGGTACGTGGCGCTCGCCGGCGGCGCATGTCGGCGCGTCGCGTGGCCGGGCGGCGCGTTTCCCGTCGACGACGTCCTCGCCACGGCGGACCGCGCGACGACTCTCGTCGCCATCGTCTCGCCGAACAATCCCACGGGACTCGTGGCGACGCTGGCGGACGTCCGCCGCATCCACGACGCACTGCCGTCGTCGCTCATTCTCCTCGACCTCGCGTACGTCGAATACGCCGACACCGACATCACCCGTGACGCGCTGCAGCTGCCGCGGGTCCTGGTGACGCGCACGCTGTCCAAGGCATGGGGGCTCCCGGGGCTTCGCGTCGGCTACGCGCTCGGCTGCGCGGAGGTCGTCGGGTGGATGCGCGCGGCCGGCGGGCCGTACTCGGTCTCGTCGCTCTCACTTGCCGTGGCCGAGCGCGCACTTGATCTCGGCGAGGCCAGTCGGGCCGCCACGATCGACCGCGTGCGCACCAATCGCGGGCGCCTCACTGCACTGCTGCGCGCGCTCGGCGAGACTCCGCCCGACAGCCAGGCGAACTTCGTCTGCGTCGCCGGTCAGCGCGCGCGCTGGCTGCGCGACGCACTGGCCGCCAATGGCATCGCGACGCGTCTCCTCGCGAACGATGAGTATCTGCGCATCACCGTGCCGGCGGCGGATCGCGACTTCGCCCGTCTGTCGGATGCGATCGAGGGGGCATTTCGCGGCAACGCGATTGCGCCGGCCGCCGAGCCGCCGGCAAAAGCCGCACGCGTCGCGCGCAGGACGCGCGAAACGGATGTGCGCGTCGACCTCTCGCTCCACGGTGCGGGACGCAGCAGCATCGCGACGGGGATCGGCTTTCTCGATCACATGCTCGCCGCGCTGACGCTGCACGCGCGGTTCGACCTGACGCTCGCCTGCCGCGGAGATCTCGAGGTGGACGACCACCACACCGCGGAGGATTGCGCGCTGGCGATTGGCGGAGCGATCGATCGCGCGCTCGGCGATCGCAGCGGCATCGCCCGATTCGGGTACGCGTACGCGCCGCTCGACGAGGCGCTCGCGCGTGCCGTTGTGGACTGCTCCGGGCGCCCGTTCGCGCACGTGCAGCTCGGGCTTGTGCGCGACCGCCTCGGCGCGCTGTCCTGCGAGAATGTCTCGCACTTTTTCTCCAGCCTCGCGGCGGCGGCGCGGGTCGCGTTGCACGTGGACGTGCTCCGAGGGGACAACGACCACCACCGTGCGGAGGCTGCGTTCAAGGCCGTCGCGCTCGCGCTGCGCGCGGCGGCCGCGCGCCTGGACAACGCCGGCGTTCCGAGCACGAAGGGAGTGCTGACGTGACGCCCGGGCTGGTGGTGATCGACACCGGAAGCGCCAACCTCGCATCGATCCGCGCGACGTTTCGTCGGCTCGGTGTTCCGGCGGCGACCACGCGCGACCCCGACGTCGCGCGCCGGGCCGCGCGCGCCGTGATGCCGGGCGTCGGTGCCTTCGGCGCGGTGATGGCGCGTCTCACCGAGTCGGGGATGGCCGAATCCATCCGCGAACGCGTCGAGGCAGGACGGCCGCTGCTCGCGGTCTGCCTGGGTCTGCAGCTCCTCGCGCGCGGCAGTGAGGAGGCTCCGGCAATCACGGGGCTCGGCGTGCTTCCCGCGGACGCGCGGCGGTATCCGCGCACGTCGGTTGTGCCGCAGCTTGGCTGGAATCGCGTGCTGCCGGACAATCGCGAGGGGCTCGTACGAGAGGGGCATGCGTTCTTCGCCAATTCGTACTACGTCGACGTCGCGTGCGACGGATGGACGCCGTCGTGGGCGACGCACGATGTGCGGTTCGTCGCGGCGCTCGAGCGCGGTCCGCAACTCGCCTGCCAGTTCCATCCCGAGCTCTCCGGCGCGTGGGGCGCGGCGCTGCTCGACCGCTGGTATCGCGCATGCTGACGCGCCGGGTGATTCCGTGCCTCGACACGCGCGGGGGGCGCGTCGTGAAGGGCGTACGATTCGAGCGGCTGCGCGACGTCGGCTCCCCGACGGAGCTTGCGGCACGGTATGAGGAGGACGGCGCGGACGAGCTGGTGATCCTCGACGTGTCCGCGACCGTCGATGGACGCAATCACGCGGTGGACACGATCCGCGCCGTGCGCGACGTGATCGGCATCCCGCTGACGGCCGGCGGCGGGATCGCGAGTGTCGACGACGCTGCCGCGTTGCTGGATGTTGGTGCGGACAAGATCGCGGTGAACACGGCTGCGGTGCGACGCCCGGAACTGCTCACCGAGCTCGCGTCGCGGTTCGGGCAGCAATGCGTCACGCTCTCGATCGACTGCGCGGCTGTGGGGGGGGGTGGGGGTGCTGGATGGGAGGTCGTGGTGCGCGCGGGCACCGCACCCGCTGCGCTCGACGCCATCACGTGGGCCGTCGATGGGGCGCGATTGGGCGCCGGAGAAGTCCTGCTCACCAGCATCGACCGCGACGGCACGCAGTGCGGCTACGATGTGGACCTCATTGCCGGGGTGTCGCGCCGCGTGCGTGTACCGGTGGTGGCCTCGGGGGGCGCGCGTTCGCCCGACGACATGCTCGACGCGTTGCGCGCCGGCGCCGACGCTGTGCTCGCGGCGTCGATCTTTCATGATGGCGTGACCACCGTGCGGGAAACGAAGCAACGACTCGGTGAAGCAGGCATCGAGGTGAGACC
>DASTVV010000200.1:0-9203 GCA_035758925.1 Gemmatimonadaceae bacterium
ATGTAGGCACGCTCCAAGCGGACCACTTCCTCGAAATCCGTTATGAGGTTGCGGCCATTCACCTGCCACGGGCCGGTGAGGCCCGGCACTACGCTGAGCCGCACGAAGTGATGCGGCTCGTAACGTCCAACCTCGGCGGGCAGTGGCGGGCGCGGACCTACGAGGGACATGTCGCCTGCCATGACGTTGAGCAGCTGGGGCAGCTCGTCGAGGCTGAACCGCCGCAGCAAACGTCCCACGCGAGTCACGCGCGGGTCCCAGCGCAGCTTGAACAGGCGCCCATCGCCATAGGGGTTCAGATGCTCGATCTCCTCGCGACGCGCTTCGGCCTCGTGCAGCATGCTGCGGAACTTCCACATCATGAACTCGCGGCCGCCGAGGCCCACGCGGCGTTGGCGGAAGATCACCGGGCCGCGCGACTCCAGCTTGATGCAGCCGGCGATGAACAGCATGAGGGGCGTGGTGACGATGAGCCCCAGGCTGGCGAGAATGAGATCGCTGGCGCGTTTGAGGACGAGCGCGGGAAGCTCGAGCCGCGCGGGATGCAGCTGGTACGCGGGCCAGCGTCCCACGTGCGTGAGCTCCGCCCACCCGCCGAACGTCTGCGGCGCGTTCGCGATCACGAGGATGCGAAGGCCGCGCTCGAAGCACGCCTCCGAGACGGCGATGAGGGTTTCCGTACGCAGCGACGTCGCCACGATCACCTCGCTCACGTCCTGCGCATCGAGAATGTCCTCGATCTGCGCGAGACTGCCCAGCGCTCCAGCGTCGCGCCGCTCGTCCGGGGTCACGAAGCCGACGATCAACTGGTCGTCGAATGATTCGGCGAGGCCGCCGCCATCCCGTGCCCTGGTGACCAGGCCGGACATCACTTCACTCGCCTGCGGGCCCATGCAAACCACCAGCGCGCGGCGCAGGCCGAAGCCTCGCACGTATGCCTGGCGCACGAGCGCATCGACGACGTGTCGTTCCACCACGAGTCCCGCGAGCGCGACGACCCCGAAGATCGCCAGAAACTGGAGACCCGGCCCGTACGGTGACGGCACCGGGAAGCTCTTCGCCAGAGCGGCCAGCGCCGTCCCGATCAGAACGCCGGTGAAGAGACGTCGAGAATCCCGTCGCGCGGCACCTGACCGATAGCTGCCACGGACGTTGAGGCCCACGAGCACGAAGGCGACGAGCGCCACCCAGCTCCTTGGCGCCGCCGGCAGGATCCTGTCGCCCGACAACTGGCCGGCCGTCCACGCCGCCAGCATCACGACCACCGCGTCGAACGCGTGCAGCGTGACTTGTCGTACCGCCTGGCGCGCCACGGACACCATGTAGCGGCGATGGGCCAGCTCCCGCCGCACCCGCACATCGTACGAAGGCAGGATATCCGGGGTCGCGTTCCCTGCGCCCCAGGGGGCACCGTGCCGCTTGAGATGCGCCGAGCCGCGACGGGTGTTCCGCACGTCGCGTCTGTCGGGGGCGGGAACCCGCGAGCTGGTCACGTACTGTTCTCTGGTTGTCCCGCGTGCGTGGTGGAGGGCGCGCCGTCGCGGGACTGCAAGTAAGCTTGCCCTGAAATCATTGTCCAGCGAGCCACTCTACGCACCGCAATGAGAGATCTCGAAGATGCGCAGGTGTGCCCACGAAGCCACTCGACGGTCCAGTACCCTGCGGAGCAGGCAGTGTTGCGCGAGGTTCGCCAGCGTCCGTTCATTGGCAAGGGCGTCCGCCACGAACCTCTCGGCATCGTTTCGATCCAACAGCACCACGCTCGCCCGCCCGAAGCGGCGCCCTATCTCCGCCGGCGACATGCTGTCGATCGCGTTGCGCAGGATCAGCTGTCGCGCGCCGTACGCGGGACTGACGTACTTCATCGACGTCATGGGATTCGTGATCAGCGGTATGTCGTAGGACGTATGGGACTGAATCGCTTGCACGATTGAAGCCGCCACGTTGGTTTCCCGCGAGACCGCCGCGTGAAGCGCAAAGGCGAGCACGACTACTGCCGTTGCCCATGATCTGACCAGCCACCGCGTCGCAGTTCGCCCTCGAACCGAGAGTGCCGCATACCCTCTTGGAAACACGTCAGCGGCCATCATCCCTGTCAGCGGAATCAGGGGAACCAGGAACCTCGATGCGAGGATCAACCCCTTGATGCGGCCGCTCTCCTGGACGCTGTCGTACTCGTAGAACACGAGGATCGCCAGATAGCTGGCGGTGGCGACGATCGCTTCCGCGCGCAACCAACCGCGATAGAGCAGCGGCAGCACGCCAGCAAACGGACAAACCACGAGGGTCAGCAATGCGACGGTGCCAAGCCGTGTCCTCGCGCCGTCGAGCGAGAAACCATAGCCGGGATCACGAAGGTAGAGCGCGGATCCGAACATGGCCTGCGACAAGGCGAGGCGTGCCGCGATCCCCACCGCGATGCCGGCGACCAACGCCCATGAGACAGACCGGCGCCGCACCATGGCGCCGACCGCGAACGGCGCGAGCAGCACGATGTTGAGCTCCCGAACGAGAATGCTTGCACCGATCACGGCGCCAGCCGCGAACCATCGGGCACCCCCCCACCCGCCGCGATCCGCTCCCGCGAGCAGCCAGAGGCCAAGCGCGACAATGGCAGCGCTTGGGACGTCGCTCGTCGCCGCGCGGCCGAAATACAGCGAACCAGCGTACGCGGGAACCAGCAGCGCGAACTCGCTGCGCAGCCCCAGCGTGCGGAGCAAGCGCCACGTGAAGTAGGTTGCCAGCAGAAGCCCGAGGGTGGGCAGCACGTACGCCCCCTGCCAACCGAACGCGGCCACGAACGGCGCCTGGAGCAACGCGGTGCCTGGCGGATAGTCGCTCATGACCCCGACGTGGCCCGCGGGGTAGATTACGCCGCCCGGAACCGTGAGCGCGCCGCGCGCAAACGCCAGCGCCTGATTGACGTAGTCGCTCTCGTCGACGATCAGGAACAGCCGCGGCGGCCACAGGGCAAAGCCCATCGCATAGGCCCCGAGTACCACCCAGATCCAACGATGGGACAGCACTTTCGGCTCCCGCAACGCTGGTCCCGTCATGGCCGTTCGCACCGCAGTCGCGCCACGTGTTCGATTCTCGATATGCCCCGAATGTTAGCTAGATACTACCGATCGGCCTCGGTCGTCTTGTAATACGGCTGTATGTCGCCCTTTCTCATCTCCTATATCGTCCAGGCAGCTGGCGCGCTCTTCGCCGCTGTCCTCTTCGGCTTCCTCTCTCGCACCTACCGGAAGCCGTTCCTGCTGCATTGGGCCCGCGCCGCCTCCGCCCTCTGCATCATGCTCTTCGGCTCGGGACTCACCATCTCCCTGGCCGACGTCGCGTCACCCACCTCCGTCACGCGGCTGGTGGTTTCGAGCGTGACGCTGATCGCGGCCTACGTCCACGTCGCCTGGCTGCTGTTCGGCGCCGCGGAGCTGGTCTCACATCACTGGACGGAGCTGATCCGCAAGCGGCGCAACTGGATCTTCGGCGTCGCCATCGTGTTCGCCCTCGCGTCGCTGGCGTACCACGCGGACCACCCGGATCCGTTCGGGCCGCGCTTCTCGGCGCGCATCGCGTTGCGCAGCCTGATCATCGGACTTGCCTTCATCGCCGCCGCGGTCGCGGTCGTCGTCTCGCGCGGCGAGAAGCCCGGACTGCGACTCGGCCGTGCCTTCGTCGGCGGCTCGTTCGCGCTGTACGCCGCCACGCAACTGCACCTCTCCTGGCTCGGCGCCTTCAACCGCGCCGTCATCTCGCAGTCCAACTACGCGCTCTACAGCGGATTCATCGACTTCGTCCTCGTCTTCGCGATGGGGCTTGGCATCGTGATCTGGCTCCTCGAGGAAGAGCACACGCGCGTGCTCAGCACCACCGAGGAGATCGCGCAGCTGGCGTACCACGATCCGCTCACCGGGCTGCCCAACCGCAAGCTGCTGCTGGACCACCTCACGCGCGCCATCTATCAGGCGCGCCGCGACCGCTTCAAGCTGGCCGTCTACTTCATCGATCTCGACCGGTTCAAGGTCATCAACGACTCGCTGGGACACTCGGCGGGCGACAAGGTGCTCCAGGCGGTCGCGTCGCGCGTCACGTGCGTCCTGCGCGAGGCGGATGCGGTGGCGCGCATGGGCGGCGACGAGTTCGTGTTCATCACCACCGCGATCAAGGGCGTCGAGGACGCCGTGCACGTCGCGCAGAAGGTGCGCGACGCCATCCGCGAGCCGCTCCAGATCGAGGGCCGCGAGCTGTTCGTGTCCTGCAGCATGGGCATCGCCGTCTACCCGGACGACGGCGAATCCGCCGACACGCTGGTGAAGAACGCCGACACCGCGATGTACCGCGCCAAGTCCCAGGGCAACGACCTGCTCCAGCTCTATACGCCGGAGATGAACGCCCACGCGGCGGAGCAGCTGGCGCTCGAGAGCGCGCTGCGCCGCGCCGTGGAGACGTTCGAGTTCGAGCTGCACTATCAGCCCATCGTCCAGACGTCCGACAACCAGATCTGCTCGCTGGAGACGATGCTCCGGTGGCGGCATCCGGTGCTGGGGCTCGTGCGTCCCGAGCAGTTCATCAGGCTCGCGGAATCCACGGGCCTCATCGTGCCCATCGGCGAGTGGGCGCTGCGGACGTCCTGCAACCAGCTGGCGGAGTGGCGCGCGACGGGCTATCGGGACCTGCGGCTCGCGGTGAACATCTCGAGCCGACAGCTCAAGGAATCCGACTTCGTCGCCACCGTGCGTCTCATCCTCGCGGAGACCGGCGTCCCCGCCTCCGCCGTGGAATTCGAGATCACCGAGATGAGCGCGACGCAATCCGAGCCGGCCATCATCGACCGCCTGCGCGCCCTTCGAGACCTTGGCATCCGGATCTCCATCGACGACTTCGGCACGGGCTTCTCCTCGGTCTCGGTGCTGCGCGTCTTCCCCGTGGACGCCCTCAAGATCGACACGTCCTTCGTGCGCGACCTGGTGCTCGACCCGGACGACGCGGCCATCGCGGCCGCTGTGGTCGCTTTGGCGAAGTCCATGGGCCTCACCGTCATCGCCGAGGGCGTCGAGAACCCGGCGCAGCTGGAGTTCCTCAGGGCGCAGGGCTGCGAGATGTGGCAGGGCTACCTCTGCTGCCCGCCCGTGCAGACCAGCGAAGTGCGAACCGTGCTCGGCCGCCGATCGGGCGGCGCGCTGCGGCAAAAGCCGACTCCGTCGGACGCGCCAGTTCTCAAGCACTAGTCGTCGCCCCGGAGCCCGCCAGTTGCCGTCCTTCGCATACTCTTTGTATGTTTTTTCATATGAAGACTACGCTCATTATTCCGGACCACATCGTCCGCGAGCTCAAGCGCCGTGCTGCGCGCCGTGGCACGACGCTCTCCGCGGTGGTGGCGGAGGTGTTGCGTCGGGGGCTCGAGAGCCGCGCCGGAGGCCAGACGCCGCCGCCCCCACTCCCGGTGCATCGCATGGGCCGTCCCATGGCGAACCTCGCGGATCGTGACGCGCTGTACGCAGCCATGGAGTCGCGCTGAACCGTGTTCGTCGTCGACACGAACCTGTTGCTTTACGCGGTCAATCCTGACTCGACGGATCATGCAGCTGCCCGCGCCCTGCTCGAGGAATGGCGCCAGGGCGAACGCTCGTGGTTTCTGACGTGGGGAATTGTGTACGAGTTTCTGCGCGTCAGCACCCATCCCCGGGTATTCCCCCAGCCGCTGGACCTGCCCACCGCCCGCCGATGGCTGGAGCTGGCGATATCGGTGCCACAGGCGGGGATCCTGGTGGAGACCGACCGGCATGCGGACGTCTTGCGCGAGACCGCCGAATTGCACCCGAGGCTCGCGGGAAACATGGTACATGACTTTCACACGGCGGTTCTCATGAAAGAGCACGGCGTCGAGGAGATCCGCACCGCCGACGTCGACTTCCACCAGTTCCAGTTCATTCGCGTGGTCAATCCGCTCGGGTCGGCTCCGTAGCGGCCGCTCCTCTATGGCGGTGCGACGTGCCCCAGAAGGGGAGGACGTCGTCAGGTACGCGGACTACCTTATGTACCTCCCGCGCAGAAGTCTCCCCCGAGCCGTACCGATGTCGAAGTTGAAGTCAGTCATACCCATGGGCCTCGCTGCGATCGCGGCCCATTTGCTTGCGTTGCCGTCCGGCGCGCAGCAGCTCCCCACGCCTGAGCAGGCGCAGCGAGCGCTGCAGTCGCCCAGCGTGGCCGCCGCCGTGAGGGCGCGGATCGGCTCCAGCGGGCTCACGTCGGACCAGATTCGGGCTCGCCTGCGCGCTGCCGGCTATCCGGACACCCTGCTGGATTCGTACATGCCCGGCGCCGCGGACGCGAATCCTGGCGCGCCGAGCGACGATGTCATGCGCGCCGTTCGTTATCTGGGCCTGGTGGACTCGCAGGAGCAGGACTCGCTGAGCCGCCTGCGCGGCGACGGCGAGCTGCTGGCCGGCCAGACCGGCGTCCCACGGCCGGGGACTCTCTCGCCGTACCAGGCGGCCACGAGTCCAGCTCCGGGCACGACCGCGGGAACCATCGGCTTCACCGCCCTGGCAGCACCAAGCCGCATCTACGGCCTGGATGTCTTTCGCCGCGGCACGTCCCAGTTCGAGCCCGACCTCGCCGGCCCCGTGGACGCCAGCTACAAGTTGGGCCCGCGGGACGTCATCGCGCTGATCCTGACGGGCGGTGTCGAGAACTCCTACTCCCTCGAGGTCACGCGCGAGGGATTCATCGTCATTCCCCAGGTGGGGCAGATCTACGTCGCGAACCTCACGCTCGAGCAGCTGACCGACGTGCTGTATCGCCGGCTGCGCAGCGTCTACTCGGGGCTGGGCCGCGGGGCGGAAGCGTCCACCAAGCTGTTCGTCACCGTCGCGCGGCTGCGCAGCAACCAGGTGTTCGTCGTCGGTGACGTCACCACGCCCGGCAGCTACCAGGTCTCCAGCGCCGGCACGATGCTCACCGCGCTGTACGCGGCGGGCGGTCCCACCGACAACGGCGGCCTGCGCAGCGTGCAGCTGCGTCGCGGCGGCAAGGTCGTCGGTGAGCTGGACATCTATTCGTATCTATCCCGGGGCGACGCCACGAAGGACGTGCGGCTCGAGACCGGCGACGTCGTGTTCGTGCCGGTGCATGGCCCGCGCGTCGAGATCACCGGCGAAGTCGTGCGGCCCGCCATCTACGAGCTGTCGGCAGGAGAAACTCTCGACGACCTGATGCACCTCGCCGGCGGCTTCAAGGCCGACGCCAGCCGTCGTCGCGTGCTGGTGCGTCGCATCGTGCCGCCGCAGCAGCGCACGTCCGGCGGCCGCGATCGCACCGTGCTGGACGTGACGTCCGAGGCGCTGGCGCTGAACGGCGCGGGCGGCGGCACGCGCTTCCCGCTCGAGGACGGCGATCAGGTGCAGGTGTTCGGCATCGCGAACAAGGTGCGCAATCGCATCAGCGTGCAGGGCGCCGTATGGCAGCCCGGGAATCAGGGCTATCAGGACGGGATGAAGTTGTCCGACGCGCTGCGCCTGGCCGGTGGCGTGCGGCCGGAAGTGAAGGGCGTGCAGATCAGCCGCCTGGCCTTCGACGAGTCGCGCAGCGAGCTGCGCGCCGCCTTCCGCGACACCCTCGGCACGCTGGTGAACGATCTCACGCTCCAGGAAGACGACAGCATCACCGTGTTCGGCGTCTCCGATTTCCGGCCCGACCGCTATGTGGTGGTGACCGGCGCCGTGCGGAAGCCGGGACGGTATCCGTATCGCGAAGGGATGACCCTGCGCGACGTGCTGCACTACTCGGGCGGCCTGGACGACGGCGCGTATCTCGACCATGCCGAGATCGCGCGCGTGCCGGCCAACCGGACCAATGGTGCGCTGGCGGTGACGCTGGATGTGACGCTCGACTCGACGTACCTGCTCGAGCGCGGACTGGATGGGAAGTACAGCGGGCCCGCGGGACTGCCCGCGCGCGCGAGCGGTGCGCCCGAGGTGACGCTTCAGGCGTACGACAACGTCCTGATCCTGCAGCAGCCCGACTGGCAGCTGGAGCGCACCGTGACGCTCATTGGAGAGCTGACGTTCCCGGGGAACTACGTGCTGCGCTCGAAGTCCGAGCGCGTTTCGGATGTCATCCGGCGGGCCGGTGGGCTCACGTCGGTCGCGTATCCCGCTGGGGCCGTGTTCACCCGGCCCGATCGCAAAGTTGGGCGGATCGGGTTCGATCTCGAGCACGTGATGCGGGACACCTCGTATCGCGACAACATCGTGATGCTCGCGGGCGATACGCTGTACGTGCCACCGCAGCGGTTCGTGGTGGACGTGCGCGGCGCGGTGCACTCGCCGATCGCGGTGGCGTATCGTCCGGGCAAGAACATCGACTACTACATCGATGCGGCGGGCGGTCTGACGTACAATGCGGACAAGAAGCGCGCGTACGTGCAGCAGCCGAGCGGCGTCGTGGAGCCGTACAAGCAGCGGTCGTTCATGATTCCTGATGGTCGACCCGATCCACTGCCTGGCGCCGTTGTTGTGGTGCCAGCGAAGGACCCGAACGACAAGAAGGATTGGACGGCGATAGTAGGCGCCACGGCGCAGGTGCTGGCAAGCATGGTCGCGATTCTCGCGATCGCGACCCGCTAGGCAATGGCGCTCATTCTTCGTTCGGATGCCATATGACGGCAATCAAGCAGGAACCACCTGCTCTCGAGAGCACAGCGCCGTCGGCCAAAGCGTTTGGCCAGACTGTCGATGACCCGAGTTGGTTGGACGTCCTTGCGTTGTTTCTGCACAACCGTCGGCGTCTTGTCGTTCTGCCACTGATCGGAGCAGTCCTGGCAGTTGGATTGACACTTGTTCAGCGACGGACCTACACATCGAGTGTGTCGTTCACACCTGCGGCCAGTCCGCTTCCGGGCGGCTCACTTGCGAGCCTCGCCGGCCAGTTTGGGGTGAGTATCTCTGGCGACCCAGGCGCTTCGCCCGATTTCTACGCAAGTCTGCTGGGAACTCAGGAGCTGCTGCAGCCGATCGTGCTTCATCGGTATTCCATTCCGGGCGGGGAGCCGCAAAGCGGCACGCTGATCGATCTGTATGAGATCGACAAGGGCGACTACGGCAAGACCTTGTTTGAGGGAATTCGGTTTCTCAGGGAGAGGGTTCTCACCGTTTCATTCGATCGCCGAACGGGCATCGTGAGCCTCGCTGTCGAGACCT